>JAIPIN010000047.1 GCA_021734665.1 Kiritimatiellales bacterium
TTTTGTAATCCAAACTATGTGGTATTTAAGATCAAAAACGGTATGGGAACCCTTGCGGTAGTTAAGCATGAAACAACTATATCATCCTAAAGGGATCGCCTGAAGGCGAGGGTTTTGCTCCCAAAGGGTGACAATAAGAGAAATAATACCTCTTGAATCTGTATCTGATTGCCTTATAAGTTCATCAGCCAAATCTCTTGCTTGCGATTTATCAACATCATCAAAAACTGTCATTCTGCCAAAATTGTCTGTCGTGAGAATCTTATACTCATATTGTTTTATAAGATCCAAGTGCTCTGGAATATCTTTGAAATAAACCGCGTAAAGATCATCTATAAAAACAAGATGCCATCTTGGATTTTCATCCAAATGACCATATAGGTAATTATTATCAGGATCTTTTTTTGGGCGGTAGTCTATTATTGCATATGTAAAATTGTAGGTTGATTCTAGCTCCTTCCAAAGATCTATATCATACGCAGCATAAAGTGTTTTGCTCATAAACTCATATCCATGATCCACATTACGTCCGTCAATAAACACTTTACGGTCAGGATAGCCTCTATATTCAAGATACTGACCAACAGAATAAGAATTGAACATATTACCACTTGGTTGTGACTCCTCGATAAATTCATATGCGGACTTTAAGGGCTCGTAGGTGCCAACTCCTGATACTTTCTCTTGTGATAGCATCGAACGCACAGGATCATTAATAATAAGAACTATTATGAAAGCTGCAATGGTTATTACAATTGCTAAAAGCTTTTTCTGAAGAATCGTATTCATAAATAATCCCCACTGCTTGTTATACTTTAACTGGTAAAAAGTAATGCCAAGACTGGTTATTATAAATAGAGGAGTGTGTCTGCTTGCACTAAAAGACATATATCCCAATGCAATTAAAATAATTCCACACGCTATGGGTTTTCTTAGCTGAATTCCAAAACTCACAACAGCTATAAACCAAAAGAACCATAGTTGCTTCCAATAGTCAGAAGTATCCAAAGGAATCCACTCCATAATGAAATCTTTTGTCTGGTCCGTAAATAGAGTGTAGACATACTCAAGAGTATGTATTGAATTTGGAGTAATTATCGATCCAAGAATTAGCAGCAATAATCCTAATATCATCAAACCAGCTTCACTATTTTTTAATAACGAGCTTAGGTTTGCCTTGCTTGTAATCAAATCAAAATACTTTTGTAGCAAAACTGCTCCTAATAAACCAAAAGATAATAACGCTGCTCCTCCGTGCAAATTGATCCAAAGAACATGAATAAACATAAGAATAACTATCCATTTGATCAAATATTTAGTACGGATTTTTTGGCTACTTTCTGGGACTTCTAATAATTTAAATGTGACATATAAAGCACAGGCCAACATCAAAAAAGTAAAGATCAATGGTCGATCAAATATTGCGCCTCTCATGACAATCGCTCCTAATAGAATTGGAAAGAAATTAGGCCAGATGCGTTTTGTATCAATAATCAATAAAACACCAAATGTGGAAATCACAATTAGTGTACGTAACATTATCACTCCTCCTGCTCCTCCATATCCATACGCAATGGATATAATAACCTGAGAGAGCCAACTATGAATTGCAAGGTACGGCATTCCCTCTCTTGTGTATGCGAATGGTTCGGTAGTAATCCAACCAAATTCACGAATAATCTGCCCCGCCTTTAAATTCCACCAAAAATCTGGAGCGTGAATCTTGATTAGACACATCCATATGATAAATACCACACTACTTATAAGAACTGCGCTACTAAGTGCCCGCACATACGAACAAGTTTTCATTGCAATTATTATAGCAATATTTACTCAGAAGTAACTTCAGGCCTATGCAGCATCTAAAGCTAGTTAAATAAGCACTTAGATCCAATCTTTCGAAGTTCAAGAAATGTACTAATTACACAACCTAATTATTAATACCTGCTACAGGAACACTCCAAACTGGCTTCTTATTTTCCACAGGCAAAATAGCATTGAAAGGACGATTACCAAGAACTTTGAATCCCTTTTCTTTAAGATTCGCAGTAATCTGATCCACATCTGCATCATTAACAATATCTACTTTAAGTGCTGCTGTGCGTTCATGGTCATTTTTAGTAATAACAAGAGCGTCCTCGCTACCAAGTAAGCCTTCAAGAGTTTGTCCTTCTTCATATTGGACTGAAATTACGCGATGATTCATATATCTAAAGGGGAAATTTGCCCAATTCTATAGATACATATGCTTTTTGTAACCAATTTATATGTTATTTATTGATCTAATAGACCTAGCCCTTAATCGCTATCAATGCCTCCTCCACAGCCTCTTTAACTGGCTTCATTTTGATCCCCTCTCCTTGTAGTTTGCTGGAATCAAGCACACAGCTGCTTCTGCCTGCTTTTGTAACTTCTGTAAGTTCATCTATTTTAAAAGGCTTGAATTCTTTTGACGGATCAACAATCTCTTTATACATCTCCATTATCTCGTACGGAGAAATTGTTCCAGGGTTAACCATGTTATAAAGCCCAGTTGCCCTTTTCTCTATTAGTTTTTTAGAAGCTTCCAAGAAATCCGGAATATAAGTTATTGAATTTTGAGCATCCAATATCTGATTGTAGTTTTTTAATTTTGTAATCAAATTACGCTCTTCGTTTGTTCCATCAAAAGGCATTCGTAATCTAAGAACAAGTACTGGGAATTCTTTTAAGATTTGATCAATCCATGATTTGGTTCGTGAGTAAAAACTTCCAGAAAAGTTTGGCGGATCTTCTTCGCTAAATCCTTTGCCACCATTATCACCAGAATAGATACAACCAGAGCCCAAGTGAGCCATGTAAATTCCGCGCTTGGCACATTCGTTCAAAAGAAGAATTGGACCTGCAACATTGCTAATTAATGTTTCTTCTTTGTGATCTTCACACCAATCAACATTTGGACGACCAGTTCTTCCGGCTGCATTGATAATTACATCCGGCCTTAGCTCCTCCATAGCAGATATAACCTGATCCACATCACTAATATCAATGCGGGGAGTAAGAGCATTCTCAAATACTTTAGAAAAGTACGTGCCGAGGTACCCGCGGGCACCAAAGATTACTACTTTCATGTTTTAAGAATAGCAGATTGCTGCATGTTTGTAATTTAAAACTAGGGATTAGGGGTTAGGCAGCTAGGGATTAGCTTAAACCTAGCTATAGTTCATCATTACTAGCCACTAGTTGTCTAGAGTCTAGCTGCTAGATCAAATCAACATTTCCCATCTTTGCGAAAAGTGCTATAAATACCCTAGTCCATGGCCAAGCGCAAAACCCGCCGCAGGCGTTCTACTCGTAGAAAGACTTCTACGTTAGATTTAAGCGAAAATACAATTCGCCATATTAGTGGCATTGTGCAGATTGGATTTGGAGTTCTTGTGCTGCTTGCATTAAGAGATCAAGCAGGAGCAATTGGCAACTCTCTAAGCACTCTACTTACATTCTTCTTTGGACGATGGGGAATGATCTTCCCGTTATTCCTAATTGGATCTGGAGTTTTGCATTGGTTTGCAGCAGAAAACTTTTTTGAAGCAAAAAGATCTATTGGACTTCTGCTTTGTATTCTAGCATTCCTTGGAGTTATGCACATGCGCGCACCGTTGGAAGATTTGGCTCCAATGCGAGATGAACTAGCAGGTGCAATTGGATTCACTGTTAGTCTGCCATTTGTGTTGTTTACAACTCGCGCAGTTGGTTACACAGTTTTAACTGCAATTTTTTTAATTGGAGTGTTTGTTGCATTTGAACCAGACCTTGGCGCTATAGCCAGATCAACAATATCTCTAATTAAGTTTCCTAAGAAAAAGAAGATTAGATCCAAGCGCAGAGTAAGAACTGCAGATGAAGATGAAGAATACGAAGAAGATGAGGATGAAGATGAAGAATATGAAGAAGATGAGGATGAAGAATATGAAGATGAAGAAGAGCCAGAGCTCAATATCATTCGTCCTGCTTTTGCCAAAAAGGTTGCTAAGGAAAAGACTAAGAAAAATGTAAAAGAAAAAGTGCAAGCAAAGGATACAATTAAAATGCAAGACACTCGCTATGAAGAATGGACATTCCCATCTTTTGACCTATTAGATAGCACACAGAGTGAACTTGCAGTAGATGACGAAGAATTAAAAAGACAAGCACGTCTTATAGAAGAAAAACTTGAAGAATTTGATGTAGAAGTAACTGTACGCGACGCGCGCCCCGGACCAACAGTTACACAATTTACACTCCAACCATCCGAAGGAGTAAAACTCAGCCGCATTGGCAATCTTAAGGATGATTTGTCTTTGGCTCTCTCCGCACCAAGCCTGCGAATAGAAGCGCCAATCCCAGGTAAAGCACTTGTAGGAATAGAAATGCCAAACTCAAAACGCACTCTGGTACATCTAAGAGAAATTCTAGAAAGCCCAGAATTTATACAAAGCGAGTCCCCTCTTACGCTCCCATTAGGACGAGATGTATCTGGTGAATCTATTGTTGCCAATCTGGCAGATATGCCTCACTTGCTTGTAGCAGGAGCAACTGGATCAGGAAAGTCTGTATGTATGAATACGTTCCTTACAGCACTTTTGTTCCAGAACGCACCACATGAACTTAAGTTCATAATGATCGATCCAAAGCGTGTAGAGTTAATGCCATATGATGGGATTCCACATCTGCTAACTCCAGTTATCACAGATTCTGATAAAGCACTACAGGCACTAAGGTGGGTTGTTGCAGAAATGGGAAGACGATTGCACAGATTCTCCGAAGTTGGCGCACGCCATCTAGAAGAATTCAACGAGAAACAAACAGAAGAAGAGAATGTGCTACCACGTGTTGTACTTATCATTGATGAACTTGCCGACTTAATGATGCGTCAATTCCGCAAAGATACAGAAACAATGATTGCGCGTATCGCTCAGATGGCTAGAGCTACAGGTATGCACTTGATAATTGCTACTCAACGCCCGAGTGTGGATGTTATTACAGGTCTGATTAAAGCAAACATCCCTACACGTATTAGTTTCCGTACTGTAAGTGCAGTTGACTCTAGAACAATTATTGATTGCGTTGGGGCAGAAGATCTTCTTGGAAAAGGAGATATGCTCTTAATGACAGCTAATACACAAAAGCCCGTACGTATTCAGGGAATATACATAGAAACAAAAGAAGTGGAACGTGTAATAAATGCAGTAAAGATTGCAGGGGGAGGAAAGATTACAGAACAGATAGACATGCCAAACAGCGAAGAAGATGAAAATGAATCCTCTGGCCGATATGACACTATAGACTTAGAAGCTGATGACAACGGTGGTGATGAGTTGTTCTTTGATGCTGTACGAGTTGTACAAACAACTGGAAGAGCATCTGCCAGCCTGCTACAACGTCAGCTAAAGGTAGGCTATGCACGTGCTGCAAGGCTACTAGATATTATGGAAGACAAAGGTTTGATTGGTCCTTCGGATGGAGCAAAGGCTAGAAAGGTATTTATTGCAGCGGATAGTTAATTGGAATATTAGAATATTGGAATATTAGGAAAAATCTTTTGTGATCCTCGTATTCTATTACTCTATTATTCTATTAATCTAATACTCTATTACTCCACAATCATTTATTCTCTCATCATGCAACTTCTCATTGGAACTAATAACAAAGGCAAGATAATAGAAATCTCCGAAGTATTAAGCGGACTAGAACTTGATCTTACGCATCCAAAAAAGCTTGGAATAAAAAGTGATCCCGAAGAAACAGGATCAAGCTTTAAAGAGAATGCCATCCAAAAGGCGCAGCACTTTTATACTGCATCTGGAAAGATTCCGACCATCGCAGATGATTCTGGAATTATTATAGAAGCTCTGGATAATGAACTTGGTATACACACAAGACGCTGGGGGGCTGGCCCTACTGCAAGTGATGAAGAATGGATTGAATACTTCCTAGAACGCATGAAGAAGGAAAAGAACAAGCGTGCAGCATTTGTATGTACACTCGCCTACTTAGACCATAATGAAGAACTCCACACATTCGAAGGACGATGTGAAGGAGTGATTACTGAGAGATTGGAAGCTGACTATTTACCTGGGCTTCCTATCTCGGCTTGCTTCCTACCAGATGGCGAAAAAGCTGTATTCTCAGCGCTAACTATTGAACAAAAAAATAGTACAAGCCATCGGGGAAGGGCTAGCCAAAAACTAAGAATTCACCTTGAAAATAACTTAAAATAGTACTTTATTTAGTACCAAATTTAGTATATAATTCAATGGCAAATTCCCCATCTACTAATGAAAACTATAACCATTCAAGATATCAAAAAACACGGTTCTAAAAGCCTTTCCGATGATGCTCCTATTTATCTTATAGTTAACTCGAAGCCTAAGTGTGTCATGGTTCCAGTTGATCAATTTGAAAACATGATGAATGCACTTGAAGATATTGAAGATTTGGCAGTATTTGAAGCTCGAAAAAATGAAGGGACAATGTCATCAGAAGAAATGCGCAAAGCTCTTGATCTATGAAATATATAATTAATTACAAAAATACGGTCTTAAAAGACATGCGTTTAATTCCTAAAAAAATCGCATATACTATTCTCGATGAAATTGATCAACTTGCATTTAATCCGCGTCCTAAAAACTCCAAGAAACTTAAAAACGCCGAGCATCTTTACAGGCTAAGACTTGGAAGATATAGAGTGATCTATCATTTTAAAAAACGTATAGAAATCATCACAATCACCAGAGTCAAACATCGCAAAGATGTTTATAAATTTTAAGAAAAAGGGCGCCCCCTGAGACGCCCTTTGTGCCTTCCTCATTGGATCCTCTTTATTATTCAGAAACTCTGAATTCTTCCATAATTTCCATTACACAATCATGTGCTGCCTCACGGTCTTCAGGATTATCTTCGTGGCAAGCTCTCATTGATTCTCGCACTTCTTCTGGCATGTTGCGTCCCATGCCTCCTCTGCGACCAAATCCAAAACCTTCACCTTGTTCGAATCCTTCACCTTTTTCGAATCGTGCTCCTTGACCAAAGCCCTGACCATGGCCGGTCTTAAAACCTTCAATACCATTATCTTCTTTGTAGGTGGTCATTACATTGTGCACACAGTCACGTACAACTTCAGTATCATCTGAACTCTCGCGGCATGCATCAAGATCTGCTTGCACTTCCTCTGGCATGTTACGCATGTTTGGACGTCTCTTCATTCCTGCGCCTCCCATGCAACCTTCGCCAGGCTCAATACCATTTTCTTCCATGTAAGTGCTCATAACTTCATGATTACAATCACGTGCTTCTTCTTTGGTTTCTAAATCACGACAAGCCGTGATCTGATCACGAACTTCATCGGGAATATTGCCTCTTGCTTCACCTCTTCCAAAACCAAAAGCAAGTGCTGGAACAGCAGCAGATACGAGCATGGCACCTGTTACCGTAGAAATTAAAATCCTCTTGGACATATAAATATGGGGGAAATAATAAATACAATCTCTAACACAGGTGAATCGGGATAAAGTTTCAATCTTCCTCCATCCCCCGGCCCCTTCACTGCTCGAAACTTAGGACATAATTGCCTAAAACGACCATACCGTTCCTCCAACAAACAGCCTCCATCCCCCTAACGGTTAGGGAGCAAATAAACGTTTACACTTTAAATGATCTCTGTAGCAACAGATGTGCAGATGAACCAGTCTCCTGCCAAACCTTCATCCAGTGATCTGTTATGTGGATTTGAACAATGACATATTGCCCCCTGTATTC
>JAIPIN010000048.1 GCA_021734665.1 Kiritimatiellales bacterium
TTTAAAAATGTAACTCAAGAGAAACTAGATCAAGTAGCAGAATCTCTTAATACCAGACCTAGAAAAACACTTGAATGGAGAACTCCTAAAGAAGTATTCTCAGAACATCTACGTGTTGCACTTAAAAGTTGAGACCGCCAATAATGTGGCTGTATTACATTGTCCTACATTTAGGGTACAATGTAATACATAACTATTAACCCTTATCCTATGCCTGACTCAGATTCATCAATCTCCGTTCGTTTATCTCCCCGCATCAAACTTGCCGCAGAGCGACAGTGTAAACGCGACGAGCTTTCGCTTTCGGATGTAATTCGAATGCTGCTAAAACAGTATGCAACTGGAAAAATAGCAGTGGAAATAAAGGTTAAGGATTAATTCTGCTTCTGTAGAATTTTTTGCAATTCATCTGCCAATTTTTGTGCCACAATTGCATTACCTTCTGGAGTGTAATGATTATAAGGCATAAAGAGTTCTGTATAAGAATGTTTTGAGGCGAACTCATGAAATATATTCTTTAAATCAATTATTTGTATGCCTCGTTTTTCCAGAGCAGACTTTAATGGTTCATAAACGACACTGACATTATTGTATTCTCTATTTACGTCGTCTTTAGTTGGGAAAAGAATGACAATGGGCATGGCGCCATCTTCTAATACTTCTTGTACGAATTCTTCAATAATTGCGATGCTTAATGTAAAAATTTCATTTTCTGTATTCAACACTCCATTCTTTGTTAGCTTTCTATCAATTTTATGTGATTGCAATTGATTGCGTATTACATACCACAAACGCATAGTAGGAAGAAAATCATAAGCGATTCTTGGCTCTTTAGATTCACAGAAATAATCATGCTTGCAAAAATACTTAATTGTTCCAATCGGATCTGCTATTAAGTTTTGATATTCTTCTAATGTTTGTATTGGGTTTTTTAGGAGAATTAATTCTCCTGCATTTAACAAAAAACGAGGCTTAGTCATTACTGTTAAATTATTTTGCATGAAAGGCCGATATCTATTTGCTGAGCGTAGGCTTGTGGCAATGTTGTATCCAATAAGTACTATGTCCGGATCGTATTGAGCTCCGTCAATTTTGTAACGTAGGAATGCTTGATCAATTCCATATCCTCCCACTCCAAAATTTAATACTTCTGTATCTGGTAATAAATTATCAAGTAATGTTGCCCATGCCTCATCAGAGGATACCTCTTGGCCAAATGTATAGGAGTCGCCGAAGGCCGCAATTCGCAGGGTGTGTAATGATTTTTCTGTCGATATCGTTTCGTTGTTTCTTAATCCTTGTTCGTTGATCCCATAAAAGGGATTGTCATTTTGGTTGGCCGTCCAGCCGAGCTCTGGGTGATATTTAAAGATGACATGGTCTCCGTTAATAAATCTTGTGAATGAATCTTTTTCTACAAAGTAAGACAGGGCAGGGTCATACGTAATGTTCTTCCAATGCTTTAGCCCCAGCAGAGTGACAGATGATAGTATTTCTATAGTCACCAAAACGAATACAACTATTGTAAGCCACATAAGCCATGTACGTTGTATTCGCATATTTGGGAGTATATGAATTAATTGTCTATTGGAACAAGTGAAAAGTTAATAATGCTCATTGCTTTTCATTTTTTCTTCATGGGCGAGGTATTCTCACGTATTTCGTATCTAGTATTTCGTATCTAGGTAGGCATTTCCCGCTATACTAAATACGTAATACTGGATACGAATCAATTAAATCTGCCTCTTTCATAATAAGAAACCGTGATATGCTAAGAGCATGGCAAATACCCTCCCTCTTGGGGAAAAAGACCTCCCCAAACCACTTCCTCTAAAGCGTCTTATTGGTCCCAGTTTTATTCTGCTTGGGCTTGGCCTTGGTAGTGGCGAAGTGATCTTGTGGCCGTATTTGGCTAGTAATTATGGTTTAGGAATTGCGTGGGCGATAGTCATCGGGCTCACGATGCAGTTCTTTATAAATATGGAGGTAGAAAGATACGCGCTTATATATGGAGAAAGCATTTTTGTAGGGTTTGCGCGGCTGCTTAAGTTTCTTCCGGCTTGGTTTATATTATCCACCTTCTTAGGATTTGGATGGCCAGGGATAGGATTGGCAGGTGCGACACTTCTTTCTAAAGCATTTGGAATAGAGAACGTTCAAGTATTGGGCGTGGGGATATTTTTAGTGATTGGAGCGGTGTTAACTTTTGGAAAAGTGCTTTATAAAACTGTAGAGCGATTACAAATGTGGCTCATTGGAATTGGAGTACCGTTTATTATAGGAGTTACATTTTATCTAGCGCAAAAATCAGATTTTGTAGCACTTGGGCAGGGGATTATTGGGCAAGGCGAAGGGTTCGAGTTTCTTCCAGTTGGAATTCCACTTGCTGCATTCTTGGGAGCACTTGCCTATAGTGGAGCGGGAGGTAATTTGAACTTGGCACAGTCATTTTATGTGCGAGATAAGGGCTATGGTATGGGAAAATATGCGGATAAGATTACAGGGCTTTTCCGCAAGGGTGGTAAACAGAAGTTCTCTATTACAGGTAATACTTTTGATCCAACTACAGAGAATGTAAGCAGATTTAATAAGTGGTGGAAGGTTATAAACCTAGAACATCTGATTGTTTTTTGGGGATTGGGATTAATTACCATGTTAACTTTGGCGCTTCTTGCATATGTAACATCATTTGGGTTGGAAGGTAACGCGGAAGGTATCAATTTTGTAATTAACGAAGCTGGAATGATTGCACAAAGAACAGCTCCAATGCTTGGGATACTCTTCTTGCTCGCAACAGGGATAATGCTATGCGCAACACAGCTAACAGTTCTGGATTCTACAAGCCGTATTATTGCAGAGAACTTCATGCTTCTTTCTCGTGGCAGTGAGTTCAATGTTACAAAGATCTATTACAGTATTTTATGGATTCAGATTCTATTTGGCATCACTGTCTTCTCACTAGGATTCGATCAACCACTTACACTCATCATACTTGGTGCTTCGTTTAATGCATTTGCTATGTTTGTGTATAGCGGGCTTCTGCTTTGGCTAAATAACAAGTTCTTGGCAAAAGCATTGCGACCAGCAATATGGCGAAACATTGTTATGCTGGCTACGTTCCTATTTCTGGGGGTGTTTTCTTATCTGACAGTTGCAGATAAGTTGGGGTTCTAATCACCGCAGGTCGACCCTTCGGCTGCACTCAGGACAGGCGACCTGTTCTGATTATCAATATTATCTAAAACCAGAGCGCGTCTTCGACGCGCGGTGGTATTAAACAACTTCTTTATGCTTCACCCCATCCCTCAACCATACAACACCCAAGTAAACAAATGGTGTGTCTAGTATTGCGAATGCAACTTTGAATAAGTAGTAGGGGATTGAAAGTTGGATGATAAATTCAAACGTGAACTTATCTGTAACTTGGTAGAACGCAATCATCATGAATACAAATGTATCTATAGCTTGTGATACCCAAGTGGATAAGTTGTTGCGTAGCCACAAGTATTTTCCTTCTGTTTTTTTCTTCCAGTAAGAGAATGCCCAGATGTCGTGCATTTGTGCCAAAAAGAATGCAGTAACACTAGCGACCATAATTCGCATAGAAGATCCAAAAATGATTCCGTATTCTGCATTGTGAACAAAGCGCTCATTGGCTGGTAGCCAAATAAATAATCCGGTAAAGAGGAACATTATAATTATTGTGAATACACCAGTTGCAATAAAATGCTTCACAACTTCCTTTCCGTATACCTCTTCTACTATGTCTGTAATAAGGAAGGTAAGTGGAACCATAAAGATCCCGACTGAAACAGAAATACCCATTATGGTTGTGATCTTGTTTCCAAGTAGGTTCATTCCTACCAGAAGACCAATGAATGTTCCAAATAGTAGATGTAGCTTAAGTGTGCAGGGCTTTTCTGACATGTTGTAATAGGGGGTAGATTTATCGGTATTCTAGAGATGCAATATTGGCATTAAAAGTAATAATGGCAATAAAATCTTTAGTATCCGCCAATTGCCATATTGCTTTACAAATATTCACAATAATTTCTAATAATCTCACCAGACCAATAGCTTACGTTCTTGTCCACAGATGAAGCTTGCTAGAGATCCTTAAAGGAGGTTAGCTAATCCTCCTTATGAAAATTCTTTCTATCAGCACCGGCCTAGCAACAATTTTGACCATGTTACCTTTGGCAGCTCAATCGGCACCGTACTGTGGTGAACGCGTTTGTCATTCCTATGACAGCAATGGTGCATGTAATAACTACACCTGTTTTGGTGGTGGTTCTGGTTATAATAATAGTTATAACTATGGTAATCAGTATGATTATCGCTATTCGAATTATTCTAACAGGAGTACAACCAGATGTTCATACTATGGTGATTACAACAGGGCAGGAAGAACTTCTTACGATGCTAACTGCTACGGTAATCAATACAATAATAGCCGATATTACGATAATCGTTACTACCGAGATTCGTCGAATACTACCTCACGTCGTTATGACAGGGCGTATTATTATGATGATTACAACACGGGTTATAACGATCGAATATATGTGCCTAAGGCGGGGTATTATTATCGTTACTAATAATTAGACACTAGGCACTAGGGATTAGCTAAAATGGACTATCCCTATGGTTTATCTAGTCCCTAACTGCCTAGCCCATAACGCCTAAAAGCGCTATAATAAGAGGAAAACAAACACTTATATGCCTTTTCTTTGGAACACCTCATTTGTGCGTAAAAAGCATACTCGTGGATATCACGAGCCACTGATCTATGGAGTAACAGATCGTAGTAATTTGCATCTGGTATTTATTTTTGGTGGTGGCTTGATATGCGTATTACTCATTGCTATGAGTGTAGTATTTTGGAGAGTTTCTGAGGCTAACATAGATAGATTATCAGAAGAGCGCTTTGCCAGAGAGGTTGAGGATATAGCACAGGTAATGCATGAAAAATTTGATGAACAAATAGAGGTTTTATATGGAATGCGAGGAATTTTACTTGTTTCGGATCAGATTGAAGATTTTGAGTGGGATCTTATGGTTCAAGAAATGAATTTTGAGGAGCAGTATCCTGCAATAATCTCAGTAGCTTTTTTGGAGAATGAATTTCCTATTGGATTAGAAGAGTTATTTGATAAAGAAGAAGAGTTAAATGGGAATTACATAATCAAATATGTAGAGCCTTTCATTGGCAATGAAGAGCTTGTAGGCAAAAGAATGAACAAAAATGATTGGGGGCTAGATGACATACGCGATAAGGGCGAACTTGCTTCTATCGGCAGAGTTCAATTCGGCGACACGGAAGAAAATTATATATTTTTGTTACCGTTATACAGAAAAGATCTTTCCCAATCTCAATTGCATGAAAAGAGTGATTCACATTTAGGATTTTTGATTGCGGTTATTCAACCATCTGTACTTCTTAAAGCCCTTGAGTTTATTGATAATGAGAAACACAATCAATTCTCTATTCAGTTGAGTGATGTAGCAGGGGATCTTCTAATAAATCGCTCCATCCCAGAAGATTTTTCTGTTGGCAATGATGCGCACCGCATATCTTGGTCATCACAGATTCGATCCAATGGAACTCAGTGGACATTGAGGGTTTCGGGTCCAGATAATTATGGTTTAGGAGTAACAGAGGCTAGGATGCCAATATTTATTCTATTTGGCGGTATTGGATTTAGCGTATTAATATTTGTTATTTTGTATCTCGCGGCTAGTTCAAGAATGCACGCATTGCGTTTGGCAAGAAAAATGACTGCAGAGCTTGGCAAATTCAAGTTGGCTGTTCGTCATGCATCAAATCACATCATTATCACCAATACTGACGGAAAGATAATTTATGCAAACCTTGCTGCAGAAAAAATGACAGGATATTCACGAGAAGAAATGCTTGGTAATACTCCAAGATTATGGGGCGGACAAATGTTGCCAGAGTATTACAATGAGATGTGGAAGGTAGTAAAAAATGATAAGCGTCCTTTTAATGGTGAGATTATTAATCAAAGGAAGGATGGCACAAAATATGATGCACTAGTTCACATATCACCAATCATTGATAAATATGATCAGATATTTGGGTTTGTTGGTATAGAAGAAGATATAACTACAGCTAAGCGTTTATCAAAAGCGCGCTCTGAATTTGTATCGCTTGTATCGCATCAGTTACGTACTCCACTCACAGCTATGCGTCTCACTATCGAAACTCTTATGAATGGAGTAGTAGGACCTGTAGATAAAGTACAAAAGGAAATGCTAAGACGTTCAATGGAATATGCAGTACATATGTCCGAAACAATCTATACAATGTTGACCATTTCTCATTTGGAAGCGGGGAAAATAAATGTTACACAAGAGCACATTGATCTATGTGAACAGCTAAACACATTGTCTCGTGAGTATGAGCCAGAATATTCACGTAAGCAGCAAAGTGTGATTTTTAACTGTCCAGAAAATTTACAATTAAAGAGTGATTTAAAGCTGTTAAAAGAGATTCTAGGCAACTTGTTTAGCAACGCTATCAAATATACGCCAGATGGTGGAAAGGTAACAATTACAGTTAAAACAGAAGATAATAGAGTGCGTATTGATTTTGCAGATAATGGCATGGGTATTCCAATAGGTGAGCAAGAACGCATTTTCCAAAAGTTCTTCCGAGCGGAAAATATTGTCAAAAAAGACACAAGCGGGACAGGACTCGGCTTGTACCTAGTTCAATCTCTTACTAAACTCCTTGGCGGAAGTATTACATTCGTATCTACAGAAAATAAGGGTACTACATTCTCGCTTTTCTTGCCTCTTTCCCATTCCACAAATGTCTAAGATACTAATCGCTGAAGATGAGGACTTTATTGCTAATCTTTATAAACTCAATCTAGAGGAGCATGGTGTTGAGGTGGAAGTTGTGCCGAATGGTAAAATTGCGATTGAATCATTAGAGAGGTCCAAGCCAGATCTTTTCCTGCTTGATTTGTTAATGCCAGAAGTTGATGGATTCCAGGTACTTAAGCATATCAAAGAGCAGGGCTGGAAGTTGTCCATTGTAATACTCACCAACTTAAGCCAAGAGATAGACAAAGCACAGTGCACAGAACTTGGTGCAGAAGACTATCTAGTAAAAAGCGACCTCAGTGTTGAGGAGCTTTGGGGTAATATTAGTAAGTACCTATAGTTTTATTCATTAGGTTCAGCATAATCTTTGCTGGTTGCTTTGTAGCGTTCTTGTAGAAGCTTAGAAGCTTTGGATACGCTTGAGTCTATTTTGTGCAACATCTGTTGTTGCGCGATATTCAATTCACCAGAATCTTTAGTGACTAGCATCTCTGTATGCCATTTAACACTGGTAAGTAGATCATCTACTTTGTGAAAAATCTGTGCGAATATACGATTTTTTTTCTGCTCTGTTTGAATAAGTATTCTTAGCTTTTTGCTTTCCCTTACAGTCACAAGAAGTGTGATACAAACGATAAGTAGGGAGCCTGCGAGTAGAGTTACAATAGGAGCGGACATTTCTCTATATTATAGCACAAATACAGGTTTTATGCCAAA
>JAIPIN010000049.1 GCA_021734665.1 Kiritimatiellales bacterium
TTTGTAATCCAAACTATGTGGTATTTAAGATCAAAAACGGTATGGGAACCCTTGCGGTAGTTAAGCATGAAACAACTATATCATCCTAAAGGGATC
This sequence comes from Kiritimatiellales bacterium, assembly GCA_021734665.1. Lineage (GTDB taxonomy): Bacteria > Patescibacteriota > Gracilibacteria > Peribacterales > Peribacteraceae > UBA2144. Next base: position 97 of record JAIPIN010000049.1, read on the forward strand.
GCCTGAAGGCGAGGGTTTTGCTCCCAAAGGGTGACAATAATGAATAATAATAAGAAAACTTTAGCTGGAATGCCAGTTGATAATCTTTGACAGTCTTAAAAAATATTATATTATATATTTATAATGGATTATGAATGTCATCTAAATTGGGTTCGACAATACGCTATTACTGTAGAATCTCTGCAAGGAGATGCGCCAATAGATGCTGTAACTCATGCACAATTAGAAGAAGGCCGTGCTCTGTGTGATACGATTCTTCAGATTAATGCTGCTAGTCCAACTGTAATGGGACTAAGAGTTAGAATTGATTCTATTTTAAGGAGAGAAGGAACTCCAGCTGCTGCAGAAAATGAACCTAAAATATGGCTTAAGCACGTTTGCATTCCTGCAATTCAAGAATCTACAAAAGCAAGTACATTAGATCCGCTTCTTGCTTTGAGCAATTCATTTGGAGCAGAACAAGATAGAACTGATTGGAAAACAGCAATGGATGCTATAGAAGCCAATCCTCCTAATTGGCAAAACACATGGACCATTGCAGATATTGTAAATGAAATTAATAAATATTGGTGTATGCCTCGTAAATTGTTACTAGCTATGGACCAAATTCCCATAGAAAACGGTACATTTCCTGAATTGAATCGTGACAATCTTTGGTTCTCAACTATTTCAGCCTATCGAATTATTCGTTCACATGAAATTACTTCTGATGAAGGGAATATCCCCGTTCACATTATTGAAAGAGATGAAAAACAATCTCACTGTGGATATGCACTGAATCATGGTTTTATTAATATTACTGAGGGTTTTTCAGAAGAAATGACTGATGCGTTCGACGAGTCTGCAGTGCGTGAGTATCCCGCGACTGCTTCACCGGATCAGATACAAAGAAAACTATTTGGACAATTTCTGCTAAAAACTTTTCCTGACAAACAAGATAGACAAAATGCTCATATGAATAGAGCACTTCTAGAAGAGATAATTCATTATCTTTTTGCCGAAGAGATTAAAAAAGGAGTCGATTTTCGTTCAATGACTGCCGGGCAATTCTGGTGTCATGCTATGAAAAAAATGACTCCGAAGGAATCACAGTTTTATAAAGATATACAATCAAGAAACAATAATCCTACTGAACAGGAAGCTAGAGATTACAACGATGCAAATATGGCTCGTTTTGAATTGGCAGCTCGTGTAGCAGTAGCTGCAACGATCGAACACCCACATTATATGATTCATGAATTTGGCATGCTTATGCACGATAATAGATCATATCCACACTATGCATCAGCTAGATTGGGTATCATGTTTGCAGGACAACTATTTAAATTCCCACAACAGATGAACTTAACCAATTTATCTGCTGATGACATCAGAACACTTCAAATATTTAAAAATGCAATGGCTGATAAATGTACAACTGATCAATTAAGAGATAATTTCACTATGCAATCAAATACACTTTTTTCCCCGCGTGTACTATATAAAGAACCCGTACATTCATGGAACAAAGATTCTGCACGACAGTATCCAGATACTAGAGATTGAATATCAAAGCTATTTATATTTGAACTGAGTAGATATAAATTATTATTCTTTGAAAAGGTAACATTATCCCCTCCTTCTATGACTCTTCCCTGCCTTATTAGGCCTACGCTGAGATCTCGGAGAGCTGTTTCTTGTACCTTTATATCCAGATGAAGATTGAGAAGATGAACTATCTGATTTCTTATGACGATTAAATGGTCTTTTAGATCTACTAGGTGGTCGACCACTGCCTTGCTTAGATCCTTTAAATTCGGATGGAACATGATCAAAGGCTGGAGCAGAACTTCTTCTGCCACTATTAGATCTTTGAGGCTTGCGTCGTGAACGGCTATTTTTTGGCGCTTCATACTCAAGATCAACTTTTGGCATAGATGGAACAGATCTTCTGCGAATAGATGTGCTTGTTAGCTTTTCTATATTCCTGACATCACGCATCTGACTTGGCATAGCAAAAGAAATCGCAATACCAGATCTGCCTGCGCGACCGGTGCGCCCAATTCGGTGAACATAATCTCCAGGATCATCTGGAAGATCGTAATTGATCACTACAGAAATATCAGAAACATCTATGCCTCGCGCTGCAATATCTGTAGCTACAAGAACACGATACTTGCCATTTTTAAATCCTTCCAATGCTTCACGACGCTGAACCAATGACCTATTTGAATGAATCTCGGCTGCTTTATGCCCTGCATCATTCAATGAGCGTTTTATCTTTTTGGCTCCGTGCTTAGTGCGAGAAAACACTAAAACAGACCCCACGTTTTCTTTTAGTAGTGACAAAAGTAATGTGTTCTTATGTTCTTTATTAACAATTATTAATTCTTGCTCAACTTTAGCAGCAGCAGTACCCGCAGGGGCAACTTCTATACGCAATGGCAATTGCATCTCACGCGCAGCAAGTGTGAATATTGCCTGAGGCATAGTCGCAGAAAATAGCAATGTCTGACGTTCGCGCGGAACGTGCTTCAAGATTAAATCTATCTGTGGTTTGAATCCCATATCAAGCATTCTGTCTGCTTCGTCTAACACCAATACTCCTACTTCTTTAAGAGTAACTGTCCTACGTTCCAAGTGATCATTAAGACGACCAGGAGTAGCAATCAAAATGCGTGGATTCCTTTTTATAGCTTTTATCTGCAAACCCATAGGGCTGCCTCCAACAAAAACCGCCATACGAATTCCAACTGCATTAGCGTAAGGCCTTAGTGCTTCTTCTACCTGATAAGCTAACTCGCGTGTTGGTAGAACTATTAGTCCCCTCTTATTACTAGCTGCTAATTCCTGCAACATAGGAAGCCCAAATGCAAAAGTCTTACCTGTTCCCGTTTGTGCTATACCAACTATATCCTTACCTTTAAGCGCTGAGGGAATAGTTTGATTTTGTATAGGGGTTGGTACCAAGATTCCTTTCTGGTCCAAAATTTTGAGCATGGCCGGTGCAACCCCAAGCATGCGGAAATCGCTTGTGGGAATTGAAGTGTTATCTGCACTCATCTGACCCAATATTACTCTTCTTTTGCCTAAATAGGACATAAAAAGTGCACTATTCTACTGTGATTATCACCTTAAAAAGCCTATAGTGGATTATGCAATTGCCTATTCCTTCCAAATCTTATTATCCTAAAAAAACAAGAAATCTGCTCAGTAAGAGGTTGTGAAAACGCAACCAGCAACAGGCAATATTGTGATAAACATGCTTCTGCAGCAGATCGCAGAAAAATGTCCGGGAAACAGCAATCAAATATTGTTTCTGGTTGTTGCAATGCAAAATGCAAAACAGGAGAAGTTCACGAAAGAGGAGAACAATACTGCACAAAATGCAACGAGCCTTGTTGCTGGAAGACTGCTTTGTAATATGAATATTTAGTTTGTATAATTTTAATGCATCCTCTTTTGTATTGCTAGAGTTATCCACGTAGCCAATACAAATGGAAAAGTAAGAGCAAGAAAATTCTGAGATATCATCATGTGCATTATCAAAACAGAAATAGCACTAGCAATAGATGCATATAAGAAATCTGTTTTGCTTTTTCCCGCAAAAGCGATTCCACATAACACTCCATTAAATCCATATAAACCAATATTAATATTGCTAAATGGCAACGAGAATGCAAAAGCCACTGCTGTACCAATAATAACTCCAAGAAGAGCAAATATAGCCACTCTCCTTGAGCTATAAAGAAGAGCAAGAAAAAAGATAAGACCTGTCATTATATTTGGCTGCAACATCACCTGACTAAATCCCATACTGATCGTATCAATAATATTCAGATGCACTGCTTGTATAAGATCACTAGCCAGTATCGACTCTGGCAATATGATATCGACAATCAAATACATCACCCATGCTGCCATTACAAATGGAAATGTGTACGGCAATAAATTCTTCTCCAACATGTAGTGCATAATGATGGTTGATAGGATTGAACATGCCACCGCCAATATTGCTGTTTCCAATCTGGTAACAAGCAATGAGAATGCGGCAACACCAACAAGCGCACCATTAAAACCATAAAGTCCATCCTGAATTTGCTTTCTATCATATTTAAGAACAACTGCAGCAATAGTACTTACAACTACTCCAAGCAAGGCACCTATACCTGCTATCCAAGAGTGTAAGAAAATTCCAACAAGAAACAGAAATCCTACTACAGAGCTTTTCTGAAGCATGATCTGGCTCATGCCCCTTAAAATGATATTAAGCTGATTCTGCATACTTATATTCTATACGCAAAATAAATGGTTGTAGAATTTGGGGGATGTAAAACTTTACATAATTAGATATTAGTATCTAAAATTACTATATGGAGTCTTTAAATATTCACGAAAGATTTAGAATAAGGCCCGCAGGTTGGAAAGATGGTGAGCAGGTTCCTTTGGAAGAAGAAATAGCCCTCTATCAACGAGTTGAATCTCCATTTGTTGAATTTAGAGATAAAATCGAAGATGCAGGCAGAAGATGTGAAGGAACTGGAACAAATGAGGAAATACAATATTGGGTAGACTACTTTAGAAATAAAGGAGGACATGTAAGCCGCCTTGCTCCAGATGATATCCAATACATCATGGAGCACGGATTGGTAGTTTTCCTTGAACTCAAAATACGCGAAGGGATTTATACAACATTCGGCTCAGTTAGCGCGCTTAGCGCAATACCTACAGCAGGCAAGTCGAAAACCAAAGATGGCGACAGAAGTGGTAACAAAATTGAGGAAGCACTTCTTGGATCAAAAAATCCAAATCTGGAACTTATAGATGTTGGAATACCTTACTTTCATCATTGGATGGAAAATCCCGCAAACACTTTGTACATATGCCGATCCAGTATTCTTGCAAACATTAATAGGCAAAATATGGATCCCGAAATAGCAGACGCCCTACCTGACTCTATGGAGGGCTTGCCACTTCAGAGACATGGATTCGCCAGTAGAGGCAAATACGAAATTTTTTCAGTGGCAGAAAGAAATGATAATCATCATGTCATGATGAATATTGGAGTTTTAACAACACCGGACAATATCGCTTTGTCTGTTAGAAACTGGCGAGAAACAATCAACCAGCCAAGTTTTAAACATAATAATTGGCTCGGAGATTGGGGCTGGAGGTTGGTATATAGAAATCACATCTTATTACCCGAAGACAGAGTTACGATGTATTGGATGGCCTTCCGCGAAAAATTAAAATTAGGTCGGGAGGTATGCCTAGGGCGTCTTAAGAAATGGAACCAAACAGAACTAGATGAATCCGTTGCACTCACAAACTCTCAGCTTCAGCAAGATATAGAACAAGGCAGACATGCACCTTGGGGGGGAACTTTAAGTAAGGTCTTCTAAGCAAATTATGAGCTCCTGCCCTTATTTATCCATTGGAGAAAAACTAACAGCAGATGCATCTTCTGAGTATGTATCCCACATCTTTTTTAAAGTCCCATCTTTTTTAGTGAGAGTATCAAATGATCCTTCTTCTATTACTTTTCCATCTTCCATAACATAGATGTAATCGAACATCGGCAAAAGATAAAGCCTATGAATAGATGCAACAATGCAGCGATCGGAAAATCGCTCAAAGATGTTCCTATGAATTTGTAACTCGTTCATAGAATCCACAGAAGATGTAGGCTCATCCATTAGGATAATGTCACTATCTCTTGATGCGAAGATTCCGCGTGCAAGAGCGAGACGTTGCTTTTCGCCACCACTAAGATTTACACCTTTTTCCGAAATATCTGTCTTCAATCTGTTTGGCAGACGCTTGAGTACAGACAGAAAACAAGCGCTCTCCACATCTCTGAGTATGTCACTTTCAGACTGTTGTGTGTCTACACTAACATTATACTCAATCGTGTTAGAAAATATTTCTGGTTCCTGCGGAATTAGCGTGACGTGATGTGAAAGAATACGCAGACCCTCGGGCATTGTAACTCCATCACAAATTACTTGTCCTTGATCTGTAACAAGCAATCCACGAATCAGACTCATGATAGTGCTCTTACCAGAACCACTTGCTCCTACAAGTGCAATCTTACGACCACGAACTAAGTTTATAGATATATCATCAACGTGCTGCTGATGGTGATTATCATCCTCATAAGAAAATGTGAGATTTTTTATAACAACACTTTTCCAATCTGTAGGAAGTTTTGCCTCTGTTCGATCGTCAGGCACAGCATTAAGAATATTCTCTGTTGCCTTTAGATCTGCATATTGTTCTACAGTTTCGCTATATTTCCACGCAAAAGTATAAAAGGCTCCACCAATTTTTTGTAAGTATTCATAAAGCATAAATACAGTCCCAGCGAGAAGAATGCCGCCTGCTTGCAATGTGCTAACTGCATACCACGAGAGTACCGCCACGGTCATCATTGCTATAAAGATTGTTGCAATGAACCACTTTGTTTCGTTAATTACATTATTTTTACGGAATAGTGGAAAGAAGCACGTCATACGTCGCCATAATTCTGACCGCGTTAGATCTTCCAGCCGTAATGAAATAACTGTAAAAATATTTGTAATGTAATCATGCGAAGCTGATGCAACAAAGTGCTCACGCTCGTTGAGTTCCATATACTGCGGAAGTAAAACACGATCAAAAAGAAAAACTGTTGTAAAAGCCACAGCACAAATACTCAACGCAATAATACCTGCAGAAGGAAAAAGAATTACAACTGCTGCCATAGATCCTACAAGCTTAAGAACCATCTCTATGCCCTGATATCCATTCCTCATAAAATTGAATAATGCGTTCGCAGATTTACGAATACGATTTATTGTTTTTCCGGAATGGTTATCCTTGTGCCATTGCACTTGTAGAGCAGTTAGAATGTGATAGAGATGATCTACATATGCATTGTGCGCATGAAATGCGACAACATTCTCCATCACTCGTGCAGGTCCATGGAATGCCCAAAATGCAAACTGAATTCCAATTAGCATTCCAAATAACATGCCAAGTTCTCTCAACGGATTATCTATTTCGTTTATCTGCTGAATGGTATTTAGAATCATTCCAACAACCATAGGTTCCAAAAGCAAAACAATATTTGCCCCAAAGAACAAAAATACATAGAACAGCAACCTAACATGGTATCCATGACTGTATTTCCACGATGCCGATAACATGGCGATAAGTGCGCGCATAGTTGTTAAAACGTTTAAAAAGTGCTGTTGTTACATATTTCTTATATATATTTTTCTTTTCCAACCAGTCTTTCCTAGATTCTAGTTCGAAGTGCAACGCTCTCTGATTCCATGAATACCTCGTGAGGAGTACGGTATCCGAGTCTTTTGCGAGGTCTATGATTGATCAAATCAACAGCCCATGCAAGCTCCCATTCCTCAATCTCTGA
>JAIPIN010000004.1 GCA_021734665.1 Kiritimatiellales bacterium
GCAGTTGTGAACGCTGTGCAAGCGTAATATATGACATACGGTATGGGGGAGATGGTAGAACGTCATCCCTCATACCGTACTTGATCATAAGTTGTGTGTCAGAGGTGAATAATTATGCATTTCATTTTTCAGTTCAGGAAAAAATTATTAACATATTTGCGCAAATATGTTAATAACATGAGGGATAGTATCTATAAATTAGGAACATAGTTGCGCAACTATATCCCTGATAATATCTTGAACTGAACAATGAAATACCTACTTTCCTACCTCATAAACACACCTCACTATCGATCACGGTTGATTGAGTAATAATTTACAATCTATACCCCCATTACACCCCAAAAATTACGGTTAACATATTATCCTGAAACATTTATTTGTTCACTTTCTGACCCTTTGGCAAGCGATATTTTACCACTTAGCATTGCGAAAGTTATATTTAGAAAGGTAAGCTTGCCGTCCCTTTCCCCTAAATTTATGAAGGCCTTCCTTCTTGTTGCAATGTTCGGAGTACTTCTTATCAGCTTTTAGCTTTTTAGCTATTAGCTTATTAGCAATACTTATCCCCAAAACTAGAAACTAAAAGCTAGAAGTTTATGTGCTTATCCAAACATAGATAAATACTTCTCACTAAACTTTGGTTTAATGACAACTTTCTCAGAGACATTTCCTTCTGGAATAACTACTAACTGATCTTCGTGTGTATCGGGGCTTTCTTCAATGAGTACTTCAAACTCCCCTGCTTCCATCGGTGACTCAAGTACTGTCTCAATTCCGTTTGCATCAATGTCTTGCCTAACTTGATCTTTAAGTTCTTCTTTTAATTTTGGCTGAGTTTCTAATTGGAAACTTAAAGATGCAAAAGACTCGTTAATTTTCATTTCCCGTTCCAAGTCCTCAGGACCCTTCACACTTTCGCGCAAGCGCTCATACGCCTCGGGGCTTCTAAGCTTGGAGCGAATTTTCTCCTTTTCATTAGACGGTAATTTATCTAACCAATTTGACATGAATCTAGATAGTAGCTGGTAGCTTGTAGCATCTTATCACAGCCTAGAAACTAACTGCATCCCGACGTCCCTCCACAATCTAGGCAAACTTCACAAGACCCATTTGCTTTAACCCTAAGAGAGCCACAGTTCCCACACATAGAACCTGTAAATCCTTGTTGGCGTGCCATAGTCAGCTTTGTTTCTACAATGCCAACTTCTTCCGAAGCCTCTGCTAGTTCTCCGCGCGTCTTCTCTTCTACTGCTGCTTCAAAATCTATAGTCGGAGCTACAGCCTGAGATCCTTCGTCTACAATTGGAAGTCTCATCGCAAATGCATCTTTACTCTTTGTACCCTCGCTATACGCAACAGCTACCAAGTCTTTATTGTGGAATTGCTCTGCTACTTCACGAGGCAAGAACTTGAGCGCAAGCCACCTACCAAGATAATCCATCAAGCTTTTTACCATTGGAATTTCTTTGTTAATAGTCATGCCCATTGGCTCAAAGCGCGTACGAACAAGCTTTTGACATAAAACATCAAGAGGAACTCCATACTGAAGGTTCATAGACAAACTAAGAGCCAGAGTATCCATAACACCAGATAGAGTTGATCCTTCTTTGCTCATTTTTATAAAGATCTCACCAGGTGTTCCATCTTCGTATAGCCCTACGTGCAAGTATCCTTCGTGCCCTGCCACAGAATATTTATGAGTAATCGACATACGCTCATCAGGAAGCTTACGACGGCGAGCTACTTCCTTGATGACAATCCTCTCCACAACTTCCTTTGATTCTTTTTCTTCCTTTGATTCTTTCTTAGAATCCGTTGATAGCGGCTGGCTCAATTTACATCCGTCCCTGTAAAGCGCATTCGATTTGAGTCCAAGCTTCCAACTAAGGAAATATGCCTGCTTAATATCTTCTATAGTTGCTTCGTTTGGCAGATTGATTGTCTTGGAGATAGAACCTGTGATAAATGGCTGTACAGCTGCCATCATGCGAATATGACCCTCTGCAGCTATGTAGCGCTTGCCATATTTGCCACACTTGCTTGCACAATCAAATACCGCAAGATGCTCATCTTTAACATGTGGAGCACCTTCCAACATCATATGGCCACAGATGAATGTATTGGCCTCAGCTATTTCATCTTTGGAGAATCCAAGTTCCTCAAGCAAATTGAAACTAGGATCATCTAACTGCTCTGGTGTAAAACCAAGACGCTCTAAAGCTGAATCCCCCAATGTGAATCTATTAAATGCGAATGATAGTTCGAATACACTAGGAAGATTCTTTTCTACACTTGCTATATCTTCATCTGTAAAACCTTTTTCTCTTAGTGAATTACGATTGATATGTGGAGCTCCCTCTAGTGATAAACTTCCAGAAACATAACGCATGATGTCATCCATCTCTTGTTGGCTAAATCCAAGCTTTTTAAGCGCTGGTGCAACAGACTGATTAGCAATCTTCATAGATCCACCACCAGCAAGTTTCTTAAATTTTACGAGTGCAAAATCTGGTTCAACTCCTGTGGTATCACAATCCATAAGCAAGCCAATGGTTCCAGTAGGTGCGATCACACTAACTTGTGCATTGCGGAAGCCATACTTTTCTCCTTGAGCAAGCGCTCTATCCCAACATTCTTTGGCCGACTCCAAAAGCTCTGCAGGACATATTTTCTGATCTATTCCAACAGGAAGCACATTAAGATCTTCGTATTCCGCAGCTGGCGCATTGTAAGCAGCACGCCTGTGGTTACGAATTACACGCAACATATCTTCACGATTATGTTCGAATCTCTGGAAAGGGCCCAAGTGTTTAGACATTTCTGCAGACGTTGCATAAGACTCGCCAGTAAGAATTGCTGTAATAGCTGCACAAAGCGTACGACCGTTATCTGAATCATATGGAATACCCATACGCATAAGCAGTGCACCAAGATTTGCGTACCCAAGACCTAATGTACGAAACTTATAACTTTGTTCTGCAATTTCTTCACTTGGAAACTGCGCCATCAAAACAGAAATCTCTAGAACTACTGTCCAAATTCTCACAGCGTGCTTGAATTTTTCTAACTCGAATGTCCCATGCTCTGCGTCGTAAAACTTCATTAGGTTAATAGAAGCCAGATTACATGCAGTGTTATCTAAGAACATATACTCACTACATGGATTACTGGCATTTATACGCCCATCTTTGGGACATGTGTGCCAATCGTTGATAGTTGTGTCGTATTGCACGCCAGGATCTGCACACACCCATGCCGCATAGCCAATTTTCTCCCACATATCGCGCGCTTTGAGCGTCTTGCATGGCTGTGGAGTGCGCCCTTCTTTTGCGGCACGCTTGAGTTCTGTACGCCAATACAAATCCCAATCTCCATCTTTTTCTACTTGTTCAAAGAATTCATGAGGAACACGAACAGAATTATTGGAATTTTGACCAGATACAGTTTGATAAGCTTCACTGTTAAAATCAGTGGAATAACCCGCCTTGGCTAAAGCTGCAACTTTCTTTTCTTCTTTTACCTTCCAATCGATGAACTCCTCGATATCTGGATGATCCAGATTTAGTGTAACCATCTTGGCAGCTCTACGTGTTGTACCACCAGATTTGATAGCTCCAGCAGCACGATCTCCAATTTTGAGAAAGCTCATAAGACCTGAACTAACTCCGCCGCCAGAAAGTGCCTCTCCAAATCCACGAATCTCGGAGAAGTTGGTACCGGTTCCTGATCCATACTTAAACAAACGTGCCTCACGAACCCAAAGATCCATAAGACCACCCGGATTAACCATATCGTCACTAACAGACTGGATAAAGCATGCATGAGGCTGTGGATGCGTGTAAGCATCGGTACTCTGCTTCATCTCGCCTGTTTTTGGATCACAATAATAATGCCCCTGAGCTGGCCCCGTGATGCCATAAGAATAATTTAATCCTGTGTTAAACCACTGCGGACTATTTGGAGCGGACATCTGATGTACAAGCATGTAACTGAGCTCATCTTCGAATGCCTGTGCATCTTGAGCAGTCTCAAAATAGTTAAACTGCTGTCCCCAATGCCTCCAACAACCAGATAAACGACGTACTACCTGCTTAACGCTGCGTTCTGGTCCAGTAATAATATTCCCCTGCTCATCCTTAAGCACATTCCCCTGCTCATCCACTTGAGGCACCTCCGCTTTACGGAAATATTTGCTAACCATAATATCTGTAGCCATCTGGCTCCAATCAGATGGAATTTCTGCACCCTCCATCTCAAACACTACAGATCCATCGGAGTTACTTATACAACTACGACGCTTTTCGTAAATAACTTCTTCTAATGGATCACTCCCTGGGGTTGTAAATTTCCTTTCGATAGTAAGCCCTTTTCCTTCTGTTTTGGGCATATCGGCAGACACATTTTCTGCTTTAGAACTTGGATTAGGGTGTGATTGTGTGGCGAAAGAGGATGGCATAGAAAAGGAAAGAAAACACTACATACTGTGTCTTAGTACAGTGACATGGCACGATATATAGTTGTTTGCATGAGTGCAATCATATGTCATTGACAGAAGGCTGGTGCAGTTAGCAATTAGCTTGTTAGCAAGTTAGCTTGTTAACTTGTTAGCTAATTGCCAATTGCTAACTGCTTCTATGTTGTAATATAAACCACATAAACACCCGTGTTACGTGATATAATAAACACATGAAAATCCTAGTTTTAATCGCTGGAACAAATGATCCAAGCAACTCGGCAACATTGGCTTCTTCGTTCGCAAGTGGAATAAATGATATTGGCAAAGTACATATAGATATAAAAAGTCTAAAAGATATGTCATTAGAACACTTCAACTTAGATTGCTATGGAGATAACCATGAACAAGGCGAAGATTTCCGAAAGCTTAAAGATCTGTTCCAAAATGCAGACGGCATTGTAATTGCTTCTCCTATTTGGAACTTTGGAGTACCAGCACATTTAAAAAACTTCATCGATCGTATGGGCAGCTTTGCATTGGACGAGACACGGACTAAAGGAATACTGGGCGGCAAACCGTTTTACTTGATCTTTACGGGAGGAGCTCCGGCCGCAGCATGGACAGGACTAATGAAAAAAACAACTAGTTATGTACCAGAAGCAATAAAATATTTTGGAGGCAGCATAATTGGTACCTACTTTGAAGGACGATGCACAATCGCCAAAGGCAAATTTGGACTTGTGGTTGATAAAAGGCCAGAGAGCCTAGATCACATGCGCAAAGAAGGGTTTAAATACTCTCAAGTAGTTAAAGAATTTTCTGAGTCTGGCAAGTTGCCTGCAAAGCAAACTGCTATTAAGCACCTATATCACTTGGGGCAGAGTGTGATTAAGAGGATGAAGTAGAATAATCTGCTGGATTCCAAACATTTTTTCTTGGCATCAAAACACAGAAAAGTGTACTAACAATAATAATGAATAATGAAGAACCAACAATCCAAATTGGCTTTTCGATAATATTGCCATAGACAAAAAGCGGTAACCCAACAACAAATGCTACAAGCACTCCCCAAAATACACCTCGAGCATCAAGCCTGTTCCAATATAAACTCAATATAGTTGGCACAACTACACAAGCTGCAATTGTGTTAAAAATCCACCAAAGATGGAATAAGCCCAGCTGAGGAATATAGTAAACAGCATAAGCAATAGCCAAGCCTACGATTGTAATTCCAAACATTGCAATTCTTGCTGACTTAATAGCCTCATTGTCTGATGCCAGCTTCTTAATATCAGTAACCCATAATGAACTTGCAGCAGATAACCCAGAATCAAGCGTTGAACTAAGGCCAGAAAGCAACATTATCACAAACAAAAATACCGCCCAAAAAGGTAACAATGTAGCAACTGTTTGTACTCCTATCATTGAAACATCAACACCTTCTGGTAAAACAATATTCATATCTGCATTGGCAGCAATAAATCCAAGAGAAGACAATGCAATTGGAACAATGCCAAAAAGAAATGCGCCAATAATAAATGATTTTACTAGATAATTTTTCTTGATGGCAAAAGCCCTTTGCCAATATTGCTGATCTGATATAGCGCCTGCTATCAAACCAATTGAAGTAACTATACCTAGTGAAAATGCGACACCTGGATCAAAAATATTATCTATTCCTTCAATACCTGAGAAACCGGCAAATATTGCTGAGCTACCACCAGCTGCGATCCAAGTCATAGGTAAGATAATTAAACCTATAACAAATATCATACTTAACTGCACAAAATCTGTTACAACCGAAGCTTCCAACCCTGAAACAATAGTGTATACCAAAGCAATGGCTGCCAATATTGGCATCACAGTTGTAAGAGGAATGCCAGTTAGAAGCGAAACCAAACTACCGCCGGCAAACAACTGTACAGTTACTGCCATAATCTGATAAAAGAAATAAGGTACTAAATAAATTTTATGCACCTTATCGCTCTGCAAACGATAATTAATATATTGTGGAAGAGTGTATCCCTCTGGCAATAAATTTCTAATTCGTGGGGCAAGAAATGCAAAAATTGCTAAAGCTACAATGTTTGGGAATGTGAACCAAAAAATGCCTGCCAATCCTTTTTGATAGGCAAGCTGAACAGATACAAAAAGTGCTGGTGCCCATATCCATGAAGCCGCAATACTTGTAGAACCAACAAACCAACCAACTTGACGATTGGCAACCAGAAAACCATCCCTTGTATGCCACTTTTTCCACCTCGCAAAAATAAAAGTAATTGCGAACATGGCAATACCAAAAATCAGCAAAAACCAATAACCAGCAGATTGTGATATGTAACTCATATAATTAAGAGGAATACTTCCTCTAATATATTATTATAAATCTTTATTGTCCATTATTCCCACCAACCAAACCTCCTCATCTATCATTCCAGCCTTTTTAAAGTTAGCCCATGTACTAGCGCCTCCTTCGACCAAGACAGTAGAAATTCCATGATCTAAAAGCTCCCTCCACAAAGCATCCCAATCGAATACATCGTCTTTTATGGGAAGTTGAATGACTTGTGCGCCTCGCTCTTGCAATTCTTGCATCCGCGCAGGCACGAAGGCCTGCTCTGGGTTAGTTGTTACACTTTCTAACAAAGTCTCTCCAATAATGACTAATGTTCCTTCTTCTATAATTTGAGCATCATTTGGAATCTTTGATTCAGGATCTAGCACTATTCTTAGGGCTGAACTCTGTTCTAATTTTTTATCCTCTAATCTTATAGTTAACTGTGGATCATCAGTAATTACTGTACCTGCACCAACCAAGATTGCATCATGACGAGCTCGCAGATATCTGTGTGACCACTCATCCTGTTGAGGCGATGTGATCTTTAATGTAGAGCCATCTGAGTTAGCTATCTCTCCTGAGCGAGTTTGTGCGTGCTTAAGTGTGATGTAGGGTCTGCCTTTTGTCTGGAGTGAAATAAATCCCCTGTTAAGCCTCTGACAAATCTCTGGGAGCACAGGCCCCACTGTTTCTATTCCAGCCCTTTCTAAAGCCATAATCCCCTTACCACTAACTTCAGGATTTGGATCTTTCATACCATACACAATTCTCTTAATACCTTTATCGATAATGATGTCTGTGCATGGTGGTGTCTTTCCGTGATGACAACATGGTTCGAGATTAACATAGAGAATGTCGTCTGGTTTGATCGGATCATTGAAGCTCTCCAATAGTGCCCTCTCTGCATGAGGCAATCCAAAACCTTCATGAAAGGCCTCAGCAATTATCTCACCATCACGAACTAATACAGCACCAACCATAGGATTAATGCCAACTTTACCTCTGCCTTGTTGGGCTAGCTCTAGGCAGCGGTGGATGAAATCTTGATTATTCACACATGCAGTATCCCTCGAATTTCACATATCAACCAGAGGTCTCTTGAAGATATTTCCGCAATACTGAAGCTTTCTGGATACCAGAAGGGGCAACTGTATTTTGTTTGATATCATCGACAATTTTGTGCTTCTTGCGTCTAAGGAAACGAAGATATCCTCCTTCTCCGTTCTCTATAAATTTAGCAACTCTTGTCACAGTAGTAGTAGAAGCACCTGTATTTGCAGCAACCTGCCTATAACTAAGCCCTTGTGAAAGTTGCTTTGCAACTTCTAGGCGTTCACTCCATGCCTGAAGCTCGCTTAATGTACCTATATCCCTAAGAAGAGCTGCAACTTCTGCTTCACCTTTACATGATGCAATAGCACTGCTTAAACCCTTAAACCAAGGGTCAGTGTGCCAAGAGACTTCGGTGAATCGTCGTTTGCCCATATCATTACAAACGTATCACGAGATAGACAGAACAGCAACGTTTTATCACGATGATACACTTACTAGTGCACCCAAGCCCTAGCCCAATCCCAATCCCCAACCCTATTTAGCCCCTCCTCTTTTCGCAATAATCTCGTCTGCGACATTCCTAGGAACCTTGTCGTAGTGACCAAATTCCATAGTGGAGCTTGCTCTACCCTGAGACATAGAACGAAGATCAGTAACATATCCAAACATGCTTGCAAGAGGAACATTTGCAACAATCGTCTTTGCATTACCACGTTCGCCAGTATCCTGAATCATTCCACGACGTGAGTTTAGGTCTCCCATCACATCTCCAAGGAATTCTTCTGGAGTTACCACCTCAACCTTCATAATAGGCTCTAGAATTGCAGGATCTGCTTTACGAGCAGCGTTTTGAAGTCCCAAGCTGGAACATGTTTTAAACGCCATCTCAGAGGAGTCCACATCATGATATGAACCGTCATAGAGATCTACCATGATATCCACCAAAGGATAACCAGCCAATATTCCACGACTCATACCTTCTTGGAATCCCTTATCACAAGGCTTGATGTATTCCTTAGGAATTCTTCCTCCAACAACATGATTAACGAATTCATATCCCTTGCCAGGCTCTTGAGGAATTAGCTTGAACATAACGTGACCATACTGTCCCTTACCTCCAGTCTGCTTAACGTACTTCTCATCATGATCCACTTCTTTCTGAATAGTCTCGCGATATGCAACCTGAGGCTTACCAACATTTGTCTCCACTTTAAATTCTCGTTTCATACGATCAACAAGAATATCTAAGTGAAGCTCACCCATTCCAGAGATAATTGTTTGCCCTGTTTCTTCATCACTTTCTACACGGAATGTTGGATCTTCTTCGGCAAGTTTCTGAAGTGCGATTCCCATTTTCTCTTGGTCTGGCTTGGTCTTAGGCTCTACAGCTACAGAGATAACAGGCTCCGCAAATGTAATAGATTCAAGCTGAATTGGATGCCCATCATCACAAAGTGTATCTCCTGTACGGCAATCTTTAAGACCAATAACAGCAGCTATATCTCCTGCTTCTACTTGATCAACTTCACTGCGTGAATTGGCATGCATCTTTACAAGTCTACCAATACGCTCTTTCCTTGATGTGCGTGTATTCATAATTGATCCTCCTGTCTTAAGTACTCCTGAGTAAACACGTACGAATGTTAGCTTTCCTACAAACGGATCGGTTGCAATTTTGAAAGCAAGAGCAGAAAGAGGCTCAGAATTATCAGCCTTTCGCTCTTCTTCGGCATCATTATCAGGATTGATTCCTTTGGCTGGTGGAATATCTAATGGTGAAGGCAAATAAGCTACAACAGCATCCAAAAGAGGCTGCACACCAACATTCTTAAGTGATGATCCACAGAATACTGGGTAGATCTTGCCAGATACCGTACCAATACGAATACCCTTAACAAGTTGTTCATCTGTGAGTGCTCCATTCTCCAAATATGCATCCAATAGATCATCATCACACTCAGCAACCTTTTCCATAAGCTGTGATCTGTATTCAGTAACTTGGTCTGCCATATCACTTGGAATCTCTACTTCGTCCACTTGCTCTCCCATTTTTCCACTAAATGTGTAAGCCTTCATACCAACGATATCAATTACACCCTTATGGTCAGATTCTGAACCAATTGGCAACTGAACTGCCACGGCATCTTTACTCAAACGATCATGAATACTGGCAATAGACATAAAGAAGTCTCCACCTGTCTTATCCATTTTATTGATAAAAGCCATACGTGGAACGTTGTACTTATCTGCCTGACGCCATACTGTTTCACTCTGTGGCTCTACGCCCTGTGAACCATCAAAAACAACAATACCACCATCGAGAACCCTCAATGAGCGCTCAACCTCAGCCGTAAAGTCTACGTGGCCTGGGGTGTCGATAATGTTAACAGTACAATCAACTTCTTCGCCTTCTACTGTCTTTGCCTTCCAGTGACACTGAGTAGCTGCAGATGTGATAGTAATTCCACGCTCACGCTCCTGTTCCATCCAGTCCATGGTTGCTTCACCTTCGTGAACCTCACCAATTTTGTAGTTAATACCTGTATAAAAAAGAACACGCTCGGTAGTTGTAGTTTTACCAGCATCTATATGAGCGATGATTCCAATATTTCGTACGTTTTTAAGATCCATGGGTTTGTAAGGGAAAAGACAGCGAAATTCTTTAAGATTTCCGAGAAACTATAGGGAAAAGGGGTGTTTGATGCAATGATTATAGAAAGGTTTATTAGGTCTATTATGTTGATTAGGCTTATTAGGTTTTATGTCAAAAAAACTCATAAACTAAACGTAATCAACCTAATAAACCTAATGAACTTAACAAACCTATTATTACTTTGCCAAGTGCGCAAACGCCTTGTTTGCCTGTGCCATTCTAAGCACATCTTGCTTCTTTTTTACTGCTGCGCCCTGATCTGAAGAAGCATCCAGCAATTCCATAGCCAATTTCTGTGACATAGGCATACCCTTGCGATCTCTGGCTGCATTTATAATCCAACGGATTGATAATGCTTGCTGGCGCTTTGGTGGAACTTCTGTAGGAACCTGATATACAGATCCTCCAACACGCTTTGGTCTAACTTCAATTAATGGGGTCACGTTAAGCAAAGCCTTGTTGAATATATCTTTTGGATCATCATTTGTACGCGTCTTAATCACTCCCAACGAATCGTTAAATACCTTACGTGCAATACTCTTCTTGCCACCTTTCATCATGCAACAGATGAACTTCTCGATCGTAGGATCGGAATCTTGTGGAATATACTGTTTGATTGGCTTAGCCATAATTAGGACTTAGGGATTAGGGATTAGGACTTAGGTTTTTTAGCACCATAACGGGAACGACCTTGCTTACGATTCTGTACGCCTTCGGTATCAAGAATTCCACGAACAATGTGGTATCGCACTCCTGGAAGGTCTTTTACACGTCCTCCTCTAACGAGGACGACACTGTGTTCCTGAAGATTGTGACCCTCACCCATGATGTAAGCCTTAACTTCATGTCCATTAGTTAAACGTACACGAGCAATCTTACGTAGAGCAGAGTTAGGCTTTTTAGGAGTCATTGTAGTTACCTTTACACAAACACCACGCTTAAACGGAGTTCCTTTGCGTAGAGGCACTTGCTTCATTTTGAGCGCATTCCACGTGTACTGCAGAGCAGGAGCTTTAGACTTCTGAATCTTCTTTTTACGTGGCCTGCGGATTAGCTGATTTACAGTTGGCATAAGGAATGTGCACCCCCTCATACGAAGGAGCTCAAGTATTTAAAGGCAGAACAAGCTCAAAGTAAAGGATTTTTAGTGATTTTGATAGCGAATAATACAAGATAGAACTGATTCAATTGAAACAGATCCATACTATAACCTAAATATTATGATATTTATGATTTAATATCCTTATCCGAGTCATCTGCGTTATACAACTTCCTTTTATCAGTTACTTCACCATCACGAACGCTAACCGCGTACTGACCATCATCTCCAGGAATATCAAATATTCCATCTTTTATAAAATGCACATCAACAGATTTAATAACTACATGAGGATATTTACCACCTTCGTGCGTGCTAATTGTCCCATACTTAGGCATTAGAACAATTCCAGCCTCAGCCAGAGCTTCCAGATCATCACGGCGCACACCTCCAAACGGGCTTGTATGAGTTGGACGTGCAAATGGATTGAAATTAACAGTTTTAATCTTATCTCCAACTTGATATCCAATGGTAAATTTACTGGGACCATTCAGTCTTTTTTGTGAATGATAACCAGAACTTTGAAGCCCACTAAGCATTTTAATAGAATCTATTGCATGAGTTCTACTTTTATCACTAGGCACATTCATTATTAAATCTTCAGCAAATTTAATGCTCGCTAAGTATTGTTCAAGCTTAGCATTCTCGTCTGTAAATTGCTTCAGGCTATAATCATAATCAACTTCATTACCACTCTTAATTGCATCTACCAAAGACCTATATACGCTATATAGCTCTGGATACTCAGAATATTTATTCTGTGCTGCCTTCATAATATCCAATGCATTGCTTTCGTGTCCTCTTCTGTTTCGATCTATGATTTTATCATTAGTAGCTTTAATATCACTCTCGCTTGGCATTTGATCTATCTCATAAGAACGACCAAAACCACCTTGATGAATTTCTCTATTATCACGCGCAGCACCATCGGAAATAAAAGATCCACTTCGAGGAGCAAAACCAGATTTTCGTAATGCCTCACTCTGCTCTGGTGTGTAACCGGTTCGCGACTGTGGCCTGAGAAATCTCTGCTCTCCAAAAGCATCTGGTCCCCCATCTAAACCTAAAGCCTTCCAAGCTGCCTCACTCCTTTTTTTCTGAGTATCAATTCTAATGCGCTCCTCTCGCAATTTATATGCTCCATGCCCTCCTATAATATTTTCAAACGCATTGTAGGCACCTATGCCTCTACTTCTAGACATAGCTCTTTCTGCATCCTCACGATCTTTCTTTTCTTTTATTTGTTCAAATCTCTCTCTGCCACCAATCATCCCATAACCCGTCGCTTTCATGCGTGCCCTGCGTGTGAGTTCGACATTTGTTAGATATTCCTTGTATTCGATCCCAGTAATATTTCTAAATTTATTTTTTAGCTTTATATATTCATCATGAATTTGCCCATTATTATTCGCATAATTAATACGTTCGCGCTTATCAGGATTCTTATAGTATGTACGATTCTTCTTTTGCCTGTAGCGCGAATGCTGGTGATTACCAATATTCTTGCGATATGCCTTACGATTCTCTTCTAATTTTTTAACAATCCTTTGAGCACTCTTAGGCAATTGCTCTAGTTTATTTGCTTCGCCTAGTCTCCTATAAGGAAGCTCACGATCTCCTCTTGTTCTATTCTTAGAAGGATGTGCTTTTTTATTTCTTTTGCTTTTTTTAGCAGCATTTTCAGATTCTGCTTTTTTTCTAGACCAAGCACTTGTTACGCTTTCTAGGCTAACACCAAATTTTAATGCAATCCACCCAGCATCATTCACGCTGGTTGGCAATAATTTTTCTAATGCAGCCACATCTATTTTGTGATCCTCAGGCAAATGAGGATTCAACGCACCCATCTGTGAAACAAGCGTTTTATAAAACTCATTCCCATAATTTTTTATTTCATCTGCACTCTTTTCAAACAAATTATCCAAAACATCTTTTAGCTCTTTTCCTTTTTTAGATACTTCTGAGTCTTCAGAATTTTCTAAAGCTTTTATTATTGTGCGTATTTGTTCTGCCTTTGCCTCGCTTGATAATTCCTTAGGTTCTGATGGCGGATTTTCATCTGGCACCTCATCCCAAATAAGTCTTTTTTCACAGAAGTGATAGTTTCTAAATGGCCAAAATGTGTGAATTCTATTCTCCTTCATGCTGATTGAATGGAATCTTCTATATTAGAAATATCATTTGATTCTCCTTTATTTATCTTCGCCTGCAACGCTGCAAACATTTCTTTTTTGAGAGCACCCAATTCACCCTTCCAAACACTCATTAATTTTTCAAACTTTTCAAAAAACTCTTCAAAAGCCTCCTTATAACGAGCCATACGATCTTTATGCTCATCTTCACTTTCATCAAAATAAAGCACGTCTAGATCCGCAATTTGATCTGTCATAAGCTCTGGCTCAATGTCATACATCAACAGGTTATAGATGTCTTCCATAGTCCACTGGATGCCTTTTGATTGCTTTGTTTGTTTTTTCATTCTTTCCCTTATTATAGCAGTTTTTAGCATTTTAAGAAAGAAGCCATTTTAAACTTAAATTATGGCCTAAAACAAAAAACCAAGGGCTTTGGACCCTTGGCTTCTTGATAATTACAATATTCTACTCAAATTTATCTTAAGATGCTCTTGACCCTCTCATTTCACCTTCCTGCGTATCTTCATCACCTGAGACCTCTTCGTCTCCTACAAACCTCTTACGATACACTTCTCCCGTAGGAATCAGACGTCCAATAATTACGTTTTCTTTTAGACCCTGAAGTGTATCCACACGACGAGTTGTAGCAGCTTCTACAAGAACACGAATAGTTTCTTGGAACGAAGCTCCAGCAAGCCATGAATCGGTAGCAAGTGCAGCACGTGTAATACCAAGTAGAAGATGTTCGTAAGTTGCCTTCTTCTGTTTTGGCTTAAGCTGACGGTTTTCGTAATCAACTTCTCCAACATCTACAGTTTCACCTGGTAAGAATGCTGTTTCTCCTGCATCAAAGATGCGAACCTTGGAGAACATTTTTCGTACAATGATTTCCAAATGTTTGTCGTTAATAGTTTGTCCTTGTGATGCGTAAATATTCTGAACCTCTTTAACTATGTATCTCTGCACTGCAAAGATACCCTTCTTCTCCAAAAGTTCTTGAAGATTAAAGTGGCCAAGATTCAAAGGCTGTCCGACTTCCATATCGTCACCTGATTTGAGCAGTAATGATTCACGAGCACCAAACTCGTGTGTTCGATCTTGAATCTCGGAATGCCTTACTCTAACAATTCCATATTCTACCTCTATCACTTTTCCTGCAACGGAAGCCTTAATTGTAGATTTATCCATAGAGGATTTGGCAATAACCGTACGCTCCTTTACTGCATCGCCCTTCTTAACTAGCACATCGTATCCGGCAGGAATTCTGTATTCATCTTGACCCTTCTCAGTTGCGAGAATCTGAACAACAGTTCTTCCACTTGGATGAGTGACTTTAACCTTGCCTGCAATATCGGAAAGAATGGCAGGTGTTCTAGGAGAACGAGCTTCGAAGAGTTCTTCTACACGAGTAAGACCTTGTGTGATATCTGCACCTTCAGCAACTCCTCCCATGTGGAACGTACGCATAGTAAGCTGAGTTCCAGGCTCTCCAATAGATTGAGCTGCAATAATACCAACTGGCGTTCCAATTTTTACAGTCTCGTTATCCCCAAGATCTCTTCCGTAACACTTAACACAAATACCCTTGCGTGTGTGACATGTCATAACTGATCTAACAGGAACTTCTTCTATATTATGTTCCTGAATTTTTTCTATCAGAGCGTCATCAATTTCTGCATCACGTTTTGCGAGAGTTTCGTTTCCTGATTTCAAATCACTGGCAAGTGATCGACCAAAAATACGATTTTCAAATTTCTCTCCAATCTCTTCTGATTCCTTACGTGTAACCACGTTTACCTCATCTGTTCCACAGTCCTCTTCACGGATAATAATATCCTGCACAGCATCTACAAGCCTACGTGTAAGGTAACCAGCCTCAGCTGTTTTAAGAGCCGTATCGGATTTTCCTTTACGTCCTCCATGCGTTGCGATGAAGTATTCCAAAACAGAGAATCCCGTTTTTAGATTAGATTGAATAGGCAGCTCGATCGTACGTCCAGATGGATTAGCAACCAATCCCTTCATACCTGTTAGCTGAGTAACCTGACCCCAGTTACCACGAGCACCAGAGTCAATCACGTAAGTAATATCATTCTCTTCATACTTGCGGAAGTTTTCGATCATAACATTAGAAACTTCGTTCTTGGTCTTAGACCAAGTTTGAATTGCGTGGCTGTAGCGCTCATCAGAAGTGATAAGACCCTTCCAATAATAATTGTTGATTAGTCTAACTCGTTCGTTTGCAGCTTCTAGCATTTGCTCTCTCTCTTTAGGAACAATCATATCGCTAATCGCAATAGAAACACCCGATCGTGTGGCGTACTTAAATCCAATATCCTTAATTCTGTCAGCAAATGCGACAGTTTCTGCACTGCCAACTAGATCCAAAGCCTTTCTAACCAAAACAGAAAGCTTCTTTTTATTCTGAGTTTCGTTCACAAAGCCGAGTGCATCTGGAACAATTTCATCAAAGTACAAACGACCAACAGATGTTTCATGAATTGCTTTATTACCCTCGGTATCGGTTAATCGAACCTTAATTATGGCCTGCAAATCTACGAAATCTTGTTCATGAGCAAGAAATGCCTCTTCTGGATTTGCAAATGTCATACCCTCTCCCTTCTTTCCTTTATGAATTTGAGTGAGGAAATAACATCCCAATACCATATCTTGTGAAGGATTGATAACCGGATCACCGGCAGAAGGCTTTAGCACATTTGTATTGGCTGCCATAAGCTCCTTAGCTTCACGCTGCGCCTTAACAGACAAAGGAACATGAACTGCCATTTGGTCTCCATCAAAGTCGGCGTTAAAGGCTGCACACACAAGTGGGTGAATCTGAATAGCCAGACCTTCAACCAGCTTTGGCATAAATGCCTGAATACCCAATCTGTGTAGAGTAGGCGCACGGTTGAGTAGGACATACTTATCCTTAATTACATTCTCCAATATGTCCCACACTTCTTTTCCTCCTTCCTGTACCAATCGCTCCGCCCCTTTAACGTTGTGTGCTAGTTCATCTCTTATGATGTGACCAATCACAAATGGCTTGAAAAGTTTCATAGCCATCCCCTTAGGAAGTCCACACTGATGCAAACCCAAATCAGGACCAACAACAATTACGCTACGTCCAGAATAATCAACACGCTTACCAAGAAGGTTCTGACGGAAACGTCCTTGTTTTCCTTTCAACATATCAGAAAGACTCCTTAGTTTTCTACGATCACCTGCTGTAAACAGAGTTTTACCAGCACGTGCTGAGTTATTTAGCAATGTATCAACAGCTTCCTGCAACATACGCTTTTCGTTTCGGCAGATAACTTCTGGAGCACCAATACTCATAAGTTTCTTCAAACGATTATTCCTATTGATCACTCTTCTATATAAATCATTCAAGTCCGATGCTGCAAAACGTCCACCATCTAACTGCACCATTGGTCGTAGATCTGGCGGAATAACTTGTAAACGTCTTAAGATCATCCACTGCGGTTTTATACCCGCTTTCATTAATGAACTTGTAAGCTTTATTCTTTTCATAATCTTCTTAAGTTTTTGACCACTGCTTAGAGCACGATCTTTCTGTAACTGTTCAAGCATCTGTTGCATGTCGATGTTAGCAATAATCTCTTCTAGAGATTCTGCACCTGTACCAGCTCTAAATACGTGTCCAAACTTCATGTTCATTTCACGGAACTTAAGTTCAGAGAGAACTGATCCAATTGCCAAGTTCTTTAGATCGTCTATTGCCTCTTTATGATTAGCTTTTAAAGTGTCTATTTTATCCGCAAACTCCTTATCTAGTGCATCAAGCTGATCGCGAGTTGCTTTGCTCTTACCAAGCTGCTTCTTGGCTTCATCATACTCTTTCTTTAGTTGCTTCTTACGTGTATCCATTGAACTATTTATATCTTTTTCCGCTTCTTCTTTAGCTGTCTGATCAACAGAAATAACAATGTAAGCTGCAAAGTAAACAATCTGTTCTAAAGTTTTTATTGGAAGATCCAAGAGTAAACCAATACGTGATGGTGAACTTCTTAGGAACCAAATATGTGTAACAGGAACAGCTAAGTTGATGTGTCCTGTTCGCTCACGACGCACAATACTGCGCGTTACCTCTACTCCACACTTCTCACAAACAACTCCGCTATATCTAACTCCTTTGTACTTACCACAAAAACATTGAAAGTTTTTTGTAGGTCCAAAAATGCGCTCGCAGAAAAGCCCATCTGGTTCAGCTCTTTGTGTACGGTAGTTAACCGTTTCTGGCTTTGTAATTTCTCCTCTAGACCAAGCGATAACATCTTCTGGGCTAGCAATGGAGAGAGCAACTGCATCAAATGAATCAGTTGCGGCGGCGGCAGGACGGGCAGGTGACATATTACTAGGGGTTAGGGACTAAGTAATTTAGGGATTAGAAACTTTTTAGACATATCAAAGACCGCAGCTCTCCGGGCTGATCGTCTATATCAGTGGAGAAACTCCGGTGTTTGTAGGTAAAGTTTACCTTTATATTAGTAGTTTGCAAGGTAATTCTGTGTTCTTTTTTTGTGACTAAGTTGACTGGTTTTCTAGAACAAATTGTAAATAGAATTTTTAACTCCATGAGTGTAATCTCACACGCATGCATTCGTGGATACGAAAAATAAGAATAGAGATTTTTGCATTACCTGCGCTACTAACAGGCATAGGACTTATTTTGTTTGCTACATATTCA
The DNA here is from genome assembly GCA_021734665.1 of Kiritimatiellales bacterium. Taxonomy (GTDB): domain Bacteria; phylum Patescibacteriota; class Gracilibacteria; order Peribacterales; family Peribacteraceae; genus UBA2144. The sequence continues at coordinate 18,452 of JAIPIN010000004.1, forward strand.
CATGGATGTGGATTTTCTCCAGATAGCATTAGTTACATGTCCATTGCTCACAATTTAATTGATGGGAAAGGTTTTACTAGCATTACTTATGACGGAAATATATTTACACCACTTACAGTGTTTCCCCCTGCATATCCGGTTGTTTTAGCGATAACAAGCTTTCTTTTAAAAATTGATATTCAAGAAGCAACACCGTGGATCTCAATTATACTCATAAGCTTCAGTATCATAATAAGTGCAAAGATACTGTATAAGTTAACCAATTCAATAAAAGCAATATTCGCTGGAACCTTTTTGCTTCTATTCTGCCCACACTTTCTAGTAGTACATCTATTCGCATTGAGCGAGCCTCTGTATTTTTTCTCTATGTTTTTAACTTTTCTGTTAATGACATATTATTTAGAAGATACAAAAAGAACTTATTTGCTGATAGCGATAGGTTGCACAACCACTCTGGCAATGCTTACTCGCTATATTGGAATCGCATTATTAGGTGCATGTTGTATTACACTTCTATGGAATCAAAGGAGATCACTGATTCAATCGATTCCAAAAATCTTAACTTTTTGCATATTTACTTCTATTCCACTTCTTTTGTGGTTTATAAGGAATGTAATAATTTCAGGAACAATTGCCAATAGGAGCATTGGATTCAATCTTGAGAATACAAGATCAGTAATAGAAGCAATTGGTGCTTCTGTATATACATTAATTGTCCCCGAGATTATCCATCCTGCAGCAAGAGCAATACTCTTTATATTAATAATAATTGGAATATTGCCATGCAATTACAAACTATTTGCATCTAAATGGAGATCTTCTAAAAAGAGAGATACATCCTCATTAACATTTCTGCTAATTACATTTGCGTTATTACATTTTGCTTTAGTTGTCCTTATTCATCTTTCTCTTAACAAGATAAGCTTAAACGAAGCAAACAGGTTATTAGCACCGTCATATATTGTTTTTATATTATTATTTGTTAAAGAATTTACACTGTTTTGTAAGAGCGCGCCTGGTATTTATTGTCTGATTTCAAAAATAATTTTCACTGCTATTTTATGCGGATATATTTTTGCAAGTTGCGTATGGGTAACACAAATCCATAATAATGGTGCAGGATTTTCAGCAAAAGCATGGAGAGAATCACCAACAATGTTATTCATCTCAAATTTATCTAATTCAATTCCAATCTATTCAAACGCACCTGAAGCAATTTATTTTCTTACTGGTAGAATAACTAATCACATTCCACAAAAAGAAAACTCACTTAAAAACATACCTAATGATAATTATTTGAATGAAGTATCTGATATGGAAAAAGCACTTATATCTCAACAAGGCATCGTAGTGTTCTTTAATAATGTTGATTGGAAATATTATTTGCCAAGTAGAGCAGAACTAAAAGAGCCATTATCACTACAATTAATCAAATCAACAGAAGATGGCGAAGTGTATGCAAAAGATACAAATCAACAATACAATTAATTACTAATTGGTGCCCAATCCCTCCTCAATCAACTTCTTTCCTTCTTGAATCTTTTCTACTCCTTCTTGCAAAGCATCAATGCGCTGTTTTGTTTCTTCTACCCCGCCCTTTACGGTGTCCACTACTGCCTTTCCAGTATCAACAACATCTTTCACTTGATCTGCAGCATTATGCACAGCGCCAGAAGATGTCATCCTAATACCTGCAAAAAAATCCATAATACGAACCTGTCGATCTTTTATAGAAGAACATCCTACTAATAACATGCCTCCAACAATCAAAACGAGGAGGAAAACCGAGCCGCTAGAAAACTGACGACTTGAAGACATACACTGGTTAAGATTTTTCTGGCTCTGTACCTTCTACTACTCCAGTTCCATATTTTTCAAAAAGTTTTTCAAAAGATCCATCGGATTCTTCCAAAGCCCGGTTTAGCATTTTAGCTTCATCCGTTGCAAGATTAAGAGTAGAAGAAATATTGGAAGTAGACTTTTCACTTTCTAATTCTGCAACTACATCATCTGCGCCTAACGATGCATGCAAAACAATAAACGCGCTACAACTATCACACTGAAGCTGTAAAAGCATTGCATTGTTTGCAACAACACGCACCGCAGAAAAATCCACTGGAACACGACTGCCACATTGCGGGCAACGCATCTGTTGGTATATCCGCTGGAGGATTTTCTGCAAAGTGTGTGGGTCGATCTCCATGCAACACTTATTATACCACATCAATCATTCTTCAACAAAAATTCTGCACTTTATCCGCCAAGTGGAATGAATAATTAACAATTGAATATTAAAATTAACATTAATAAATATGTTTATGATTGCCAATCATCAATTGTCAATTATCAGAACAACTGCAACAATAAAAAAATAGGTGTAGAATCGAAGTATGTCGCAAGTTCGTCAGCACATGTTTGCTTTAGTTGTCACAGCAGCTGTGATTTCTGTATTTAGCTTCCAAAGTTTTCGCGCATCTGTGCAACCAAGTGTTTTGGAACCAATACGAATAGAAATCGGCATTGAACATGAGTTGCCTCTCTCTATCTCTTTAAGTGCAAGTGAACTTAAAGGAAGCGGTCTTATAGATATTAAACAAGATGGCGAAGAAACCATATCAGTTAACCTACCTAGCAGTTGGCAACGCAAAGAAGTTCGCAATGTTCCATTGAGCGAAGTCACTTCAGAAAATACATCGTTTGGATTCAAGCGCTATCAAATGCCCGCCGGAGCTTCGGTAACATTCACAATCCCCGAATACCCCGACACAATGCTTATCCACAATCCATCTGGCATCACAATGAAAGTGAATTTAAAAATTGTAGATTTACAGACGAATACAGTTGAGACGAATGTTGTGCTAGTTCAGGATTCGCCTGCACAACTGTGGTAATATGAGGCGCTGCATAATGAGGTGTATGTCGTTTGTTATACAGTCAGAAAAAATTGAGAATTGAGAATTGAGAATTAGGTATGCAGTGATATGTTATAGACATTTTTCATTATTCATTCTTCATTTTTCATTATTTTTCATTATTAACTGCTATAAGCTAATTACCATGCACCTAATCCCCATTACCACCCCTCTACTTAAAGAAGGAGACGACCTTATCTCCATTCTTATAAGCAATACTGAATTTAAAGAAGGAGACATATTAGCTATTTCATCCAAAGCAATTGCCACTGTAGAAGGTGCAGCAATTAAACTGGGCAATATTAAAGTTACAAAAGAAGCCGAAGAGTTATCTGAACATTGCGGCAAAACTCCAGTGCTAAGGCAAGCAATGCTAGATGAAACTGCTCGTCTTAATGGAAAAGTAGTTGGTAAATGCGAGCATGCTGTTTTAACAGAAGTGAAACCTTATGGCCTAGAAGAAGGAACTATTATGGCTGCAAGTGCAGGGCTAGATCAGTCTAATATTCCAGAAGGCTATACAATTGGATGGCCATTGGACCCTCTTAAATCAATTAAGAAATTACGAAAAGACTTAAATGAAAAAACCGGAACAAATGTTGCGCTACTTATTACTGATTCGTGTTGCAGACCTAGACGTATAGGAGTGACAGCTATTGCATTGGTCGTAAGCGGATTTGACCCTCTGGAAGACCAGCGCGGTAAGAAAGATCTATTCGGACGATCAATGACAATGACACAAGAGGCTCGAGCAGATCAGCTAGCCACAGCTGCAAATATTCTTATGGGGAATACAGATGCATCTGTTCCTGCAGTAATTATAAGAGATCACAATATCCCCCTTTCAGACTTTGAAGGATGGGTTCCAGGGCTAGATCCGGAAGATGATTTGTTTCATGGAATCATTTGAAAGGATTAAAAAGAGACAAAGGAGACAAAAGAAATAAAGGGGTAAATCAGACCATGCTCCTTTAACTCTTTTGCTTCCTTTAACTCTTTTGGCTCTTTACAATACCCCCATGAACTTCGTCGTATTATCCTCATCTCGCGGAACTACCTTCCAAGCCGTATTGGACCGTATGGCAGACGGATCTTTGACTGCAAAATGCTTGGGGCTTGTAACAGATAAAGATGATCGCGGATGCATAAAAAAGGCAAAGAGTGCAGGCTTACCTGTAGTAATAGTAGAAAGAGAACACGGTCAAGATCGTGAGACTTACAACAAGAGATTAGACAAAGCGATCAGTAAACTCGGAAAGGTAGATGCGATTGCAGCGTTGGGCTGGATGTTTATTCTTACTCCTTGGTTTGTTCAAAAATGGGCAGGCAGAATCGTAAATGTTCATCCTGCACTTCTGCCAAAGCACCCCGGAGCTCATGGAATAGAAGAAACATTAAATGCAGGCGATAGTGAGTCTGGAATGACCATCCATATTATTGATGAAGGTGTAGATACAGGTAAAATCCTTGTACAAAAAAGTTGTACAATTGAAGAGGATGATACGGAAGAAACGCTAAAAGATCGTATACAAGCCCTAGAAAAAGAGTGGTATCCAAAGGTATTACAGATGATTGAAACTGGTGAGATTATTTTACCAGTATCCTAGTTAACCAAACCTGCCGTATGTCATCCTGAGTGCGCCGCCGGTCGCACTTCGATACGTCCCGCTAAAGCGTGACTACTCAGTATGACACGGCGGCGTGCCTGTCCTGAGTATGTCGAAGGGTATCGAAGAGTGACAATTGCCTTTTAGATACGCATTATCCACATTAGGAAATCACTCATGCATTCCCTTATACTTATTTCATGCCAACTCCAAGTTTCACTCTAAAGTGCACGCAAAATAAATTAATCACACACAATGTGTACGAAGTGCGATTAGAAAAACCGGAAGGGTTCACATTTAAACCCGGACAATTTGCATTGCTTGATGTTCCACTACTAGATAATCCGGATGACATTCAAGCTCGAGCATATTCAATTGCATCTACTCCAGATGAAGATGACTTATTGTTTGCAATTAAAATAAAACCAGATGGAAGAGCCGGAAAGTGGGTAAAAGAATCACTTAAAGAAGGAGATGAAATACGCATTCAAGCTCCACTTGGCAACTTTACTTTTAACAAAGATAGCGACCGTGATTGCCTATTTGTATGCACAGGAGTGGGCGCTGCACCATTCCGCTCTCAGATACTTGGCGCATTAAAAGCAGGAAATAAATGCAAGATGGATTTGATAATTGGAGTGTTTGCAGAAGAAGATATTTTTTGGAGCGATCTTCATGAAGAAATTACTGCAACTCATCCAAATGTTCACGTACATATAACTCTCTCCGAACCTAAACCAACTTGGGAAGGATACAAAGGAAGAGTGCAAGAAGTGATTCCCAATATAGAAAACTTTAAAGAGCGAAATATTTATCTATGTGGCAACCCTGCAATGACAACTAATGTGAAAAAAATGTGCCTAGAGGAATGGGAGATTCCTAAAGAGCAAGTGCATATGGAGGGATATATTTGACCTCACCCCTATCCCCTCTCCTACTTCGTTTTTCTCACCAAGAGGCAGGAGACATTCCAAAAGAGCAAGTTCATATGGAGGGGTATATTTGACCTCACCCCTATCCCCTCTCCTACTTCGTTTTTCTCACCAAGAGGCAGTAGGGATTACATTTCAATTCTATTTATAGTCAGGAGAGGGGTAACGATTTTAAACAAAACACAAACATTCCCCTTCTCCTGAACATAAGATTTTAAGAAAAGTATCTCAAATATTTGAGAATATTATTGCGATGCAGAAAAAGGGTTTAGTACCCTGTGGGGCATCTTCGAGGGATGAGGTCATTAAAGAACCTTCAAAAACTCATCAAACAGATAATTTGCATCCTCTGGCCCAGGGGTCGCTTCAGGGTGGAATTGTACTGCAAAGAATTTTCCTGATTCGTGGCGGATACCCTCTACAGTCCCATCATTTGCATTTGTAAACCAGACCTTCCAATCGGCTGGCAAACTTTTTTCATCCACTGCAAAGCCATGGTTCTGAGATGTGATGATACATTTCTGCCCCGGCTTAACAGAATGCTCCCCTCCACCTGTGGGGGAGGGGCTGAGGGTGGGGGCATGCTCTATACATGGCTGATTAACTCCCCTATGACCGTACTTTAATTTGTAAGTATCACCACCAACTGCGAGAGCGAGTATCTGTGTACCGAGGCAAATTCCAAATGTAGGAATCCCCTTTTGAATACTGTTTGCAACTTGTGCGATTGTCTCTTTACACATTTTAGGATCACCCGGACCGTTGGAAATAAATACTGCGTCATATTCCAAATCGGAAGCTTCTAAATCAAAATTCCATGGAATACGATGAACTGTTACTCCCCTTTTTAGGAAAGATCTTAGGATGTCATTTTTAATTCCACAATCAAATACGGCGACGGTTGGGGCGTTGGGTGTGGGGTGTGGGGTGTTGGGCTCATATGTTTTCACTTCTTTAACACTTACCTCATCCACAAGGTTTGAAAGGTTTGGGTCTTCAATTCTTAATTCTTCATTCTTAATTCTTAATTCCGAACCGTCTTGAACAATCCTGCCAAGCATCACTCCATGTTCCCTGAGCTTCTTGGTAAGTGCTCTCGTATCAATCCCTGTAATCCCCGGAATTTTGTGATGCTCCATCCAATTACTAAGCGAGCTAACAGCCTTGTAGTGGCTAAAATCTGGGCTTTGCTGTGTAACAACTACTCCGCGAACATGGATAGCCTCGCTCTCGAAGTGTTCACTAAATCCCCAGCCTTCGCTCTGCGAGCTACGGCCGGCAGGCCATTCGTTCGATTCTGCGCTGGGTACACCGTAATTACCAATTAATGGATATGTGAATGTAAGAATCTGACCTCTATAACTGGGATCAGTAAGGCTCTCGACGTATCCAGCCATTCCTGTGTTAAATACTACCTCACCATCACTATCGCCCAAAAAACCAAACGGCTGACCAGAGAAGGTGGTACCGTCGCTTAAGATTAGTTGAGTCATATTGGAGAGAGAATACAGAATATCCAAATGAAAGCGAATCTATTTCTCTTCGATTGACAAAAGTATTCATAAATAGCTTAATCATATGCCTATACATTGAAGAAATCGCCATTTTTAGGTATAATGATTAGATTTATGTTGAACAAATACAACAAAACTCAAAGTGATGATTCCTGCAGCCGCGAGCACCGGTTGGTGCATAAGTTGCGCGAAGGTAGCAATCATGAATATGAACAATCAGAAAATGAATTGTCACCAAATGAACTCGAGTACGCTCAGAGATTTGCGGAAGGTAATACCGAAAGAGGAAGATCAGAAAAAAGAGATGAAGTTATGAGGTTGTTTTCTACTGATTCAGATCCAAATGCAAAATCTGAGACGAAGGGAGATAAAAAAGAAAATACCGATAAAAAAGATAAAGAACCAAGAGTTAAAGGAACTGAAAAAAGCTCTAATCTCAAAGAAAAAGAACAACGCAAGAAAGCTGAACAAAAACTTGAACAAAACATTGCAGAACACGAAAGACGTTGGGGACAAGTAGATCTGTCACATCACAAACCGCCATTTATCAAAAGCCCCGAATTAAGAACTGGTATTGCAATTGGAGCTACTCCAATGGTTGCATCATATGCAGCCAGCCTTGGGAGCATACCACTTGCCGCTACAAGCATTGGTGCTGCGGGAATAGGAGCATATTATGGAAAGAAAAAATTATTCCCAAACATGCCAAATGCGGGACCAGCAATTGGTGCAATTGGAGGTATAGCAGCTGCATCTTCAATAGGATCAGTGACAAATGGAATAATGGGATTTATGCAAAGCATAGGAGGGCCATTTGGGAAGATATTAAACTTTGGAATACCTTCAGTGTTATCTGGACTAGCAACAGGTGCATTAGGCACATCAATTGGTTATCGGCTTGGTAAAAAAATAGGTAAGCCAAAATGGCCTGAAGCTGCTGCAGCTGCTGGAGGAATTTTAGGCCTAGTCACTCCGCCTGCGATTGCTGCATCTACTGGCATAACCGCTGGTGGAATTGCAAGTTATACTGCAACTATACCAACTTTAGGCGCAGGTATATCTAGCTTAATTCCTGCGTCTGCCTTGGGACTTACGGTTGGTGCAGGCGCAGCCACATTGTATGGACTTGGTCATGCACACGGGAAACTTTGGAACAGACCAAAAGCAGGAATTTGGAAAACAATGCTTACGGGAGGCACCATTGGAATTCCATCAATAATGCTGGGAGGGCTAAATAAATTGGGTTGGAAACCAGCAAAGAAAGTTGCAAACAGCATTGCAGATGCAGCAAACAAAAACTACGAATCTGCAAAAAATATGTTGTTAAAATTAAAAGTTCCAATAGCTACACCTGTCGCTAAGGTCGCAGGCAATGCTCTTTTTTCACCTATTGCTGGATTAATTAATGGATGGAACAAGGCAAACGCACCATCCGAAGCTCAGGAAAAATTGGGAGTACCAGGTAAAATCGTTCGTGCCCCATTTAATCTAGCAGGCAGAATTGCACATTCTCCAATTGACATAGTTAATTGGGCGTTAGAAGAAACGCCAGAACATTGGCCATTATCAGGTCAAAATTAAATATTAAACATATGTCACCAAATCAGCCTCCATCGGCCCCAAGTAATCAACCTACTCCACAAGAAAGAGCAAACCAGCAAATCAATAAACAAAATTCCACGAGCTCTGCAATTATTACTTCTCAACTTCGTGAGAGTATAAAGCGTAGAGAAGTTTCTGCTGTTGATGTTGCTGAATGGCCAAGAAAGCCGTGGCTCGCATACGACTATCTTACAAATAAAGCACTTCAAAAAAATAATAGACGATCAAGGCGCAACAAAGTTTCACAGGGGCCTGATCCACAAGAACTAAAGGAAATCACAGATCCTAATTCAGATGATAAACGTCTAGAACATTTACGCCACCTTCTTGGTGACGATGTGCTCAAGACGCTTGCAATCTGGTCACAAAAAGCACGGGAAGGTGACATAGAACGTGAAACATGGGAACGTGACGTCGCCAATGCTACAGATATTCAAAATGCACAAACTAAAGTGGCAAGTTTACATTCAGATTTAGAAAGCAGACTAGAATCATACGAAAAAACTGAAGAAGTTCTAAATACAAGCAAACAATTAAATCCTGTAGAAAAATTCCTTCGTGGAACAAAAGAATATGTATGGGATGATTTCAAAAAACATCCAGAGATGAGCGTTGGACTTGTAGTACTTACATACCTAGCATTCCGCACAATTCAAAAAACAAATCCACGACTTTGGACTATGACCAAAATATCTGCTGCAGCAATAGTTGCAGGTGCCTTTGTAAAAAGTAAATTTGGCATAGAGCCAACTGAATGGGTAGCGGAACAAGCAGAACGCTTTGGTTGGCAAAGTGGCGCTGATGGGATTCGCACAGGACGCGATACTGTAGGACAAATATTGCATGGGCCAAAAGGAGAGGGCACAGTAAACAACTACTACTACGAACGTTTGGGACTTGGACGCGAAAAAGAACAAATAGTATTCGATTCAATGCTTACACAAAGTCCCGCACACTTTTTATCTTGGTATAACAATGCAAAAAAATGGAGAATGTCTGGAGATAAGAATATCCCAAAGAATATAACACGAATGGTAGATAAAATGTGTGAAGGTAAGCAGATTCCATCCTACTTCAAAAAACTACCACCCGCCGATCGAGTAAAACTTACTCTAGATGTTGCAGACTCTATGTTCAAAGACATCGCAGAGGCCAATGGTAAAGATCCAGAAGCACATATTGGTATAGATATACTCCAAGGAAAATATGTAGACGGCACATATTTTGACCAAATATGGGCTGATTGGGAAAGAGATATAAAAATCGCTCTTACAAATCCAGCTCTGCCTCCTGATATTAAAACCCGTCTAGAGACAGCGCTACAAGAGGGTAAAGGATTCTGCGAAGGCATGAAGGCTCAAGTGCAAAATGGTGCAAGTACCATAAAATTGATGGATGTTCTATATGTAGAACGTGCAAGCGAAGGCATTCCCAAATTTGATGGAGCAGGCAAATCTGTAGAATGGCTTATCTCAGAAGGATACAACAGTCTTAATGCTCTTTCTGGCGCAGCATACGATGCAGCAAAGAGCGCACTGGATTCAGTTAAAACTTATGTCACAAAATCCGTACCAAAAGCTGCTGGAGAAATTTGGTCCGAGATACAACCAATGCTAATCAACGATACTGGTACAGGAATTTTGGATAAGGGATTTGATAAATGGGAAGATCTGGATAACTGGCTTCGTGTAGACATTCCCAAAGATTCCTCAGGCAATCCTTTGTATGTTGATGCAGCTGGAAATGGACTTACAAGACTAGAGAATACGATAGATAAGGGTACCAAAACATTCTGGGTAGTGGCAGAAAAAGGAAAGCCACTTGGAGATCTACTTATTGCAACTGGTGTAGCAGCAGGCGAAGCTGTGGAGATTACATTGGAACAGATTAAGAAGTTTGCGGAGTATATAAAAAGTAAAACTCTAGAAAGTGGAATGTTCCGTGTACTTAAAACTGAACTTGCAGCTGGTGCTGATACACCATCGATAAGAATCGAAGATCCTGAGCCTGGTTTTAAATACCAAGTAAAAGTTACATATAAAATTCGAGATCCAATCTCTGGGGCAACATCGAAACAACCTTTTATTTCTCCTGAACGCTGGTCTGACGACGGCACATCAATCGATTTCACTGACCCAACAACATTTGCAATCCCAGAAAATGCAATATCAGCGAAAACAACGCTAATAATTACCGACAATTTAGGCAATACACAAAATAGCCCAGATTATGAACTTGATATTTCTAAATGGATAAATGAAAAGAGGGATATGCTTGCACTTGCAAACAGCTTCTCAGCAAGCTTCGACGCAACAGATAAAAAATTCAGCGTAACACTAAACGGCAAAAAGGATTATGAATACAGGGCATTTATATCATACGAATACACGGATGCTAATGGCGCTGCCAAGCCACCAGATAGTTTAATTTTTATGGGCACTTTCAATCAAGATGGATCACTACCGAAACCAATAATTAAACAGGTACCTAATGATGGACGTATAATTACATCTGCAAAAGCAAAAGTTGGGATTATCCATCCAAAAGGCAATAGTGTGAATACCGAAATAATAATTACGATATAGCACAAATTATATTGTCTTTACCGGAAACTAGTCTTGCATCAATTGGTTAAACCCATCCTCCAAATGTTTATCTAGAGGCGAAAGTTCTTCCTCAAATACTGGTTCTTCACCATTATCTGGCTGCGCAGCCGGAGCTGTGCCTTCGGGAGGTGCATCTGGACCATCGCCTGAAGGAATTAATTTTGAGGCACCCCATATACCGACGCCTGCGATTCCTGCAAGTAATAATTTCATTGCAGCATTTCTGGTAATATGCATTGTTTCCAAAATTCGTCTCTGAGTTCCTATATTTTCTTTTTCATGTAATTTTTTAATCAAACTCTTATGCAAATTACCTATGCCATATGACAAATTTTGAACAGTATCTTGTCTCATTTTCATTTCGGGTTTTAACCCAGACCCAGATTTTTGTGCATAAGAATTAAGTAACAAAGGAATTATTGGAACGCCCCATATTCTAAAAGTATTACTTTTAAGACTATCTAAAAACTGTTTCATCCATAACAAGCGTGATTCAAGAACCATCCTTTCGGTTGCACTATCAACAATGGATTGATTGGGTTTTATATATTTATCGTAATGATTTTTCATTGCCTCGATTGCAGTAATCATCTCTTCAAAAATACGATTTAACTTTGTTTCATCATCATTTGTTCTAACAAAATTCCCTGCAGCATCTAATGCATTTGCAAATATAATTATCTTAGAAACGCAAACATGATAGAGTCGCATTGACCCCCTCAACATTCCTTCATCTGTATCACCTGACGGTAAATTACTTACAGTTCTATTTATGTTAGCTAAACAAAGAGCATCCTGCTCAGAAGGTGTTTCTGGAATCTGTGATTGACCATATTGTAATTCATTTGCTCGAACTTGAAGATCTTTGTGAAAAATAGAATTCCCCCAAGGTGGTGGAGATGCGCTCTTTTCAATAAAAGCATCAACATCTTTTCTTGTGGGCAAGATGCCTAAAAACTTTCTTTTATAATGATCAAGCAAAGTTCTAAATCCTCCTTTATTTTTAGTTTCAGCATCATTTTCTCCATCCACATTTGATTCTTCACCTTCTACTACTCCTACATCCAACGGATCATCACCAACCTCTTCAGTACTACCTTCATTTTTCTTCTCTTCATCTTCAAGCGTAAGCAAATCATCCTCACCTAGTTCAGCTACTTCATCATCAGTATTTTCAAGAGACGTTAGATCAGATTCATCATTTTCATAGTATTCATCTCTTTCAACTAAAGGTTCATCCAATCTTAAGCCTGAATCCCCAAAATCCGAATCAATATCAGAACCTCCTGCTGCCTGTGACTCTTCATCATCAAGCACACCAGAACCTTCATCCAACTTAATATCAGAACCGCCAAGCTCAATATCAGAACCTCCTTCATCCTGTAGCTCTTCATCATCTAACACATCAGAGCCTCCTTCCAATTCTAGTGGTTCTTCGTCACCCCAAGCTTTATTTCTCTCTCTCTGTTTTGCTAATTCATTAACATCATCACGTTTAAACTTCCAAGTAGCTCCATCTATAAATCCACGAAGTTTATTTTGCTCACGTAACAACATAACATCTGCCGGTCTAAGATCTAAATGTTCTGCAGCCTCTTCTAATGAAGAAAACTTAGGTGCCTCATTGCCACTATCGTGTCCACCATCTTTCTCTCCACCACCAAGTTCAAACTCTTCATCTTCTGGCCAATTACTATCAGGTCCATTTGACATAATCACAAATTGGAAAAGGTTTCCTAAATACATAAATATTGTATAATAAAACTTCAAAAAAATCAACCATATTACTGCAAATCCCTATTTCTCTTTAAATATCTCTATTTCCCCACTTTTGCGGATTTCGTGCAATATATGCTCGAATTCGGTTTAAATCGATTTCGCCTCTTACTCGATGCTCATAATAATTTCGACTTGTGGTGAGCCTATCGAACCATGCCAAACTTTGGCTCCGGACGAATCCCTTAATTCATTTATTCTTTTCGCCACGGCGGATTTAAATGACCCAATAATTATGGGCAATGAATTTGGAATTGGCTTTCCAAAATGGCGGGACATGGATCGCGCGGGGGCGGCGGCATGCCATTGTACGGGCGCGGATTTTCGTCGTAGGGGCACGGCATGCCGTGCCCCTATCCAAATAATTCCATGCATATGATTTGGCATCACAACAAATCGATCCAATATAACATTCGAAAAATGATCGGAAATTTCAATCCATTTTTGCATAACAACCTCCCCACACTCATTCAATTTCATTATCCCATTTACAACTTCTCCAAAAATACATTCATTATTTACTGCATTAATCGTCACAAAATAAATCCCATTCATATATGAATGATTCTTTAAACGAACCGAACGTCTATTTGGCAAATCAATTTTCATCATCCTTTTAAAACTTTGAATGCCATAAGGAATCCAGAAGTACACACTCCGCCAATAATCATGATCACCTCAACAATTGAAATCGGTGGAAGTGTGGCAACATCGCGCTGTGACCCTACTTCAATTGTTTCATTGGATAACGGCTCCTCAATCAAAAGGTTCGCAAACAACGCCCCTGTTAACACATCTTCCTCCGCCTCAACCTCATCTTCGTGCACAACATTCACATATTTTGTTTTAAGTGTAGGCAGAGGCTTTGCCTGCATCGGCTGAATCGAATCAGCAACAGGCTCTTGTTCCACTTGCTCCCGCACATCTAAATGTTCCACCGGACAAACATTCTTCTTCCCAGGTGTCGCCTTTTCCGTTACGCAATAAGACCCACCTACGCTCTTTGAGCTTCGGCGGGCAGGAGAAGCAGGCTCTCCCGCCAGTGTGACCACTGCACTATCCCGCACAGCACCGCCAGCTGCTGATACGAGGCCATGACCCATACGGCGAGAGAGCCCGCTCCTCAGAGAATAGGAATAATCTTTTTTTATTTTTGGATACGTTACGCCAATTTCAAACTCCCCCTCTGGCGATACAAGCCACACCTCATCCCCACCATTATTTAATGCAATACCTGTTTCATCTTTTGTAAGAACCAAAAAACCATGCGGAGCGATATCAAACTCTTCCGAGATTGTCCAATGTTTACTCCCGCCATCACGCACATCATCCAATACCCATCCACAAAGATTAAAACGCTTATCGGTTAGATTTAAAAGCTCAATCCACTCTTCTCCATCGCTTGGTGCAGGGAATATTTCCGAAATGATTACACCAGAAGAAACCGTTGGAATACATACAGAATCTTCTGTGTCCGCAGGTGGGAACACCTGCTCCTGAGTTAATGCTTGAGTTTCCTCTTCTTCTTCCTTTATCTCCTTTTCATCTTTTATCTCTTTTACCTCCTTCTCATCAATCTTCTCCCCTCTCACCTGCACCAACAACGTCTCCCTCAACCCCATAGAACAATACGTATCCACCAACAACTCAATCGTATACTCCCCCACTTCATCAAAAGTATGCGACGTCGGATTGCATCCACTTACTATTTCTCCATCACCGTAGTCCCATCTGCACTCTGCACTATCCAATGATCCTTCTTTAACTTCTGCAATCAAGTTGACTGAAAGTTTTTCACGTCCCCACACATCCCCAGATTGCATCACAATCATAGGGTCTAATTTCTTAAACGAGTTAATACTCCCAGGAGTTGGAATACAAAATGCAGTTAATGTTTCCGGATCCTGTGGATCTCTCCCAAAACTTACTTCCTCCGCAGTTTGTGCATACTCCAAAGAATCAATCAGTTCAGATCCATACCAAAGCTCTATAGTGTCACCCTGATTTCTAAGAGAAATATCTGTCTGCGTTTTACGCAAAGCAATCGCATGCAAAGCATCTAACATATAGTCATTAGAAATTTGATATTCACTACTCCCCTTCTTCAAAATCAAACCGTTTAAATTAACTGTTCCAGTTCCAAAGTTCATCAGCTCTATCCATTCTTGATCATCACGCCCAATGGGATTGGCTAATATTTCTGTAATTAAGATAGGAGGAAGAACAATGGGTTCGGGGTCGGGTTCGGGTTCGGGCTGAGGGTCGGGTTCGGGTTCGGGTTCGGAATTGGGGAACCACGGTGTTCCAAAAATCTCTAATCCATCATCGAATCCAACACAATCAGTTGAGCTTCTCCAATTAGATTCATCAGTACCAGAAATATTCGTATCAATCCTTTCCATACTTGCTTTGGCTCCAGTACCAGATGGATTATTCCCTGCAAAAGGAGCACCACTACCATCATCCACTTCATCAACAAGAGCACCGCTGGCATTACGCAAACGCAGAAGTAACTTAGAATTCGGTAAACTCACAGAGCTTGTTACTAGATCGGGCTCATTTTTCAAACGTGAATTTGAACTGTTGTAATTGCTAATTATAAAAAATTCATCTGACTGAATACTTATATCATCAAATTCAATCATCAAAACTTCTGCTCCATCTTTTATATAATTTAGTGTCCACTTATCAAGTACCACATCATCGGAATCTGTATTTATCAATTCAATCCACTCATCCGCTGTACTTAAGTCTGAACCCATCCACATAAGCTCATTTATTACAATTTGAGCAGAGGTTTGCCTAGGCAGAATCAATCCTGCTAATAATGTAATAACAACTAATATGGCCAAACGAAGATGATTCTTTTTAAAAACAATTTTTCCATATCTCCTCTCCACCTCAGAAGGGGGAGAGGATGGGAGAGGGGCCTTAGATACATATCTAAACAACTTCATACTAAGAAAAGAGTAACCATAAAGTTCTCTATCAAAACAGATCATTGACCTCATACATACATCCTGACGAAATAATCATTTTGCCAACACAGACTTTTACGCTCTGTATAAAGGAAAAATACGTTCTTAACACACATAGAACGCCCAAAAAAGATAAATGTAGGAATATGTAAAGTTATCTTTAGCGCTGACTATCGTATTTTTGGCTTGGATTAGCCATATTCTAGCCACTCGCTTATTGATAAAATCCCATATATAATAAGGATAGAGTTCTTCACACTCTCTCTAAAAGCTATTAACAGTTTGATACCGCATGAATTCCCCATTTGTAAACTATTCAGATAACTTCCATCGCTTAACAGACCCCGAATTGATGGAACATATGTATCAAAGCTGACACGAGAGGGTGGCAGAGGAATTGTTTTGACTTCTGCCCCAAACACTTCATGGAAAATATCTTTACGTTTTATATCATCGTATTCCTAGCACTGCTAGGAGGTTTAATGCTAGGTCTACTTTCAGGCTGGTTCTGGTTTTCGCAAGGAAAGCGTATGAGCTCTGCCATTCGTGCAGAAATTAACGCACAAGAAAAAGAGTTACAAAAACTCGAAGGCAAAATCAATGAATCAGAAATTAAAGTAAAAGCTGCCGAAGCGGAAGCACGTGCAGCAGCAAAAGAAATTATTAGTGAAGCAAAGCTAAGAGCGAACGATCTGGAAAATAAATTAGAAAAAGAACAAGCTCGCATGGAAGAAAAAGAACGCGGAATGGAACAAAGGGCTAAAGAGATAGATCAGCAACGTGACACTCTGGCCAATCAACAAGAAGAAGTAAAAACCTTAAAAGCTGAACTTGCAGAAGCAAGTGTAAAACACCGCGAAGCGTTAGAAAAAGTTTCCAAGCTCACCGAAGAACAAGCAAAAGAGCAGCTATGGGAAGAAATGAAAATAGAATATTCCCAACACTTTGCTTCCAACATAAAACAACTAAAAGTTGGAATGGAAGAAGAAGTGGAAGAAGAAGCAAAGCAACTATTATCCGAAGCCATTCAAAGATACGCATCCGAAGTTGCTACAGAATCTACATCCACAATTGTGCAACTACCTTCTGATGACGTTAAAGGAAAAATCATTGGAAAGGAGGGGCGAAATATTATTGCATTCGAACAAGCAACAGGCGTGGATATCATCATTGATGATACTCCGGGTGCAATTGTAATCTCTGGATTCGATCTGGCACGAAGGTATGTAGCCAAACTGGCAATGGAAAAACTTCTTAAAGATGGACGTGTTCAACCAGCACGCATAGAAGAAGTAGTAGAAAAGATGAAGGAACAAGTTGGAAAGATGATGCTTGAATTTGGAAAACGCGCTACAGAAGAACTGGGCATCACAGGATTCCCACAAGACTTACTTAAGATAATTGGACGCCTAAGGTTCCGCACAAGTTACGGACAAAACATCCTCAAGCACTCTGTAGAGATGGCAAACTTGGCACGCATGCTTGCAGAAGAAATAGGAGCAGACCCACGCGTAGTTGTAGAAGCATGCTTACTACACGACATTGGCAAGGCATTAGACCACGAAGTTGCAGGAACTCACGTAGATATAGGAGTAGAGATTTGTAAGCGCTTTAAGATTAGACCAGAAGTTATTCACTGTGTTGCATCTCACCACGAAGATATTCCTATCGAATCTCCAGAGGCATTTATTGTTGCTGCTGCAGATGCTGTTTCTGGCGCGCGTCCAGGTGCACGACGCGAATCATTTGAGGCTTACCTCAAACGCCTTAAAGATCTAGAAGGAATTGCAAAACAATTCGAAGGAGTACAAAGAGCATTTGCAATTTCTGCTGGACGTGAAATTCGTGTGTACGTTGATACCAATAAAATTGATGATCTTAAGCAAGCAGAACTGGCTAAGAACATCGCAAAGAAGATTGAAGATGAGCTTACCTATCCTGGAGTTATCAAAGTAAACGTTATCCGCGAAAGACGTATAGAAGAGAGCGCCCAATAATATAAAACAAGACGTGCCATTGGGGCTGTAGAGACGTGCCATTGGCACGTCTCTACAGCCCAAACCTACAATATCAACCGTTTTGACGGATATTGCACATAATGCATAATTGATGTATAATATATATTGAATACAAATAAAAACATGAAACACTCAATATTTGCCTCATCGGTTCTATTCGCATCAATCTGTATTACTTTTGTAATATCAACAGAAATTGATCGTATTGGACTTTCAACACAAGGACAATTAAGTGGAGATACCATCGTAGATGATATTGACGTTATATCTGCAGATACTGGTAGTGGCACAGACATAGTCACAGAAGATACTGGAAGTGGTACTAATACTGAGCCAGATGATCTAATACCAGATACTCCAGCAGAACCCGACCCTGTTGTACCTGTAACGCCTATAACACAACCATCTATTCCTAAACCTGTATTTTATAGAAACGGTTTGCCAGTAGAAGTTGTAACTCCAAAAGTAGAAGAGCCTGAAGTTGAAATACCAATCGAAACTCCAGAAGATATTGAACCAGAAGTAGAAGATACCGAAACAGGAAGTGGAGACGAAGTTATTCCATCAGACAACGCTGATCCAACTGATGGAGAAGAAGCTCCTGAAGGCACACAAGAAGAAGAAAAAATTGAATTAATGCACTATGCATCAGCCGTTAAACAGTGGCCTATTATTCCTATAGTTGTAGTAACCACTATTATCGCACTAACTTTATTTGGACTAATTTGGTTCCTTAATAGAAAAAAGGTCACAGATGATGCAACATCATCAGAAGAAATCGGCGAGGACGGAATCGCAAAACTAGCTCCACAAATTACTTCAGATCGCTTGAAACAAGCACTAAATACGCTCGAATCAGATCAATCCGAAAGAACAATCCCAATAAACACTGGGGTAGAGGTAGTAACTCCTGCAGATGTAATTGAAGAAGAATCAACTAATGCAAAAGAAACATCAACAATAGAAACTCCAGTTGTAACAGAAGCACCAACAGTAGAAACTCCCATTGCAACAGAAATGACAGCTAAAACAGAAGAACAAGAAACTCTGGAAACTAAAGTAATACCAAAAGAACAAGAAACTCTTAAAACTCAAGAAACACCAAGTGAGCAAACTACTTCAGAAACTCATACAGAATTCCCTGATATAGAAGAACCTCAAAAATAGAATAATTAATATCTAAAAAAGAGATATATCAATAATTTGGTTTAACAGTATGCTATGGGCACGATATCTCGATAGTTGGTGATTTAAAGAAACTACGTATTTTGTTCAGGAAATATTGACTCTTTTTGCCTTTCTCCCTAGACTTTCGCGGCTAGAGGAGTTTATTCTCTTCTTAGATTTAATTCGTTCCCTTTCATTTACTTTTCCCTCTCTCAGTATGGCAGATAAGAAATTTGACCGTTCCAAGCCGCATATTAATGTTGGTACCATTGGTCACGTCGACCACGGTAAGACAACTCTTACGGCTGCTTTATCCACTAACTTCTCACCTGAGGGGGAGAAGAAAGATTTCGGCGCAATCGACAATGCACCAGAAGAGCGCGAGCGCGGTATTACTATCGCCACAGCACACGTTGAGTATGAATCAGACAAGCGTCACTACGCTCACGTCGACTGTCCAGGTCATGCCGACTACGTTAAAAACATGATCACTGGTGCAGCTCAGATGGACGCCGCTATTCTTGTTGTGTCCGCTGCTGATGGTCCTATGCCTCAGACACGTGAGCACATTCTACTTGCACGCCAAGTAAACGTTCCTCAGATCATTGTCTTCATGAATAAAGTTGACATGGTCTCTGATCCTGAACTTATCGAGCTTGTAGAAGTAGAAATTCGCGAGCTTCTAAACAAGTATGAGTTCCCAGGCGACGACACTCCAATTATCAAGGGTTCAGCTCTAAAGGCACTCGAAGGTGATGCAGAGCATGTTGCCCATATTAAGGAACTTCTAGATACTTTGGATAGCTACATTCCAGAGCCAAAGCGTGAAATCGATAAGCCTCTCTTGATGCCTGTTGAAGATATCTTCTCTATTAAAGGTCGCGGAACAGTGGCGACTGGTCGTATCGATCAGGGTAAAGTTAATGTTAACGACGAAGTAGAGATCGTTGGAATCAAAGATACACGCAAGGTAGTAGTTACTGGAGTAGAGATGTTCCACAAACTACTAGACGAAGGATTGGCAGGAGACAACGTTGGTTTGCTCTTGCGTGGAATCGAGCGTGAAGAAATTGAGCGTGGACAGGTTATCGCCAAGCCAGGCTCTATCACACCTCACACTAAGTTCGACTCAGAAGTTTATGTCCTAAGCAAAGATGAAGGAGGACGTCACACTCCTTTCTTTAAGGGTTACAAGCCTCAGTTCTACATCAGAACAACAGACGTTACAGGTTCTGTAGAACTTCCTGAAAACGTAGAAATGGTAATGCCTGGAGATAGCGTGAAATTCACTGTTACTCTTGGATGCCCAATTGCCTTGGACGAAGGAACTCGCTTTGCTATCCGCGAAGGTGGACGCACGGTTGGTGCCGGAGTAGTTACCAAAATCATTGAATAATAAAATTTAATGGGAGGGGGCCCTAGGCCCTCTCCTTCTCTTGTTCTTTCTCCTCTCCGTTATGACCCCCGAAAAGAAAAAAGCAGCTACCACCAAAAAGTCCGCCCCTAAAAAGACGGCTACAAAGAAATCTATAAAGAAAACGACAAAAAAAGCTGTCCAAAATGAAACTAAATCAGCTGCTCAGATCGCGGAGTCTGTTAGTGATACATCTACAAAAAAAGATTCTAAAAAGGTTGAACAGCCTATTTCCTCAATCCGAATTCGCTTGAGTGCTTTTGATCACGTAGTACTGGACGAAGCTACAGCTAAAATTGTAGATACAGCAGAACGAAGTGGTGCAGTAATTCATGGGCCCATCCCTCTACCAACTAAGATACGTAAATTTACAGTGAACAAGTCAACATTTGTCCACAAAGATTCACGCGATCAATACGAGATGCGAACTCACAGAAGGCTAATTGATCTTACAGAAACCACATTTAAGACAATAGAAAGCCTTCAGAATCTCTCTCTGCCATCTGGTGTGGATATTGAGATTAAGATGGGCTGATTAGCTTCTGGCTTCTGGCTTCTAGCTTTTAGGTTATTAGCTAATTGTTTTTGATTTCATAAACTGACTTTTCTTTCGTACCATCTACAAGCTACACTCTTAACAATGATCAATCCACCAGCCTCATTCACAGTACTCGAAAAAGAAATCGGCGTTCACTTCCACGAAAAAGACATATTAGTTCAAGCTCTTACACACAGAAGTGCAGTAAGAGGAAATAGTGTGAAAGGTCATAACGAACGATTCGAATTTTTGGGTGATGCGGTATTGGAACTAGTAACGACTGCGTATTTATTCCAATTTGAAGAGAAGTCCGAAGGAGAACTAACAAATTGGCGCGCGGCACTTGTAAAGGGCGAACAGCTAGCCGCAGTAGCCGCAGAGCTCAGACTTGGTGAATATTTATTTATGAGCAAGGGGGAAGAAGTAAGTGGTGGCCGTACAAAGATCTCTACACTTGCAAATGCCTTAGAAGCACTAATAGGAGCCATTTTCTTAGATCAAGGTTACGATAGCGCAAAAGAGTTCTGTTCTAAGTACATTTTAGTACAGCTACAAGACCTGCTTAAGCAGGGCAAGGATCGTGACGAGAAGAGCCTCTTCCAAGAAAAGGCACAAGAAGTTCTTAATATAACTCCACACTATGAAGTGGTAGACGAGAAAGGCCCAGACCACAATAAACAATTCACTTGTGCTATCTATCTAGGTGAAGAAAAGATTGCAACGGGCAAAGGTAATAGCAAGCAACGAGCAGAACAGGCAGCAGCCAAAAAAGGACTAGAAAAGAAAAAATGGAGATAAATAATAACAGTTAACCAGCCTGGCTTAATGGAAAATTTTGGGGGCTAAAATGATGTCTTTTCCGCTAATGTTAGCTGAGATATGCTTATATTTTCCCCGATGCATCATGAAAAATATGTTCTAATTGTAATTCTCACTCAATTAAAAAGGATGGAACA
>JAIPIN010000050.1 GCA_021734665.1 Kiritimatiellales bacterium
AATTCTTTAGAAGGCTCATTTACAAATATTAAGTGTAAAATCAATGTACATCCTGGATTGAAAATCGAACGAAAACAAAAGCTGATTTCAGAGCTTTTAGGTGGTTTCTAGCCCCCAAAATTTTCCATTAAGCCTAATTGTATTGTTTCCTCGATTAAGGGTAAAACGTGAATTTTTGTGCTTATATTAAAAAGAGGGCGTTTTTGCCCTCTTGGTTGTGTGGATTATTTGTTCGGTGGCAATGCGTTATGGCATGAACTTTCCTTTGATTCCGGGGGAATCGAAGAATAATTCCTCAGTTTGCTTTAGTTCATTTTCTAGAGCATCAACATCATCGCCAAACCATTGCATATAGTCTGAGTACTTTTTTGCAGATTCAAATTTAGATTCGTAATCTTCGGATTGTTCTTGGTACTGCTTTTTCAGCTTAAGTGCTGCTTTTGCTTGTCCTTCATCTTCCATTTCTAAAATGACTTCTTCCATGCGCTTAAGTATTTTTTCTGTGTGGCCAACTACTTCGATCATCCCCATAAGGCCTCCAGGCAAGCATTTAATTGTTGATGGAGGGACAGAGCGTCTAGTATTCGAACATTCATCCAATACAAGTTCGCACCATTGCATTTGTTCAAGTTTACGAGAGCAAGTTGATTTGGGCATGCATTTCCAAGCATTTTGTGTGCATGGAATCTGACCTACAACATCACTTTCTGCATTATCAATTGTTGTTGTACTTGGCGCAGCAGGTATAGAGATTTCTGTATCGGCACTGGTACATGCGGGGTAGTTCATGTCTTGATGCAATCTGTAGAGCATTACTGCCATTTCGGCTCTATTCATCAGTCCTGCAGGCCTTACTGCCGCTGTCCCATCATCACCTCTTAATATGCATAAGCTTGCAGATGCTTCGATCCCCTCCGTAAACCATGCATCTGATGGTGCATCTGTAAATGTGGGTGCATCTGGTGTTCTTTGGAGATCAAATGCTCTTAGTAGAAGAATGGAAGCTTCTGCCCTATTAATTGATGCATCAGGGTTCGCGTTACATGGCAAAGTTCCATAGCAATTGCCTGCACCTTTTACGAGCCCGAGTTGCCCTGCCTTTTCGAAGTGTGGGAAATATTCATTACGTTTTGAAATATCACTAAAACTTTCTGGTGATGATCCATCTATATCATCTGCGCCTCCCAAAAGGTCGATAATAAAACTTATGAACTCAGCTCGGGTTGCATTATCTCCGGGCCTAAAAAGACTATTGGCACTGCGCAAATATCCCGCCTCTTGGAATTTTTGTACGGCATCTGCATACCAAGCATGTTCCGATACATCTGTAAGTATTGTTTCTGTTGTGTAGCTATCTGATGGGATCTCTGGGAATTCGTTAAGTATTTCTGCTGATGGAATTGCGATACTTACAAAATCTTGGATTGCACCGTCATTGTATTTAATTTGTGATATTGCACTTGCGATACCAATCAGGCGACCTAAGGAGTCAATAACAGGTCCGCCGGAATTTCCAGCGCCAATATCTACATCCATTTTGAGATATTGTGTACGTTGCTCCAGATCTTCACGCGTGTACGGTAGTAAGTCTGCATCTTTCAGGCTGGATTTAATTTCGTACAAAGAGCTACCTGCCACTTTTCCCGTGGTCACCGTTACAGAGCCACTTGCAATATCTGTTGCTGGATATCCAATAACAGTTACGTTTGTGCCTGTAGGAACTACTGTGGCAACAGGGGAAAGATAGGAGATGGGTTTGCACGGAAGCATGAAGGGTCTGTCAGGGATAATTAGTGCGATATCTGCAAGGGGGCTACCTACAATTTGACCTGCTTCTACTTTAAAGCTGCAATCCATATTTGCTTCGCCATCTTCGCCTGTAGGAATAATTTTTACATCATCAAACATTCCAGAAAAACCTTCTGGTAAGTGTTTGTTTGTAAGCACCCACCCATCTTCGTGTACAAATATGCCACTACCTCTGGCTGTTAATGTATTTGTACCTGGCTCGTATGTTTCTATAGAAACAGTGCTCAAGGTAGCATTATCAATTCTTGAGGTGGCGTATGAGTGGGGGATTGCTACCAAGGTAACAAGTAGTAGGGTGGTGAGGGGGAGGTGGGGGTTCATGATTGTAGGGATTAATTAATATTAAGTTGCATTAAGTCCAAGATGGAAAATTTCCATAATAGTAGGCACTATAAATAAATGTAACAAAAGAAATTCCAGATAGGCACAAGATCGCAATAATACTGAGTGATCTCTTATTAATTATTTTGCGTATCAACAATTGTCCTAACCAATTAAGTATAAATACTATAGGTAACGAAAATTGCCACAATCCAAAAAAGATCATTGAATACAACCATAAATCAAACTGAGTATTTCCGGCAGCCCATTTAAAATTATAAAAAAACTGCTCAGTATCATTCAAATTGAATGCTGCGCCAGGAACAGAGTCCCCAAAAAATGCCCAGTATATAGATAGTAGAAAAAGAAATGGAATACTCATGAGAGGCGCAATAACTGTAAATAGTACTGCTTGAAGTATTGACCGAAATTTAGCGTTGGAACTAATCATAATCTGTTATTAGTATTATTAAAATTTTGTGACCACTCCCATGGATCAAACCAACGATTTTTGTAGCTTCCATAAGACGAATCCCAAAAGGCTAAGCCACTTGGCGCTGCAGTGCCAGGTCTTATGTTGCCTGCAGAGCCCCACAATCCTTGATATTGCATCCAACTTGGTGAACTTTCATTTCCCATGCGATCCAGATTAACAATATATCTGGAAGTATCCAAGCCATCATCTGTTGACGTATGGTCATCTATCTTTCCGCCAAATGTTGTCTGATCTGAATATGCGAAGGTGGCGTGACTACCAAGTCCAACATACAAATGTGGATGTGAATTTTCAATATTCATAATTGTATCTCCCCAGTTGACATAATCACCACCATCAGAATTAATATGATTAGCAAGATTATCTGCAATATCTACGTGTTGTGCCATTGCAGCTTTTGTTGGAATCCACTTTCCGAATGTCTCTCCTTCTAAATTTGATTTTATGAAGAATATTGTTACGCCCTCCCAATCTCCTTCATGATTATTTTGTCCGCCATAATCCTGCCAATTGCTTTTTGGATAATAGAAGAAATAATTAATAGCAAGATTGTTATCATCTTGCTGTAGTACATTGCTGTAAATAGCAGTTCTTAATTTGGATTCATCAATGTTTGATAGATCCAATTCTATTCCGTTCAAATTTGTATCCCCACCTACTTGGTTCCAAACATCTTCAGCTGAAACTGGACGATATTGTTCATCTGCATGAAAATGAAGAATGGGTGCAAAATGCTTTGCTAATGCAGTTACACCGGTAATTTCATGAGAGCCTTCTAGGTCGTACATACTAAATTTAGAATTCTCTGATAGTGTTGTTGGATGATCCGCAATAAACTTGGTTTCAAATGTTGCTTCTATAGTTGGAGCTAGGTTATCTACTTTTGTGAGCATAAAACGTCCGTCTTCCACGCCTGTATTTGCAGAAACGCTGATATTATTCATTGAGAATGAATAATTTCCAGGTGCGAGAGCAATCAATTCTTTTCCTCTGTATCCACTGGCATCACGCACAATATTCATTGTCTTGCTTGCTATAGATAGAGTTGCCTCGTTGAATCCCCATGATGGTAATCCTTTAATGTGCAACGCATATGCGCCTTCTTCTTTAACAGACACTGTCCAAGAGACATCAATTGGTCCTTCTCCGGCAGTTGCATACCATTTATCTAGAGACCCTTCCGATCCATTTTCATTAAGATATTCTGCGAGTGCCTTCTCCAACTCCCGTCCAAACACCAACTCCTCATCCTGTTTAATCAAATTTACCCAATCTCCAATCGAAGCAATCTCTTCACTAATATAAGTAATTACATCATCTGGCCCCATATTTCCTGTATCTCCTGCTTCTTCAAGTGCATCTGATGCCGCATTTCCCATGGCAATTAAGGCATTTTGTTGAGCAATAAAGCGACCAAGCTGAATATTTTCTGTATCTCTTGAAGCAACAACTGCAACTGCTCGTGCATCCGTTGCAATTTTCAGTGCCTCATAAGCCAATCTACCAGCTCGTGCTAACCCCCTGTCCATTTCCTTGTCTTCTGCCAAGTAATTCGATCTATCAATAGAGCTTCCATCCCCTCCAACCAGAGGATCACTAAGCCTAAGATTCAACCTATGATTATTGTATACTGCTGTGGGCATACGATTGGGATTGCCACTAGTGTTGCAAGGAGGATGGTGTTGAGGGAGAGGTTGGGGGTCATGACTTATGAAAGAGGGTAACAGTAGATTATTTTCTCTAAATTTTTATTTGATATGGCTGCACTTATCATGAGTCCTGCAGAGTAAATCGATTGCAATGATCATTGCCATTTGAACAGGTATAACGATGAAAAGATATATTAAAAATATCCATGCAGCCGTTTCTACATCTTCTAAAAGATTGCTGAATGTCATGTTTAATATGTTGGCTACTAACAAGGCAATGATTCTTTGAATAGTATTTAAATCATAGCTTTGCATTGATAGTTCTTTACTTCTTATAATTGCAGAGAATATGTAACTCATAATTACAGGAGCCCACACAAAGGCCCACGTTACCATAATTAGTGTCCCCAGGTAATCGTTTGCCTCTAAATACCATAAGAAATGAATTGCAAATGATGTCAGCACTACTGCAGCTATCATCCAGAACTTGTTTATTATTTTTGGCCATGAAAGGGAATTTTCTTGATTCATAATAGTAATCTTAGCTTGCTTAGTTAGAAAAGATAATAAATTCTTTCCAGGAGCTTGCCTCGGCTGCATCTTGACTTTGGTTAAGATATGTTACATTTGGACGCAAATTATCTTCTAAATCGATTCCTGCTGCACGAATAATGTCAGATGCAGAATCATCACAGTTAAATCCAATTGGGAAATAAATCTTCGTTAGATGTTCTGTGGCTTCTTGGAAAGCTGTTCGGATTGCAGATGCATTGACTACATCCCAACGTAAGTAGTGAGTGTATCTATCCAAATCCATTTGTGCCTCTCTAATTGAGGTAAAGAAATCAGCATCCATATTACCATTGGTTGTCCGGAATTTAGCCAAGCCTTCTGTGGTACCAACGCCAAATGAGAAGTAATACCAGCCTTCACTCTCTGATCCCATTAATACTGCTGCATGGCCATTTGCGCGTACAGCATCATTATCTACTAGGTAAAAGACACTATAGTTACTTTTATCATTCAATTCAGCATCCACTGTTGCACTTGTTTCTCCTGTAAACATCGAAGCAAAGTATTCATCCAACTTTCCTTCTTCTTTTAAGCGTAGTAGCCCTTCTGCTTCTGCACGTTCTTCCGCTGTCATCGAAGTTAGGCGCGCATTAAGGCGTTCATTTACGCGATCTTTAATTGTCTGTTCCACCTCTGTTTTTGCAGCTATTTCCTCATCCTGCCTTATCAAACTCGCCCAATCTCCAATAGAAGCAATCTCTTCACTTACATAAGTAATTACATCATCTGGCCCCATATTTCCGGTATCTCCTCTTGCTGCAATTGCTATTGCCGCCTCATTCCCCATGGCAATCAATGCCTCTTGCTGTGCGATGTAACGATCACGTTGGATATTCTCTTCATCTCGTGAGGCAATAACGGCATCTGCCCGTGCATCATTGGCCATTGCCAATGCTTGCTGAGCCAATCTTCCGGCCCTCGCCACCCTCCTATCCACCTCTGGATCTTCTGCCAAGTAATTCGATCTATCAATAGAGCTTCCATCTCCTCCAACAAGAGGATCACTAAGCCTAAGAACTTCACGGCGATTTGCTCTATTCTGTGCTGCAACTCTCTCTGTTAATTGTTGAGTATTACTTTCGTACAGGCTTCGTGCTTCTGCAAATATGTCACCACATGATGGTATATTGATACCAGGTACGCTTACAGTCATCTTACTCTTAGAACTTTCATAACTTTCGCTAAATTCTTCCCACAATTCTCTCTCGTGCCCACCATGTTGCAACTGATTGATCATGTTAACCGCTTTGTACAGCAATTCACTAATTGTATTTTCACGCCTATGTAACTCTTCTGTTTTCCACGCAAAGTAGTCCCTTCTATCTCCATATGCCCAGTCTTCACACCTGCCACGAGTAGATGTTCTTCCTCCATCTTCCCATAACTTGGTTACATATGCTTCCCAGTTGGGTCCATTCTGCCAATGAGGGAATCTATCATAGATAATTTTATGCAATTCCTCTGGTGATACAAATAATGAAGAAGACATATACAGTTCGCTTCCAGAAATGTGCTTAATCTCTTCACTTACAATATCACTCATTTCTAGGCCCATCTGTGCTCCTGTTAATTGTAAAGATGCTTCTGCTGCCGTAATACTTCTTTCTAATTGTGCAGTGTTTTTCATCCCACTATTAATATAACTAGTAATCACCGACTCAGCTGTCCATTGATCCTTAGAGTCCACTAACGAAAGCTCAGTCCCATTCCATACAAATGCTATGCTATCTAATTCATGAGAATGATCGAAAAGCCTTAAAGAGTATGTGCCATTTTCTTTCTCTGCATTAAAAGATACTTGCCCCATAGAAAGCTCCGAACCTCCTTCATGTTTGAGTGCAACGCTAGACATAATTCCTCTTCCATCCATAGTAACTCTGCTTACATCGTTACAAGATGCAACAGCAAATAAGATAGTGTTGTCTTTAATCGCAGCAATCTGTAAACGTGGCTCAATTGGATTCTCTGCCATCTTACCCAATTGCAGATGTTCCCAATCTTCTTGCTTAGATGCTACTGTCCCATCTCCACGTACAAGTACTCTGCCTAATACCTGCCCATCTGGTCCTAACATATCAAGATTGAAAATACGATTTTTGTCCTGACAATTCTCACCAATCAAATCTGCAGGCATACGATGTGAAAATGTTTTGTTTTGCTCTCCTCCAACGTGAGTCGTTGGAATATTTACTACAGCTGTTCCTGCGTGCAACTTAAACGTAACGTTATCAAACCCTGTTGAATATCTAAATCCAATGCTTCCGTTAGAAGATCCTGCCACTAACATACGAGAGTAGGGGATTGATTCTCTCAGTTCTTCCTGAGCATCACTTAGCGCTGATTGTGCTTTGGGTAATTGAGCAACAAGTGCATCACGATCACTCTCAAGAGTTGAGAGCTGTGCGATTAGTGCATCTCTTG
>JAIPIN010000051.1 GCA_021734665.1 Kiritimatiellales bacterium
AGTGTACGGATTGTACGTTTGTAATATGTCATAATGTGCAATAGGTTAAGTTGCTAAAGCCGCCTTGCCAGGCAGCTTTAGCGTACGGCTTCGCCTTCAAACGTACACCCCAGCTACGCTGGGGGTTTATAGATTAATTAGCAATTAGCTTGTTAGCTAACTGCTAATAGGCTAACTGCTAATTTTCAACGAAGTTGCACCGTATACGTCTTAGTAGCTGCTTTCTGAGTCTTACGACCAATTGCAACATAATAAGTACCCTTTGGGTATGTATACGAATGACCACACTGAGGACCGCTAAATCCATACAGATCAACATCTTCCATAGGATAAACAATGCATGTGAATTCTGAGGCATTAATTACACTCAACGTCATATTACGTTCTACTCCAACTGTAAAACGATACCAATCCTGAAGATCATTTGGCTCAAGCACAGCAGTCTTCGATAAACCAACCATCATAACGTCAGCTTCACTAAATCCATCATTACCATCGCCCAAAGCTTCCTCTGCAGAAACTGAAAACGTACTATCCGCAACAGTTGGTTGCATTTCTAGTTGATAAGATCCAGCTGTAACCGCTGCAGTGATATAACATCTAGCTCCTTCCTGGTACCCCAAAAAATATTCCGAAGAAAAGCCACCATCTTCTAACTTATACAAGCGACAACTTATCTTTCCTGTCTTACCAGATTGCAAAGATGCTTCTATTGCTACTGTTTGTGATTTAAGAATTTCGAAACGATATGAAAATAGTTTCTTGGAATTAAACTTGCCACTTGTAGAGAATGGAAATTCTGCGTCCATTGAATTATCTTCATAAGTATTATCTTGTGATCCTGATGTGTCGTCATCGTCATCATCATCCGATGGCTGATCATCATCTGATCCATCTCCCGTCTGTTGACGGTCTTCTATTAGTTGTACATGAAGTGAATTAAATATATACGCTGCCGCCTCATCTCTCATAAGAGGCCAGTTTGGATTGAAGCGCGCACCAACCTGTCCTTCTATTGGAAGAATTCCACGCGAGAACGCCGCATAGAGATACTTGGAATACCAAGCAGCAGTAGACACATCCACAAACTTAATAATATCGCGATCTGCTTCTGTTATATCTTCGATATTGATTCCAAAAACCTCCGCAATCATCTTGATAGCCTCCACACGATTTACTAGTTCAGATGGACGAAATGTCCCGTCAGCATATCCTTGAACATACCTATTTGCAGCTGCATCACAAACATATGTTTCGTACCAACTTCCTGATTCAACATCTGGAAAACAGTTCTTACTTGTTGGATCAGGAACTTTGCCTTTTGCCTTATAAAGCATCTTGAGCATCTCTGCACGATTCACTGCTTTGTTGGGATAAAAATTACCATCAGGGTTTCCGTTGATAACATCTGCTCCAACAAGCATTTCTATAGCTTCGCTATACATGTGATCATCTGGAATGTCAGGAAAAACCGAGGCAAGCGCCATCGGAATTAGGCTTACAATTGCAGCAGCAGAAGCAACTGCAATGGTGAGTCGAGAGGTGCGCATAATAATAAGGGGCAAGGGTTACAAGCTATCGTACAGTAATGCGACTAATAACCACAATAAGTCAAGAACGCAGAAGTCTAAGCTGCGCAAGCGAATGTAACACTGCATTTGCAGCACTTTGCCCTTTAGATTCGCACCTAACTTGTGCATCTTTTAAAGATTGAACATGTAAAATTTCGAATGCGAATGGAACTTTGTAACGAATTTGTACATCCATCATGCCTTTTGCAGCCTGTTCTACAATTATTTCTGCATGACCCGTCTCGCCCTGAACAACAATCCCAAAACCAATAAGCGCATCTACATCGTCATTATCTGCAAGCGCAGATCCAATAAGTGGAATCTCAAAACTTCCTGTTGCTAGATGCTCAGAAATACCCTGCTCTTTAATTCCTAAATCAATAAGTGTCTTTTTTGCAGAATCGATCATTTTCTGAACATCTTCCTTATAAAAAGAAGAATGAACAATTCCAATCCTCCACTCTGGGTTTATATCTTTGATCAGCTCGACAGAAGCATTTGCATTCTTCATCTGGCAAGCAAAGAACGAACCATGACATCTGTTTCTATATTCACCTGATCACCATCTTTTAGTAATCCCAAAGTAGTATTTGCTAAAGTGTGTGGAATTAGCGCAACTGTAACTTTGTTTTCTTCTTTGGATGCAACAGTGAGCGACACGCCGTCAAGGGATATGGAACCTTTGGGAACAATATATTTAAGAAGTTCGTCCGAGATTTCTACTAAAAGCACTCCAACACTTCCCCACTTCACCACTCCAACACTTTCCGTGTGTCCTTGCACTATGTGCCCTTCAAATCGATCAGTCGCTAACATTGCTCGCTCAAGATTTACTTTGTCACGCTCTTCCAATGAACCAAGCTTTGTGCACTTGAATGTTTCTGGAATTACATCGAATGTCATTGATATTTCATCAAAAGCTATTACCGATAAACATACTCCGGAAACCGAGATGCTGGACCCAATGGCAATATCCACAAATAACTGCGGCCTACTAACTTTAAGCTGCGAATCAGTTCGCTGCTGTACTTCTGCCATTGTTTCAATTATTCCTGTGAACATGGGATCAGTATGGTACTCCTGCATAAGCAAGAATCACGAACTTGATAAATAATATTTAGCTAGCTAGTGCTGCTGGCGAATCATTAGTAAATGTATGTCCTACTGTTTCTTCCACATAAGGAATATATAGCCCCTCTTCATTTTGATACACATCATCATTGCGCATCACAACAATCTGCCCTCCAGAAAAGAACAATCCATACTCTTCTCCAAGTAATGCTTTAATCAACTCCCTATAAATGCAATAGTTCGTATTTTCCGAAACAGAGACATTCTTCCTGTATTCACATATATCTCCAACACAATCGACACAACATTTAATAGCATGACGAATTGTATTGGTTGTGCGCTCAGTATATGGAACATCCAAACGACTTGAATAATAACCAGTAGGGCTATTTTGATCCAATACAACACCAATATTTGGATTCAGATATTTACTCTTAAGAGTCTCGTCAGGCATACCAGACTCCTGAGTAAGCAGAAAACGTGTGCCCATACTAAATCCGCTATACCCCATATCTAATAAGGCTTTTATCTGATCTCTGTATGCAATACCTCCAGCAAGTACCACAGGACTTGTTTCATCAAATTTGCGAATACCTGCCAGAATTGCCTCAGGATTAAAATCGTCAGGATTGATAGGTTTATTTTTTGGGAAACCCAAGTGACCACCAGCTGTATATCCAAGTGGATTTTTCGGAAGCTCAACATAATAACCATCTGGCGGTCTTAATGTATCAGGCTGCTTACCCCTTTTTGCAAACCTGTGATAATACGCCCTAGCAGCAAGAGCAGAAGAAACTATGGGCCAGTAATAGAGTTCCCTCTCTGGCTCTTTCTTCTTAAGTTCCGCATTAGCCTCTGCCATACGCGCGGGTAGCTTTTCATCCATGCCAGCCCCCACCAACGAAATATCAAATGCGCCACTTTCTAGAGCCGCATCACGTGTGGCAGCATAGGAAGGAAGAATCTCCATAAAGTTTATCCCTCTTATTCTTGTTTCATATCGTTTTAAAAAATCTGCCGCAACACGATTAATCTCATTATGATTCATTTGCTCCAAATTTTTTGCATTCTGCATTTCAGGATCCATTTTAAAGATTTTGCGTCCTGCTGGCATAGCCCCTGTGTACACACCAAAACCACCCGCATCACCTACGGCATTCACCAAATCCTCTTCTGTTATCCCAATACCCATTCCTCCATTCTCAAATGGTACTTCTACTTCTCCGTTACACATAGCCCTAAGAAATTCTTGCTTTTCAGATTGGTTATCAAATTCCTGAACACTCATCCTTTCTCTCAAAGAAACCATATGAACTAATAGAAATAATAAGGAGGTGATGATACAAAATTTTCTTAATTACAGAAAGAACAAACTTAATTCTTTAAAAGACATTCTGCATATTACCTTACAAAACTGCTCCCATACCCTAGACAGCAGACAATTATTTTGGTAAGCTTAGCCTCTAGCCGGCGCAAAGCGCGTGGGCTATTTTTTGTTATCTGTTAATTGTTATCTTATGGACGAAATCATCATCAAAGGGGCAAAAATGCATAATCTAAAGAATATAGATGTAAATATTCCACGAAACAAACTCACAGTTATCACCGGACTATCTGGTTCAGGAAAATCCTCTTTGGCTTTTGATACTATTTTTGCAGAAGGACAACGCAGATATGTAGAAAGTTTGAGTGCATATGCCCGCCAATTCATCGCGCAAATGGAAAAGCCAGATGTAGAAAGCATAGAGGGGCTTAGCCCTGCAATTTCCATTGACCAAAAAACAGCAGCACGTAATCCACGATCAACTGTTGGAACTGTAACAGAAGTGTATGACTACATGCGTTTGTTGTGGGCAAAAGCTGGAAAAGTTCATTGCGTTACATGTGGAAAAGAACTCAAGAAGCAATCTCCTAGTCAAATTGTAGATACAATTTCATCTTTGCCTGAAGGTAAAAAAATATTTCTTCTCGCTCCTGTAATAGAGTGGCGCAAAGGCGCGCATATGAAGATACTCGATTCAATTAGACGAGAAGGTTTTGTTCGTATTAGAGTTGATGGTCAAGTAGTCACTGTGGACGAAGAAGTAGATCTAGATCCTAAAAAGGCCCACACGATAGAAATAGTAGTAGACAGAATGATAGTAAAAGATTTGGAAATTAAAGAGGACAAACCAAATCCTAATCGTACAAGGCTAGCAGATTCTGTTGAACTCTGTTTAAAGCGCGGAGAAGGCTCAATGATATTACTTGATGTAGATAGTGACGAAGAGACACGATTCTCCGAAAGTTTTGTCTGCCCTGAACATCCAGAGAATGACATTCCACAAATAGAACCAAGAAGTTTTTCTTTCAACTCTCCACACGGAGCCTGCGAAGAATGTCACGGACTTGGTTCAGTATTACAAGTAAACGAGAACACACTAATACCAAACAAAAAGCTCTCTCTTGCAGAAGGCGCAATTCATCCTTGGGCAACATCTGCAACACGAATGGGATTTATGATGCGAGTATTAGAAGCTGTGGCAGAAAAATGTAATTTCAGCATGGATATTCCATGGACAGATCTAGACGAAGAAGCCAAAAAAGTAGTGCTATATGGACATGACGAACCAATAAATGTGAACTGGCAAAGCAATTCTTTTGATGGTCTGTACGAAACAACATTCGAAGGAGTGATCCCAAATCTGGAACGCCGACATAAAGAAACAGATTCCAGCTACGTTCGATCACAAATAGAAGGATATATGGAAGAACTACCTTGTGGATCTTGTAATGGAATGCGCCTGAAAAAAGAGATTCTTGGAGTAACCGTTGGTAGTAAGAATGTTGTTGAATCAACCGATATGAGCATTGATCAAGCTAAAAGCTTTTTCCTATCACTTATTCCAAAAGAAGAAACTCTAAGCCTACCTCAAGAAAAAGGATTCAAACGAACAGAAGATATTCCCGCATTAACCAAATACGAATTTAAGATTGTTAGCAAAGTTCTACGTGAGATTATTGCTCGTTTAAGTTTTTTGGAAAACGTTGGTCTAACATACCTCACACTCTCGCGATCAGCAGCCACATTATCTGGTGGAGAAGCACAGCGTATTCGTCTTGCAACTCAAATCGGATCTGCACTTCAGGGTGTTCTTTATGTTTTAGATGAGCCAAGTATTGGATTGCATCAGAGAGATAATGCACGATTGATTTCTACTCTTACAAAACTAAGAGATCTTGGTAACACTGTAATCGTAGTAGAGCATGATGAAGAAACAATGGCCTGCGCAGATTATCTTTTGGAAATCGGACCAGGTGCAGGAAAATACGGAGGACAAGTTGTTGCTCAAGGCAGTACCGCAACACTTATGAAAAACCCAAACTCGGTAACTGGACAATACCTAAGTGGCAAAAAGACAATCCCTATGCCAAAAGAACGAAGAAAAGGAAGTGGGAAAAAAATACTTATTAAAGATGCTCACTTACACAACTTGCAACATGTAGATGTAGAAATTCCTTTAAGTACATTTATTGGAATAACAGGCGTTTCTGGCTCCGGCAAATCTAGTTTGATACACGGAATTCTAGGACCCGAACTACTAAGAACTCTTAACAAAGCACATACTAAGGGGCAAAAAATGGGAGGAGTAGACGGAATGGAGCATCTAGACAAAGCAATCGCAATCGATCAATCCCCTATTGGACGTACACCACGTTCAAACCCAGCTACTTACACAGGAATTTTTACAGATGTACGTGATCTATTTTCACAAACACCTGAAGCTAAACTACGCGGATACAAAACTGGACGATTTAGCTTTAACGTAAAGGGCGGAAGATGTGAAGATTGTGAAGGTGACGGGCTAAAACGCATTGAGATGCACTTTCTGCCTGATGTATTTGTTACATGCGAAACATGCCATGGCGAACGTTACAACAGAGAAACACTCGAGATTACATATAAAGGAAAGAATATTGCAAACGTGCTGGACATGACTATTCGCGAAGCTCTGGACTTCTTTGCAGCAATACCAGCGCTTAAAAAGAAACTCCAAACTCTAGAAGATGTAGGACTGGGATATATTCATCTTGGGCAAAGCGCTACAACACTTTCTGGTGGAGAGGCACAACGTGTAAAACTTGCGACAGAGCTCATGCGACGCGCAACTGGAAAGACTTTTTACATTTTAGATGAACCAACAACAGGTCTGCACTTTGACGATATCCAAAAACTTCTTACTGTCCTGCAAAGATTGGTGGATAAAGGAAACACTGTTTTAGTAATCGAGCACAATCTAGACGTTATAAAATGTGTAGATCATGTTATTGATCTTGGACCAGAAGGAGGTGGAGGTGGCGGTAAAGTTATTGCTATTGGAACACCAGAAGAAGTAGCGGAGGCGAAAGGAAGCTTTACTGGTCAATACTTGAAGAAGATGCTTGAGAAAATTAAGAATTGAGAATTTAGAATTTAGGCTTAATGGAAAATTTTGGGGGCTAGAAACCACCTAAAAGCTCTGAAATCAGCTTTTGTTTTCGTTCGATTTTCAATCCAGGATGTACATTGATTTTACACTTAATATTTGTAAATGAGCCTTCTAAAGAATTG
>JAIPIN010000005.1 GCA_021734665.1 Kiritimatiellales bacterium
ATGTCTTTGTTCTAGTAGACTGTCCACTCGCATCAATCATGTTGTATTCCACTTCGCCACCTTTTGCGATTGGGTAATCATACTGAGATATTTGAAATCCCGGAGGAAGATCAGGATAAAAGTAGTGCTTACGATCAAAATGATTATCTTTTTGGATTTCACACCCAATTGCTAGTGATGCCCTCATGGCTTTTTTTATTGCTTCTGCATTTGGGACAGGGAGTGTACCGGGGTGACCCATGCAAATAGGACACACTGTAGTATTGGGAGGTTTGCCGAATGCATCATTATCGCATGAGCAGAACATCTTGGATTTGGTGCTCATTTGAGCGTGGACTTCTAATCCGATAATAGCTTCTAGTTCAACAGGCATAATTTCAATTCAAGAATAATAGATGAGTAGGTCCTGAGTTTGCCGAAGGGCCGATGACGGCTTCTAGTTCTGGCATTGGTTGAATAGTAGCGTTTCATCCAACTTTTGGGCAAATAGAAGGGGATTAATTGTGTGATTGACAAATATGTAAATAATAGTAAATTATAAATGATGGAAAATGCAAATTTAGCAGAAATTCAAGCGGCCAGTACAGATGAAGATCTATTGCTCGCATACAGAAACGAAGGTGATCGCGCAGCATTCACAGCCCTTGTTGAACGTTACAGAAAAGAACTTCTAAATTACCTTAGGAGATATCTTGGTAATGCAGACATGGCAGATGATGTATTCCAAGCAACGTGGCTTCAGGTTCATCTTAAAAGTGAATTTTTTGAACCTGGCAGAAAGGTACGACCATGGCTATATACTGTCGCGACTAATCAGGCGATTGATGCCAAAAGGCGAAATAGTAGGCATCAGATATTAAGTATTGATCATATGTATGGTGATGATGAAGAGGGAGTGAACTTTCAGAATTTACTTACAGGAAAAGGCCACGATCCTATTGAGAATGCAGAATTGGTAGAGCAATGTCAGCTTGTACGTCTAGCAGTTGAAAGTCTGCCTGATATATATCGAGAAGTTGTAGAGCTTATATATTTTAAAGGTTTAAAATATCGTGAGGCAGCGGAAGAGCTCGCTATCCCAGTTGGCACGGTTAAGTCGCGTATTCACAGTGCAATACACAGATTGAATATTGCTTTAAACAAAGAACAGTTAAGTTTAGAACTGGATGAAGACGCAGAAACAATGGTTCTAAATAGTATTACTAAGGCTGCGTAAGTGGATTTTGGTAATCCACAATCAAAACATTATCTAGATGATCTACTTCGTGCTGGATAACACGAGCATCGTATCCGTTGAGTTTTCGTTCTTGTTCGTTTCCTTTTATATCCAAGTATCTAACTGTGATTTCGGTTGGTCGTTCTACTTTTACATCTATTCCCGGCAGGCTTAAACAACCCTCTTCCACAATATCTGTTTCTTTGCCTTTCCATGTTATCTCTGGATTGATCATTGCTGTGCACTTTCCGTTAAAAGTAGACCAGCACATTCTCAACGAGTATCCAACTTGAGGAGCTGCTATCCCAATGCCGCCTTCTTCTTTCATTGTATCTTTCATATCCTTGAGCATTTTTAGGATATCTTTTGTGACTTTAGGAATTAGCTCCGTCTTCTTTCTTAGAATCGGATTATCGGCACCAGTCTGAATGGTAAGAGCTGCCATATGTAAAGTATCTAGTATCTAGTATTTAGTATCTAGTATTAAACGGAAAAATTCTGTTGTTTTACCCTAAATACGAAATACTAAATACGTGATACTTCTCTGCGTCCGGCTTTCTGTTTCAAAATATCTTCTGATTCTATATTGCCGAGCTTAAGCATTTTAAGCAGCGCTTTAGCTGTTAGTAGAACATCAGGAAGTGCACGGTGACGATTATCAGGAAGTTCGAGCCCTAGGCGAATCGCAAGGGCATCTAAGTTATGACGGAATTCCTGTGGGAACACACTCTGGCTTAGTCTCATTGTGCAAATTGCTTCAGGTATATCTATGTATCCCCAGCAGTGTTCTTTTTCTACTTCTAAGAAGCCAAGATCGAATGATGCATTGTGAGCCACCAAAAGTGAGTCTTGTGCGAAGTCCAAAAACATTGGAATCACCTGATCAATCGTTGGGGCGCCGAGTACATCTTCATTATGGATGTGATTTATTTGTGCAGCTTCTGCTGGAATATCTCGTTCGGGGTTCACCAAAGAACTGAAAGGTGCATCTTCTTGGATTACTCCATTTTCGATACGCAGTGCGGCCAGTTCAATAATTTTATGACCGCGTTTTGGATCTAAGCCTGTTGTTTCTACGTCAAAAATTGTGAAATTTGGAAGCATGGGTGTCGACTATACATGATGAGAATTCTTAATCGAGTGAGTTTACTTGACGCGCAACTGCGCAATGGATAATTGACAATTGATAATTGATAATAACGAGCAGAAACTCTGAAAGAACATTATCAATTATTCATTATCAATTATCAATTTGCTCATATGAAGCAACTTACTATGCATGAGATTCTAGAGAAACTTGAAGAGTTATACGATCCCCCCAAGTCATTTCTCGATTGGAATACGCCACTTGATCTATTGGTTGCAACTCTTTTGAGTGCTCAGTGCACGGATCTACGTGTGAATATTGTCACCAAAAAACTTTTTAAGCGCTGCCGCACGGCGCAAGACTATCGCGATATCCCACGGGATGAATTAGAGGCGCTTATTCATTCTTGTGGAACGTATCGTGTGAAGGCAAAACATATTCAGGAGCTTAGTCAGATTCTTATAGAGAAGCATCAAGGCAAGGTGCCCGATACCATGGAGGAGCTGATTGAATTACCGGGTATTGGACGTAAGACTGCCGCCATTATTCTGTATGCAGTATTCGATAAGCTGGAAGGAGTTGCAGTGGATACTCATGTGATGCGCTTGGCTCAACGTTTGGGGCTTTCAAAAAATAGTACGCCCGAGAAAATAGAAAAAGACCTGATGAAGATTGTTCCTAAGGAGCAATGGGGGAGGCTTAATACTTTGTTAATTAGTCATGGAAGGGCGGTGTGTACTGCGCGTAAGCGAAAATGTGGGAATTGTGTGTTTAAAGAGCAATGTCCTTCGTCTTTGTGTGGTAATGATACTTGACACAATCTAGTACTATTCTATAATTTCACTCCATGGATGAATCTCCACGTTGTGAGCTTGGCAAACTTGAACCTTTGGATAGAAGCTTGATTGGCAATGGGTTCTATACGCTTGGGATTGATCCAGAATTATATAATCAGCTTGGCATTACGCCTGATAGAATCTTTAAGGTGCAGACGGCTCCTGCAGCACGAATTTTAGAAGAAGTTCGAGCCAATCTGCATGTTGTAATTGTTGTGGACCTGGAGCCTCAAGAGATTTCGTTAGCTGAATGGCCTCTGCTGCCAGGTGATAGAGTGAAGTTGCGACCTCGTGACTAAGCTGTGTGAGTAAGGAAGTTTTTTGTAATCTCGATTACTAATGGTTGGGACGATTTTATCTATAATTACGACGTACTTTTCTTATTTTCTCACACATAGCCATATGAGAGTTCAGCCCTTTTTATTACTGCTTAGTCCGATTGTGCTTGCGGCATGCACACTACCTACTGTGATGGATCAGGATGATTCCATGATGAAAGATGATACTGAAATGATGAACGATGATTCCATGATGAAAAATGATACTGAAATGATGAACGATGATGCGATTGTGGAAGACGATGACACCATGATGGCAAAGGCTGAATATCGAGCGTATCAAGACGGGGTGATTGGTAACGGCACTGCTTCTGTTCTGTTCTTCCACGCTGCGTGGTGCCCCATCTGTAAAACTGCAGATAGCGTCTTGCAATCTTGGTATCCATCTGCAGATCTGTTGCACATCTATAAAGTGAATTACGACACAGAGCTCGAGCTTAAGAAGCGTTTTGGCATTGTCCAGCAGCATACGTTTGTACGCTTGGATGCACAGGGGAATGTTGAAAAGATTGTGACAGGTCCTTCGGATTCTGCACTCAGATCTTTCCTTGCACTGTAATACCATCCTTACACTTATGAGTATCTACATTATCCTCTTCCTTGCAGGAGTGCTTACGATTCTTCTGCCTTGTATTCTACCTCTTATTCCAATTGTTCTGGGAGTAAGTATTGCCGGACGGAGTAAGTGGCGTCCACTACTTACTATTCTGGGGATGTTGGTGAGTTTTGTGGGGTTCACGTTCTTGCTGATTGTCGTCTTAAACCAATTTGTGGAAGTGGCGGATTACATGCGTATTGGAACGTATTACATCCTCTTACTTTTTGGATTGGGGTTCTTTACGCACAATCGTTTGTTACAATATGGAGGTGCCTTGCTTGGTGCATTCTTCTTTCTTGATAAAGGATTACCATCTGTAGTTGTTGCAGCACTTATTGGTGTCATTGCAATTCACGTAGGAGGCAAGGTTGCCACTGCGTTACAGAGTGTTGGGACGGACGTACAAACAAAAACGCGTGAAGGATTGGGCGAAGCGCATCCGGCTACTGCGTTTATTATGGGATTAACCATGGGCTTGGTTTGGGTGCCCTGCGCAGGACCTGCTCTTGGTTTTGCATTTACACTTGTGCGTGAGCAACCGGGTCTCATGGCGCTCTTCTCCCTTACTGCATATGGGTTGGGGACAGCCGTTCCGCTCTTGTTGATCGGCTATGGGGGACAGGCCGCGGTGCATTCCGTACACGTACTCAACAAATACAGTGGCAGAATTAAACAGGTGGCGGGTGTTTTGCTGATTGTGACTGCCATCGCATTCCAGATGAACTGGTTTATCGGATTACAAACATGGCTGGTCGACAATACGAGTTTTGGAACATTAGGAACTGATCTAGAAGAAAAATTCTTCGGAGAAGATATGCCCGAGGAGGCGACTATGCCCGATGAGGATATGAAAGATACTTCTTTACCTACAAATAATATGAATCTTCCTACACTGCCTAAGCTTTCACGTGCTCCCGAACTTACAGGCCTAGGCCCTTGGCACAATTCCGATCCATTTACATTGGAAGAATTAAAAGGAAAAGTTGTTCTAGTAGATTTTTGGACCTATAGCTGTATCAATTGTATTCGTACTATTCCTTATCTTCAGGAGTACACAGAAAGATTCAAAGATAAGCCTTTTGTGCTATTGGGAGTGCATTCTCCCGAGTTTGTATTCGAGAAGAGCGAGAAGAATGTTGCAGATGCTAATAAGCGACTAGGCGTAACTTGGCCAG
Source organism: Kiritimatiellales bacterium (assembly GCA_021734665.1). Taxonomy (GTDB): domain Bacteria; phylum Patescibacteriota; class Gracilibacteria; order Peribacterales; family Peribacteraceae; genus UBA2144. Next base: position 5,251 of record JAIPIN010000005.1, read on the forward strand.
TTGCACAAGATAATGATTTTGAAACATGGAAGGCCTTTGCAAACCGTTACTGGCCTGCAAAGTATTTAATAGATGCAGAAGGATACATCCGTTATACACACTTTGGAGAAGGTGATTACGATGAAACTGATCTAGCCATACAAAGTCTACTAAATGAGATTGGTGAGTTGGATGAACAGATGGATGTGGAAGAAGTTGCTACCACTCGTCGTCGAAATCAAACCCCAGAAACATATTTAGGAGAGAGAAGTTGGAATTCTCTTGGCAATAGCTCAGGATCTCCTACTCAAGAATTAGTATCTTACAAGGCTCCAGCAGATCTCAATCTGCATAGTTACTATCTAGTAGGAGATTGGCAGATGATGGATAGAGAGCGACAAGTATTAAAGAGTAAAGAGGGAGAAATCCGTATCAAATTCCTAGGATCAGAAATCAATCTAGTTCTAGGGCCCGAAGAAGGTACTAGTTCATCAAATGTAGACATAGAAGTTGATGGAGAGCATGTCTCATCTTTTAAAGTTGATAGATATGATCTATTTAATCTCTTCACAGGAGAATATGGAGAACACGAGGTAATTCTACGGATCACCGGAGAAGGCGTTGCTGGATATGCGTTTACGTTTGGATCTAATTAACTTGTAGCTTCTAGCCCCTAGCTTGTAGGATAAGTCTCCTATGAGACAATACCTAACACTCCTACAGAAGATTCTCGACGAAGGTGTTCGTAAAGACGATCGTACAGGCACAGGTACGCTGAGCTTGTTTGGATATCAGATGCGTTTTGATCTGCAGGAAGGATTTCCGCTTCTTACAACTAAAAAGGTCTACCACCGCGGGATAACACATGAGCTTTTATGGTTTCTTAAGGGCGATACTAACATTAAATACTTAGTTGATCGCAATGTGCGCATATGGAACGAGTGGCCTTACGAGGGTTACAAGAAAAGTGATGAATTTAAAGGCGAGACACTAGACGAGTTTGTAGAAAAGATAAAAGAAGACGATGCATTTGCACAAAAGTGGGGCGACTTGGGTCCTGTATATGGTAAGCAATGGATCAGGTGGGAAGGAAAAGATGGTAAACACATCAATCAAATTAAGAACGTGATTGAAGAGATCAAAAGTAATCCAACTTCACGGCGTCTTATTGTAAGTGGCTGGAATGTGTCGGATATTCAGGAGCTCATTCATGGTAAAAGTTCTGCTCCACCTCTTTGTCACACTGTCTTCCAGTTCTATGTGCTCAATGGAAAGCTTTCATGTCAGCTTTATCAGCGCAGTGCAGATGTATTTCTTGGTGTGCCATTTAACATTGCATCCTACAGTATGCTCACACACATGATTGCACAGGAATGTGGTTTGGAAGTGGGCGATTTTATTCACACATTTGGTGACGCGCATCTCTACCTTAATCATATGGACCAAGCTATTACACAATTAGAGCGCGAACCACGTTCACTGCCTCAGCTCAAGCTCAATCCGGATGTGAAGTCTGTGTTTGATTTTACGTTTGAGGACATTGAGGTGATTAATTATGATCCCTGTCCTGCTATTAAAGCGCCGATAGCGGTTTAGAGTAATAGAATAATGGAATATTGGAATATTAGGGAAAAATGTAGCACAATGATCAACTCATGAAGTCTTTTACTGATTTAGAGGCGTGGAAAGAAGCAATGAATTTTGTTGAAGAGGTATACAAAATAACAGCTGATTTTCCGAAATCTGAGCAATATGGGATCACAAATCAGTTGAGGCGTGCAAGCACAAGTGTTGTTGCGAATATTGCAGAAGGTTTTGGACGATATTCTTATGCTGAGAAAGCACAAAGATATGTAATAGCACGAGGTGAATGTTCCGAAGTTAAGGCATTTCTTCTTGTGGCTACTCGAGTGAAGTTAATTTCAAAAGAAGAGATTCATCATTTATTGGAATTGAATGATAAAGTTGGCAGACTACTTTCAGGACTTATACAATCATCTCGCAATCGTTCCTAATATTCTATTATTCTAATATTCCAATATTCTTATAATGCACATCTCCCTCGTCGCAGCGGCATCGGAAAATAACGTCATAGGCAAAGACGGCGGTATTCCTTGGGATTTGCCTGATGACTTTAAGCACTTTCATGATGCAACAGCAGGTAAGCCAATTATTATGGGTCGCAAAACTCAAGACTCAATTGGGCGAGTGCTTCCGGGGCGTAGAAATATTGTAGTGACTAGACAGGATATGGAGATAGAAGGATGCGACGTAGTACATTCCATAGAAGAGGCTCTGGCGCTTGTAAAAGATGAGCCAGAAGTTGCAGTGATTGGAGGAGGGGAGATTTATAAACAAGCTTTACCACATGCAAACATCATTGATCTCACTCGTGTACATACAACTATCGAGGATGGGAACGCATTCTTTCCTGAATTCTCGGATGATGAGTGGGAACAAGTATCTGCTGAGCGACATGAGGCGGATGAGCGACATGCGTTGCCGTTTACTTTCTTGTTGTATAGACGAAAATAATCGTGATTTGTATTGCGTATGAGTTAAGCAGTTGCGCAACTGCTTAACTAGTTCAGGCTTTTTATAAACATATATTTGCGCAAATATGTTAATGTTTTTTCTATTATACAAACATTTAACTAAATGTTTATAGGGTTAAAAAGAAGGGCAAAGTATATATGAAATGATTCTAAGAATGCTCGTATTTTTGCCTTTTGTAAGCCAAAAAGTAAGTGGGATCACACTTTTGTTGGCTCTTTGATTGTTCAGGATAAATATATCCGTATGCTTAGTGCACATGGCACTTTCTGAATCAGGATTGGCACACGATATAGTTTATACAAATGCACAAGAAGGTAACTCTGGTTACAGAGTTTCGGAAGGCATCAAGCGTGTGGCACGCGGGTTAGAAGATGTTCGTAGAGGTGTGCACACTCAGGCTGGAGGAGTAATGCCCGAGAGCGTGCAAGAATTTGTACGATCACCAGATGCAATTTCTACTATAGATGTACAAGCTGTAGAAACAACACTTAAGAAAACTGCGAGTGATATTCAGTCGTTAGTTGGTGGGGAAGAGGTTACCGAGCTAGAAGCTGGTGTTGCAGGTCAGGCGTATCAAGGCGTAGTAGGAAGCTCACAGATTGATATAACATCCTCTATAACTTCGGATGTAGAGGGTGGTTCTATTGTAGATACAACACAGCTTGATGATGTTGTTAAGCATGAGAAGAGGCATGAGGCTCAATCTTCCAGTTGGAACGCAGAAGAAGTATTAATTGAACAAGGTGGAAGTATCCTTACACTTACGCGCCGAGAGATTTCCGAAGCAGATTCAATGTTGGTTCAATCTACACTCGAGAATGTATCGGGTGAATATAGAGATATATTCCAGACTGTGACGGGCATTCTTTCTAATGAACAAATACGTTCCGTTGCTGAGTCGGGGGATTTGGCTGGGTTACAAGCCCAGATGCAAACAACAGCAGATACAACTACTGTTTAAGCTTTGTTGCTTAAAAGTATTAAGCTTGTGGTTCTTTAGGAGCCTTCACTCCAAATAGTGCTGTATTCTCAGCCAGAGGAGACTTTGCGATGCGATGTAGTAACCACTTTGTTACAACAATTGCAGAGAACATAGAGATTAGTACTCCCATACCAAGAGTGGCAGCAAATCCACGAACAATAGATGTTCCAACCAAGAATAGGACAACACATGTAATGAATGTAGAAACGTTACCGTCACGGATAGAAGGCCATGCACGTTGGAATCCAGTTTCTACAGCAGTTGTGAACATCTTGCCTTTTCTTAGCTCCTCTTTTATTCGTTCAAAGATAAGGATATTTGCATCTACTGCCATACCAATACTCAAGATAATTCCGGCCATACCTGCAAGAGTTAGCACAATGTATTGTCCGGAGAACAGAAACAATGGAACCTTAAGTAAGGCTAAGAACAAAACAGCATATGCACATAATGCTATGTCTGCGATTAATCCTAATATCCTATACATCAAGATCATAAATAGCATAAGTATTGCTATACCAATTAGCGCAGCTTCTACAGAAGTATTAAGCGCTTGTGCACCAAGTGTTGCTTCTACTGTCCTTTGTCCTGCAAGATAAATAGGAGCGGGGATTGCACCTGTATTTAGATCCACTGCTAGATTCTTGGCTTCTTCAAAGTTTTGGCTTCCTGTAATAACGGCAACTCCTCCTGAAATCTCGGTTTGCACAGTAGGTGCAGATACCAAAGTCCCTCCTACAAAGATTGCAATGCGCTTTCCAACATTATTCTTGGTAAGTTCATAGAATAGCTCGCCTCCTTCTGCATCAAATGTTATCTGTACTACTGGCAAGTTGGTTGTTGGATCTAGTGTTACAGTAGCAGAACGGAAATGTTTACCATCAAGAGTTGTATCTTTCCATCCAGTTGGTAGTAGAGAAAAGAAAAGAGATCGAATTGTAATGGCATCTTCATCTCTTTGTATTGCATTAGATTCTATATCGGTTGCAAATTTATCTGCACGTTCAAATGCGCCTTCTCCCTTAATGGTTAATGCATCAAAACTTACGAGATCTGGCTTCTTTTCTGGTGCGATATCGGATTTTATAAGGTGATATCCAAATTGTGTTTCTGTTGGCTCACTTACTTCTCCTTCGGCTAGATCAAAAGAGACTGCCTCGAATGCTGGTACCATTGTTCCGCGTCCAAATTCGCCTAGACTTCCTCCTTCTACTCCAGAAGGTCCATCGGAGTATTCTTTTGCAAGATCTGCGAATTCCTCACCTTCATCAATGCGAGTTTTTAGTTCCTGCGCAAGTGCCAATGCTTCTCCTGCAGTCCTAGTTACAGATTCATCGGTAGATAGTGCACCTTCAAATGCAATTAGGATATGGCTTGCGGTCATTACTTCACTTCCTTCTGTTCTAGATCGCATGAATAAAATAGCCGCCTCTTCTTCTGTTACAGAAACAGGACGAATATCGCCTACGCTCATTTCTGATAGCGCATTTTCAACACTGTCATCGTTGATAAGAGCAACGTCATCATTAGTTTGATATGTAGCCCCGTCTTCTATATCTGCAATATGTTCAAGTGCAAGTTCTGGATTATCTATCACTCGTCCTTTTGATTCTCGTGGCTTAACAACTTCTGCTATAAAGATACCTGGAATTTCTTGAAATGTAATATTCCCATCACTGTCTTGTTGAGGAATGCTGATCGATCCATCAATCTTTTTAGCTCCAGAATCGATGTCATTCTCCCATAGCTTTTCTAGACCATCGAAGAGTTCATCGTAGAAGAATTCACGCTCATTATCGTAACCAACACCTAGTTCATCACTCATGTCTTCGCCGACAACTGCGAGCTCCTCGCCAGCTTGAATGCGTTCCATAATTGCATCTGCACGCGCGCGTACTTCTGAGTCATATTCATCTGTTGCTTCGGTGAATTCCTCTTTGAATTCCAGTTTAATGGTTTTCCCAACGGTATTTATACATTCTTGTGTATCTACTACTCCAGGACATTCAACTAAGAGATGTTTCTCATTTCCTATATAAGATGGAGTGATCACAGCTTCGCTAACACCGAGTGCATTAATTCTGCGTTCCAGTACTGTGCGGATTGCTTCAACAATATTGCGTTGCTGATCGTCGATTGCTAGCTTTTGTGCACGCAATCCTGCAATACGATCTGGCGCAGCATCTTGGCTTTCTAGATCGGCGATTTGTTGGTCTAAGGCCTCAATCTGTTCTAGCATCTCTCTTTCAGAAATACGAAAATCTAATTGCGTTCCGCCAATAAGATCCAATCCGTAGTGCAGTTTCGCACTATGAAGGAAGGATGGAACAAACTGTCGTTTGTCCTGAGGAATTGCGATAACAATTACCAATACTGCGATAACTACAGTAAGAATTGGCCAAGATTTAGAGCGTTTTATTGCCATAGGAGATTATTGTACACGGGTAAAAGTAACGTACGCCCCAACATTAACATCATCAGCAAATACTTGTGCGAGTTCTGAGCTGGGGATACCAGAAATAATAATTTTGGATTTGAATCCTCCTTCTTGAATTGTGTGTGCTGCTACCAATCCGCCACGAGCGAAGATCCCGACCTTCTTTTCTTTGTTTTCTTCTAATACCTGTGTCCAAATTGCAGAACCTTCTTCTGTAAAGTTAATTTGAATGGTGCTCGTTCCATCTTGTAGGGCTTCAGCTTCTACCCATTCAACACTTTTTTCGGTAATTCCTACTTCTTTAAATCTGCCAAAATTTTCATTTTCTAGATCAGCTTCTTCATCTTCGCCAGCTTCTATCATTACGCGAAACATAAGTGGCGTAGTGAGATTGATTGCAAGCATATCTGCTGTCTCTTTGTTCTTAACTGTTACAGTCATTATTTTATCATCTCCTTTATCTTCCATAGAGATAGTTGGGATTTCTTCTTCAAGCGCAAATACCATACGTTCCACTACATTCTCGCTCGCAGCAGATAGCATGCTGAGCTTGCTAGGATCTTCTGTATCGAAAGATATATCCATTTTTAGTGATGATCTTGCACATCCAGCTAATAGAAGTAATGCCGCTGATGAGAGGAGGATTTTTTTCATAAAACAACCTTATTGGTAAGTTGGGGTGAGTCTATGGAAGTATTTGGCAGAGCGCAATTGAGCGGAGGTTTTTCTTTGAATTTGTAAGGAAACCAAGGAATCCGAGGAAATCGAAGAAATCAAAGAAAATTGCTCCTCAAATTCGTCGATTTCCTCAAATTCGTCGATTTCCTTGGTTCTTTTGTTAATTCTCTTGCACCAACTTCGTATTCTCCCTAATCATCTTGCCCACCAAATCTACTCCTTTTAGCTCGCAATGATGATCTAAGATGCAATTTGTAAGCTCACAGTCTTCTACTGTGCAATCTTCGAAGAGAACGACGTTCTTGAGAGTACTTTTAGTGACTTTTGAACGTTGTCCAAGTACCACACTTTCTTCTATTTGAGTTTCACCATAGCTTGCTCCATCTTCAGCGATTATTCGATCGCCAACCAACGCTCTGGTTGCTTCTAGGTATGCATCAAACGATCCGATGTCAAACCACAGATCAGAGAAGGTAAAACATTCTACAGTCTGATTTTTTCTCAAAAGTTCCTCGAAGATTCCTCCCACGTTATCGGGATGCTCCTTTGCATATTCGATGAGTATGGGAAGTGTGTTTGCTGGAAGGATCGAACAGCCGGTTGAGACGAGTGTGGATTTTGGGTTGGTGGGTTTTTCTTCAAATGAGGAAACGTTGCGCTTTCTGTTTTCATCAAGAATTACAGTGCCGAAAGATTTTGCTCGTTCTAAGTCTTTAATGTCATGTGTTGCAAGGAGTGCATTGGATTTATAGGCCTTGATGAATTCTTTAAGATCAAAACCAATGTAGTTATCACCTGTAAGCAGAAGAATATCATCATCAATATTCGCATCTTTGACCCACTGCGCAACTGCACCGAGTGCACCAAGTTTCTGGTCATCGTGATTTGTATCTTCAATCAATATTTCTATATTCGATCTATTAAGACTTTGTTTCCATTCTTCAAAACCTTCTTTAAAGACGGCGTTCGTACTTACCGTTACAGCGATATCTTCAGGAATCTTTTCTACTATATGTGTGAGGATTGGTTTTCCGGCTAGTGGAAGCAGAGGCTTGGCTCTCTTCTCCGTAAGAGGCCATAGTCTGGTGGCAAAACCGCCGGCGAGGATGAAGGCGTGCATCGTTGGAGAATTGTAGGGTATTGCAGTCTTTTAAGCATTAAAATGTAAGAATCTTTTTATTCTTTTTTGTAACCAAAAAAGAACCAAAAAAGTTTCGCGCTGTGATTGTTCACGGATCAGCCTTAACCAAATGTTCCGCTGCAAAAATGATCCCCCTCCGCCTGCCTACTACATTTTTGCTATGCTCCACATTTGGAGGCTGAAACCGTTCACAATCAATGCGCGAACATTATTTTCTTCAGTTTTCATTCCCTTGTCTCCTTATGAGCCCTTTTACTCCTTTGTCTCTTCCTTAAAAGAACCACTTCCACCATCGTTTGTTTGCGCTAACCATAGTTACAGGTAATCCTTCTAGTGATTCGGTGTGCTCATCTCGTTCCACAATTCCAAGAACTGATGGTAAGAGCAGGTATGTAATTTTGCGTTGTCTGCATGCACTCAGCAGATTAAGTGATTGTTCCAAATCACTACATTGAATTAAATGCGTGATCTTTTTTTGTTCCAATACCTCTTCTAGTTTGTTTAACTTTCCTAAAACTGGAACTCCGGCGATCTCTTTGTCTGGTGCTCCCCGTCCATCCAGAATTGCAACAGGGCAGAGGGGATTGCGTTTCTTTATCAGTGATTCAACTAGTTTCCTAGACTCTCGTGTTGCACCAACAATAAGAGTTGGGAATGCCGGCGACCCAGCACTTAAAACTCTGCGTTGAATGTTTTGGAAAACAATGTGCCAGATGTATGTGGCAAAAGTTGTTAATATGAATGCGTATATAAGGAGGAGCCTGCTGAAAAATGTAGTGTATTTAAAGAAGTAAGTAAGTGAGAAGAGTGCCAATCCAACCAGCGCAGCATAAGAAATATAAGCAAGGTTCCTCATAGAAATCTGATTTCTGGTCATATGGAATGTACGAGTTGTTGCCAAAACAATTATCCAAAGAGGAGATACTATTGCAACAATTGTGATGTACTGACTGAATGGAAAGTCTGTAGAGAATATGAATCCAACACGTAAGAAGTATGCCAATGCGTATACTCCTATAAAGAGGGCTATATCACTCAGGAGCCAGAGGGTGAGGAGGATTTTGGGACGCATGGGAGAATTAAGAATTTAGAATGCAGAATTAAGAATTAACTATTGTATAGCAAGACATATTGTAGCTTTAATTCTCAATTCTCAATTCTCAATTCTCAATTTTTTATGAGTTCCACTGATATGCGAGTTTCGTAACATCCCAAGGCACTTCTCCTGTCCAATCATGTTCTCCTTCGGCTACAGTTTTGAATGTATTAAATACTAACTCATTCATCCAACTATACTTAGCGGCCATTATTGGGTTTGTTTGCGCGCGCTCCTTGAAAGAATCATTCTGCAAAACAAAGTATGCAAAGGTTTCGGCAAAGTCTTCAAAAGGATCCCATGCTGCATAACCAGAGACAAAGTCTTCTGGTGATCCTGGGCGCTTATTCTTTGAATCTATCCAAGAGATTGAATAAAAACTCACACTAGGGTCATCCATATATATAACTTCGGCACCATCTTTAAATGAGCTTGGTCTGTGAATGTCGCCACCTTGCATGCAGCCAAGATCGGTTACATGTCCGAACTCATGGACAAGTAAAGCTTTGAATTCATCATCGGGGACTTGTCCAGAAAGTATGATGGTGGTTTTTCCGGCAAGTCCTCTTCGTGAAGGGTTATCGTAACGAACGTAGAAATTTTTAAGTTGAGATACACAGCTTTGTGGGAAGCTGCGCAAAACATCATTGGCAAGAATACGGTGACGCTGAAGGATGTCTGCTTGGTCTACAACTGGGAGTAGGGGGGCACTCTTCATAAGTCTTTGCTCACGTTGAGATTTTCTTAGCTGCATTGCAGCAATTGCTCTCTGTGTAATAGAGATATCTCTCTTTTGTGGGCGAAGTGATGCTTCGTGTTCCTCATTTTCCTCTTGGATTGTTGCGGTAGGCTGAGCTTGTGCTATGCTTACATTCGGTAGCACAGGTGACAGGACACTACCCCTGAGGAGAAGGAAGCCGGTGAAGAGCAGGATTGGTGCTTTCATGTCCTAAATAAAGTCGTTATTTATAAAGTAATTCTTGTAATATGTCAAGTATTGTTAACACAGATGAGCCCCAAGAGGGTGATTCAGTGAAGAAAAACACTTCTAAGGCCAAGAATGGCTCTGTTAAGCCAAATGATGCTAAAACGGGTGATATTAGTCCCGTTCGGGCAGGTCAACAGCATACTGTTGCAATCGAAAAGCTCACCCATGGTGGTGCTGGCTTGGCTCACATAGAAGGCTTACCAATCTTCATTGCAGGAACGATTCCAGGCCAAAAGGTCGAAATAACAATAACCAAGAACAAGGGTAGTTACGCAGAAGCTAAGGTGCGTCAGGTTTTATCTAAATCTATAGATGAGATAATGCCTAAATGCAGCCACTGCCATGATTGTGGGGGGTGTGTTTGGCAGAACCTTCCTTATAACAAACAGATAGCATACAAGGAGGAAATAGTGCGTGAGACTTTGGAACATTTAACTCCAGTAGATGAGGAGATACGCTCTCAGCTTTCGGGGAGAGTTCTAAAAATTATACCAAGCCCACAGGTCTTCTATTATCGCAATAAGCTAGAACTTTCATTTGGATATGCAAATATGCGCGTGGAAGAAAAGGACGGGAAACGAAATTATTTTGACGAAAATCCAACTATTGGATTCCATAAGCCTGGGCAGTGGGCGACAGTACTACCAATTAATGAATGCCACCTTTATGATGAGCAGTTGCCATCATTGCTTTCAGATGTTCGTGCATTTTTGAATTCCACAGGCCTTCCTGTTTACAATCCAAAGACTCACCAAGGATTACTTAGAACATTGTTAGTTCGACGTGGAGTGAATACTGGTGAGCACATGATTGCATTTATTGTTAAAGCACGTAAGCGAGAACTTGAACCATTGTTCCAGCACTTCATGCGTTTTGGAGGACGATCTGGACTTAAGTCTCTTATGGTAATAGAGAACTTAGGAATTAATGACAAGCCAGAGCATCCAAAGGTTCATACTCTTGTTGGTGATCCTTTTATAAAGGAACGTCTCTTTGATTTGGAATTCGAAATCTCACCATTCTCCTTTTTCCAGACAAATACTGTTGGGGCCGAGAAACTCTACAAGGCTATTGCAGATGCAGCAGACTTGGGTCCGCGTGATACAGTTTTGGATGCGTACTGTGGAATGGGAACAATAGGACAATACCTTGCTCGTTTTTGTGAGAAGGTAGTAGGAATAGAGAGCAACCCATCAGCAATAGAAGATGCTCTTAAGAGTGCTGGCAAAAATCGCATCGGAAATATTAGTTTTTACAAAGGAAGAGTGGAACAGGTATTGGATACTCAACTAAAAGCGGGTGAGAAGTATAAGTTCTCGGTGATTGTTGTAGATCCTCCTCGTGCAGGATTGCATCCAAAGGCACGGGAAGCGATTGTTGCGCATGCGCCAAAGAAGATAGTTTACGTTTCTTGTAATACAGCAACTTTTGCTCGTGACCTAGGATTCTTCTTAAAGGAGGGATATGAACTTAGGTCAGTGCAGCCTGTTGATATGTTTCCGCATACTGCGCATATAGAAACAGTGAGTGTTTTGCAGAGGAAGTAATTACTAGGGGTTAGGCACTAGGCACTAGTTTATTTGTTGGATTCTATAACTTGTTGTCGAATAACTAATACTAAGATCCTTTGCCTGTGCTTCTCCTTCCAGTAACATGCAATCACGATGTCACGGAGAGTGCTATTAGCGTTGGCAATTGTTACGTTCCTGACGTATGCCCCTTCTTTGGGGAATGATTTTGTTACCTACGACGACGATCTACTTGTTTATCAAAACCCAAATGTACTTAGTTTTACACCGCATACGATCGCTGCAGTTTTTACAACGTACGATCCAGAGCTCTATGTTCCAATAACATTAGTAAGCTACCAGATTGAACGTGTTCTCTTTGGGCTGAATCCATTCATTTTTCATCTAACAAATATTCTGCTTCATATTGGCTCTGCTCTTCTTGTTTTTTGGATTGCGCTTAAACTTGTATTGCACCGATCTCAGCAATACGCCTTTGAGATAGCTCTAACTACTAGTGTGCTTTTTGCGCTCCATCCAATAAATACCGAAGCAGTTGCATGGATTGCTGCGCGCAAGGATATTCTTTCTGGGTTTTTCTTTTTCGCATCATTCGCGTTATATCTTAAGTTTTCTGAATCTTGTAAGCGGCGTGATTATATAATGAGCATTATTGCATTTGCACTTGCCTTGGGCTCTAAGGTATCGGTTGTATTTTTACCTTTTGTTTTGCTACTTACAGATTGGTTCACAGGAAAAGAATTAAATTTAAAAAATCTAAAAGAAAAATCACCATTCTTTCTACTCAGCTTAATCTTTGGATTAATTGCTCTTCTGGGTAAACAAGCTCAGATTGCAGTTCTCACATTGGTTGAGCAAATTCTTCTTTCTGCCAAAGGAGTTTCTTTTTACCTTTGGAAGCTGGTGTGGCCAACCGAGCTAAGCATCTTTCATCCGCAAAGTTATCCTATTAATACAATTGGTTTAGATCTTATTGTTCCTCTTATTTTAATTACTTTTCTTGTTGTAATTGCGCTTGTTTCTTTAAAAAGACGAGGAGTTATTTTCTTTAGTATTTCAACATTTCTGTTGATGCTTGTGCCTACTTTTGCAACCTTCTGGAAAAACGGTTTTGTGTACTTTGCATCCGAGCGCTATGCGTACAGCGCATTATTTGGAATATTTTTTCTATTAAGCTTTGTATTTATACCGACAATTATAAGGCTGACAGAAAAACGAAAGTGGATGGAAGTTCCAGTAAAGGCTGGCGGATTGTTGATTGGGCTGTTTCTTGCCTTCTTATCTATTGTGCAGGCAGATACGTTTAAAAATGGCGAGATACTTCTTAGGCATGCACTAGCATTCAATCCAGATTCCACTCACGCACTTAATAATCTGGGTACTACGCTATATCAGAATGATCGTTTAGATGAAGCGCTGGAGATGTATGACAAGGCACTTGCTATAGATCCTCTGTTGCCGCAGGTTCATACCAATAGAGGTCTCATACTGTTGAAGCAGGGTAAGATAGAAGCGGATGAAGCATTTCGTAAAGCTATTTCATCTACGCCGCTATATCGAGATCTTTTGGAAGACGAGTTGCAATGTTATTTTTTCCTTTCCGAAATTATGTTGGAGCGTGGCAACAGCTCAGAGGCAACGCGATTTCTAAAGCAGGCCACAGAGGCGGGTCCTAACTATTTTTCCCCGCATTACAATTTGGGTATTCGATATCAGGGCTTAAGACAAAGTGAAAAGGCTTATGAGGAATTTGTGAAGGCGGCTGCTATTAACTCTCGTGATATAGATGCGAACTATAGGCTGGCTGCAGTTGCAGCGGAGACCGGCAGATTGCAAGAGTCTGTTGATGCTTTAAAAAAGGTGGTTCGTATGGATTCAGGATATGGAAAGTCTAAGGAGCATCTGGAGAATCTTGAAAAGGTTTTGGAGCAGACACAGTAGTCCGATATATATTATCCAAATGATTATGATTGTTTTCCTTTTATTCTTGTAATTTCGTCGTCTCTTGAATCATAAAGAGACGAGTCAAATTTTTCTGCAAAATGTTCTGCAAGTAATCCGCATATTTCCGATGCTTCTTGTTTGAATTTGGGTAATTCATCCTCCTGCAGTTTCACTGCGTATGTGTGAGGATATGCTTGTACTAAAGCTTCTGCAGGGGCGCATGATCCACACCATTCTAAGCATACATTACCATCACTTATAATCGTCGCTTCGTTGGGCAATGGTAATTTTTGACAGAATATTTCATTACATATTACTCGAATTCTTGCACGAACCGCGTCGGGCATTGGTGGTCCTTTGGTATCTTGATCTAATACTTTTAGTATTTGTTTAGGTGAATGATACCTATCTGCTAGCCATCCCATATCTTTATAGAGTAAGAAATCAGTTAGCTGATCGTAATGGATTTAAATTGCGAAACAAATGGATTATAGGCGTATTTTTCGTTGTTATCTCAGGGTCAAACTTGAGCATATTGTGCTTGTGAATCAACTTTGTAGGGTTCATTAGTTGCGCAGTATTTTATACTCCTTATACTTCTTTGCGCGGCCCGTTCGTCTAGTGGTTAGGACGCCAGGTTCTCATCCTGGTAACAGGAGTTCGATTCTCCTACGGGCTACCAATTTGCTTTCAGAAAAGCTGCTTTTGCGTTACCATCACAAACCATGCGAATCTTTGCTCTAGAAACGGACGTAAACAAGATCAAAAAGCGCTTCTGCGCGGAAGGTGAGGAGGAAATATTGCTAACGTATTATCATGGGCTCTCGTTCCTGTTCGCCATATTTCGTGAAATTTTTATTACTATGGGATTGGGGATTTTAGGCGCAATTGGTTGGCACTTTGATTGGCCGATGCTTTGGACAGTTGGGATTATATTTCTCTTGTGGTTTGTTTTTGTATTCTTCAATTTGATGAAGGCATATATAGATTGGGCGTACGACTTTATTCTAATTACAACAGACAAAGTAATTCTGTTGGATCAGACTTCATTCTTTAAGCGGGAAATTAAACCAATCCATATAGAAAATATTGGAGGAGTAAGTACCAAGACACAGTACTGGGATATATTCCCGTTTGGCATTCTCTGTATACATCTTAAAGAAGGATTAGGAGGACAAAGTATTACCAAGCATTACGTACCTCGCGCACGAAAAGTTGCTGGAATACTTTCGGATGTCATCACTAAATATCAGCGTCATCAGCCTACGGCTCAGGAGGTTCTACCAAGTTGATTCATCATCATTCGATATAGCATGATCGGTTCCTCTACATTGATTGGGCGTACAATGTTCGGTTCCTTTTGTGTAAGTTGCGTTATTTGAGGCGGCCACATTGCATATTGCAACGCAAATGCGAAGGGTATCTGTAGATAATGTTTCTAATCTATTTGGAATCTTTCGGTGTGCTGTAAGTAAACCAACAAGTTGTTCGCGTGTCGCATCACTTAAATCTCTGCATTCTCGCAAGACTGCAATTGCATCTGGATCATCTTCATCATAACAATCGATTGATACTTTAAGTAAGCTTGCAATATTACTAATGCCGGCAATTGTTAGCAATTCTTCATCCATTGGTTCGCCACTATAGAACTGCTTTGCTCTACGTCAAATAGTTTCTCTCAAAGCTTCTAACTGAGATTCGGATAGTATTTGTGATAGTTCTATGTCTGATGCATTTCTAATCCCTTCCACCGATCCAAACCTTTCCATAAGCTCTTTCTTGGTCTTTTCTCCAATCCCAGTAACATCGTCTAGTGCAGAATGAATCGCTGCTTTAGACCCCTTTTTCTCTCTTAAATGATTGGCAAATCTGTGGGCCTCATTTCGTAGTCTCATCAGTAAGAATTTGGCTTGGGAATCTTTTTGGAAGGAGATAGGGTGGCTAGAACTAGGGATGAATACTTCCTCTTCGCGTTTAGCGAGTCCTATAAGAGGAATTTCTAATTCAAGTTTTTTTAGAACTGCAGCAATGGTGGAGACTTGTCCTTTTCCTCCGTCAATTACTAAGAGATCTGGCTTGGCGAGAAGAGATGAGTCATCTTTATGGTCCTTTAATGAGTACATCATTACAGTTCTATCTTTTAGTTTCTTTTTTAGAGGAGCAGGTACATCTTTTATGTACTGGAATCCAAGTTCTCCGAAGAAATTTTCGTCTTCTTTCTTCATAATTGCATATACCTTTCCTTTTTTAATTCGATGCAATAGCTTTCGTGCCATTAGTGATACCAGAATAGGATCTTGCCACTTTTCATGTGTCCATAAGTGCTCAAGTTCAACTATCGCCCCTTTGTGTTCACGCATTGATCCGTAAGAAATGATTACATCTGCTTTGCGAGCGACTATGAAATCCTTAGGATCAATTTTTTCTTTGGTTGTTTTTTCCAAAAACTCAATTTCCTTCTTTCTAACTTTGCCGAATGTGATGCCTTTTGCTTTCCACTTCTTTTCTTCCTCTTTAATGTTTTGAGTTAAGTACTTAAGCCGACGCTTCAAAGTTTCAGCAAGCGCCTTATAGTCATCCACTTCACCATCTTTTAGTGTGCGTATAGTAAATGAGCGATATTGATCGTTTGCAGCTTTGCCATTCTTAGCTACTGCCATGCTTCCTACGGTTTCGCTCCCGCTTAAATGAGAAATGTCATAGCATTCAATGCGCTTTGGTTTTTCGGCTAACTCAAGCGTATTTTGTAGTTCTTCCAGAGCATTTTCTATATTTGCAGCAGCAGTTTCCCACTTGGTTTCCATCTGTTTCATCTTTTCTTGTGCGTTCTTCTCGGCGAGCATTAGTAACTTCGATTTTTTTCCTCGTTCTGGGATTCGCAATTCTACTTTTTTGTCACGTTGATCTTCTAGCCACTGTTGCAGCAGTGAATGTTCTTCCAATTCTTCACCTATGACAATAACATTTGGAATGTCTGGTGTGGTCGAATAATATTGCGGTATAAATTGTGCAAGAGCTTCACTAACATTTTCAGCTTCACCTGCGAGTGTAAGACTAAGATCATCAATCAGCTTTCCGTCACGCACTTTAAAGAGGACGACGAGTGCTTTTCCGTTCACAACTGCCATGCCCAAGATATCGGTGTCTTCATTGGATGTGTCGGAGACAAGTTGGCTCTCCATATGCTCAATGGATTGAATGGTGTTTCGGAATTTGGCGGCCTTTTCGAACTTCTTTTCGGATGCTGCTTGTTTCATCTTTTCCGTGAGCTTATTTATTGCAGTTTTTCGCTTACCTTTGAGGAAATCAGAGACATTATCAATTATCTCGCAGTACTGTTTATGAGAAAGCATTCCTTTGCAAAGTCCGCAACATTCTCCTATCTGCAATTCCAAACACGGCTTGGAATCTTTGTTAAATATTTTTGATGTATCTTCACCTTTTTCCGCAGCACGATTGAGTGATTCGAGTGATTTTTTGCATGCTTTATAAGGAAAGACGGAGTGAAGCATGTCCATAGTCTTTCTAATATTGTCGGCGCCAATAAAAGGACCGAATCCAATTGTATTTGGCGCTGTGTTTCTTCGTACAACTTCTACAATTGGATATGGGTCGCGTGAAATCTGAACATATAAATAACTCTTATCATCTTTCATTAATACGTTGTACTTTGGTTTATTCTCTTTTATAAGATTTGTTTCCAGTACTAGGGCTTCTAATTCAGAATTTGTAACCGTTACATCAAAGTCTGCTAGTTGTTTTCGCATTGCCAGCTTCCATGGCCCTAATTTCTTATCCTCTTTTTGGCCACCCCCCTTCGCTGAAGCTACGGGGGGCAAGTACGATTTCAATCGGTTTCTAAGATTCTTCGCCTTACCGATATATAGCACTTTCCCATTCTTATCGAGCCAGCGATAGATCCCTGGGCTTTGAGGAGCTTGAGCAGCTCGTTTTCTTAGCTCTTCCAATGGATCATCTGCCTTTGATTTCTTGATGGATGGCATGGCCTATTGGCATATTAGCAAATTAGAAGTTAGCTAGTAGCAAATTAGCTAAAAGCTAATAGCCAATAGCCCCAAGATTGCGTCATACTATTGAATATGTCTTCCATTCCTATAAAGATCAATCTATCAGAGTATGTTGATCAGCTTAATAAGCCGTGGTCACCTATAGATATTGCTCGTTTCAACGATCAAGTTCTTAGATTGGCAATGTTTGAAGGGGAATTTAATTGGCATCAGCATGAAGAAGATGAACTCTTTATGGTAGTTCGGGGAGAAATAACTATTCAAATGTGTGATCAGGCTGACATGGTTCTTACAAATAATGAGTTTGGGATTATTCCAAAAGGCGTCGAGCATTGTCCTAGGAGTGATGGGCAATCTTTTGTATTAATGGTTGAGCCTGCAAGCTTACAATCACAAGGAGATTAACACTTTACTTTATGATTCCTCTCGTATCTGTTCTTATATTAAATTACCGCACCCCGCTTAATACGGTGGAGTGTGTGAAGAATATTCAGAAGCAAACAGTTGCTGGGGATATGGAGATAATTGTGATAGATAATCATTCGGATGACGATTCAATCGGCATACTTAGGAATCGTCTCGAAGATTTTGCGAATGTTCGTATTGTAGAAGTTCCTAGGAACTTAGGATTTGGTAAGGGTAACAATATTGGAGAGCGATATGCAAAAGGGGAGTACATCGTAATCCTTAATCCAGATACCGAGCCAGAGCCAGAAGCTATAGAGAAATTAATAAAGGTGTTAAAAGCAGATGAGTCTATTGGGATTATTGCTCCCAAGCTTGTTTTTCCAGATGGCACAGCGCGTGATTCTTATAGAACATTCCCAACAATTCCTGATCTGATTATCAAACGCACTTTCCTAAAGCACATTTTTACAGGTCGACTCAAGCGATATTTGCAGCATGAACGTGATCCTATATTTGTGCGTGATACGGATTGGGTAGTTGGAGCGTGCTTGGTTATAAGAAGAAGTTTGTTCGAAAAGTTGGAGGGATTTGATCCACGATTCTTTTTATTTTTTGAAGATACAGATCTTTGTAGGCGATGCTGGGGAATTGGCAAGAAGGTTTTATATTATCCAGAAGCAAGTGCAGGAGACAGAAAGCACAGGCTCAGTGGATCAAGCCTTTTGCCGTTGTTGACAAAAAGAGCGGGCAGAGCACACCTTGTTAGTTCATGCAGATACTTTTGGAAATGGAGTGGTATAAGGGGTCAAAAAGAGCAAAAGGAGTTAAAAGAGTAAAAGGAGGATTCTTTCCTTTTTGGTTTCTTTTGCCTCTTTATTCTTGACCCAATAGATCAATTCTCGTAGCCTTTCTTGGCTATAAACATTCAGTACATGGATACTATTGCTCTTACAGTAACGGCAAGGACGACCGAACAGGTTGCTAAACACATTCGTAAGGAGGGGAATGTGCCGTGTGTTCTGTATGGTAATGATATAGAGAACACTTCTTTGCAGTGCACTCACAAGGATGTTTTAAAAGCTTATTCAGAAGCAGGTAAAAGCACATTGGTTGAACTAGATACAGGGTCCAAGAAGGTTCCTGTTTTGTTCCATCAAATTGAATTTCATCCAGTATCCGACAAGATACTTCATGTAGACTTCTTTGCAGTAGATATGAAGAGGGAGATTGAAGCGCAGGTTCCTATTATCCACAAGGGAGAGTCGCCAGCTGTTAAAGATCTTGGAGGTATTCTGATTACTCCTCATGATCACGTAACTGTTAAGTGTTTGCCAACTGCATTACCACACGAGATTGTAGTAAATATCGAAAAACTTGAAGAGTTTGGTGCAGCGTTAACCGTTGCTGATTTGGAAGTTGCCGACGGTGTTGTTATTGTGGAAGATCCAGAGACTGTAATTGCAACAGTTCAAGAACCACGCAAGGAAGAAGTAGTAGAGGCTCCTGTAGAGAGTGAAGCTGGGGCAGAGGGCAATGCCGAAGTAGAAGATAAAGCAGAAGGTGAAGGTGGAGAAGGAGAGAAGAAAGAAGAAGAAAAATAGTTTGTTCCAACAAAATCTAAATGGCTTTCTTTGAACGTATTTTACTGCTCATCGTCCTAGTACTCACATTAGGAGCAGGCCTTTTTCTCGCGAGTAATATTCCACAACATTCATTGTTCACAGTATTAGAGCCTTTGCCAGGCCCTGCCGATTTGTTGCCCCAAAAAGATACCCCTTTAGTTTCTCCATTTTCCGAAATTATCGCCAAGCTAAGCATGGTTCCTGGCATGAAAAAGGAAGTGCCAATGATTGCTGTTGTAATAGAAAATCACGAGGGAGCTCGTCCGCACCAGCAAGGACTAGAAGAAGCGCTAATGATTCAGGAGCATATTGTAGAAGGTTTGATCTCGCGCTTTGTTGTGATATTCAATGCCAAAAAGCTACCTAAGATTGTGGGTCCAGTACGCTCACTACGTAATTACTTCATAGATGCTTTGCTTCCACATACAAATGTAATTTTACATGCAGGAGGTAGTCCAGATGCATTAGCAAGAGCTAATGGTAATGAAGGCATTATTGCAATCAATGGTCTTTATTATGATAATTCAAAAAGCGATGACAAATTCATACGAATAGATGATATTCCAGCTCCTCATAATCTATTTACTGGCAGAGATTATATAAAAGAGCTTTTGCCTAAGTGGATAGAGCCAAATCAGTGGCCTCCATATGACATAGGCAGGGCTCAGTCGGAAACAGGAGCAATTGCAATTAAGATAAATTTCTTCAATCCGGTACATAATGTTCAGTACAAATATCTCTCTGGATCAAGAAGGTATGAGCGCACTAATGGTGGCATGATAAGCGAAGCACATCCGCGTAATGTATTAGTATTAGAGGTTCCAATTATCGGAGAACGGGAATACGGTCGTTTGGATATAGATATGCAAGGAAGAGGCAAGATGCTGTTGTTCCAAGCTGGTAAGGTGATAGAAGGCACATGGAGTAAAAGTGCACCAAAGGAAATGTATGAGTTTAAAACTTTAGATGGTGATAGCGTTAAATTTGCTTCTGGCCAGACGTGGATGACGGTAGTGCCGTCTATTTCGAGGGTTGATTGGGAGTAACGAGGATGTTTATTAGGTTGGTTAAGTTTAGTAGGTTCATTAAGTTGATTAGGTTGTTCTTTTTTAAATAGAGAACCTAATAAACGTAATCAGCTTAATATACCTACTAAACCTTTTTGCTGTAGATTATTCCCTCAAAAAATCTGGAATAAGAAGAGGCTTCTGCAAGTCTGGAAGTTTTTCTACAAGTTCCAAATCTTCCAGTGCAATTTTACCCACATACAATCGTTTAAGGTCTCCGCCATTCTCTAGGAATCGTTCAATTGCGCGCAGACCACGGAAGTACACTAGGCTCTTAGTGAATCCTCCATTCTCGGATGTATCACTTAAACCTCGCTTAATGGCGATAGCTTGAGTAATTGATTTCCCTTCTGAATAGCCAATCTCTTCTTCTAAATAAGCTCTCGTTTCCGCAAAAGAATGATTAAGACCAAATTCCAGTCCCAATACATTGCGAGGCGGGTTGTATCTACGATCATGATATGGGCTTAATACTTGATTCTGGTTGTAGATTGCTAACCCCTCCTGAGTATCTAAGTAGTTGGCACATCCTCGTCTTAATAGCGCAAAAGGTTGGTGGTCGCCATTCTCTGCTGTGAGTACATGCGTTTCTATTTCGTGTGCTATTAGAGATTGGACATGAGAAGGTTCAAAGAGAGCACCTTCGCGCAGATAAATATGCCGTCCGCCTACCGTGCAATCTGCCACCAGACGTTTACGCACTGCCACTTCCCATCCGTCCAAGACATAGTGTTCCAAGATCTCTTCGAACATCTTTTTTACGCGATCAGTAGAGAGTAGCGATTTTTGTGGTGGTGGCAATTCACATGCTTCCCTATGGTGCAGAGTTGCTTCGGCTGCACGTAAGATAGAAGAAGACGGTTGCCCGTATAGATTCTTGGAAGCTTGAGTAAAGGTTTCGGCATTTCCACGGGATTTAAGTAATTCAATTCGAGCCAAAAGTTCAATTCTTTTCTTTTCCAGTAATTGTCCGAGTGTGGAATCGTCTTGGATAGGCTGGTCCAGTTTTTTCTTGGCATCTTCTAGATTTATATTAGTTTCAGGATAATAGAAATTTGGGTTGTACTGGCGGTTTTCTTTGATTCTTTCGCGCTCCTCTTCTAGGTTAATAGGCTTTAGGAATTTTATTAGTAGCAACTCACGATCCATTGTTGAAAGCATGTTATCTACTGCACGTAGATCTACTTTTACAGATGATTGCTTAATTGATTCAGATGCTTTTTTTGATGGATCGATCAAAAAGTCAGATAGATCTCTTTTGCCAATCACAGCTTGAACATCTTTGGTGCGAATTTCTTCTTTTGATACAAGTGTTTGAATTTTTTTCCCACCAAGTGTGAATTTTACGCGATATGTTTGGTTTGTTTTATCTTTTGCTTCCAATGCATCTTTTTCTATTAGCTTATCTATTAGTTCAGGAGAAAATATTGTGCTTTCTTTACTAGCTGCAATACGACATGGGACTTCTATAGTTGATCCTGCGCCTGTTATATAAATAGTTTCATTCGTTCCCAATACAGGCTTGTCACCTTTTGATGTCGATTCTGTTTTCTTAACCTTTTCTCCAAATAGATCCTGACTCATGCGAACACCTTTCTCTGGTGAACTAACTTTAAGACCTTGTACACGTTCCAGTCTTGCGCGCAGTGGTGCAAGGTTCGCTAGCTGTACCATAAGCCCAGCGCGCGCATTTACTTCCAAAAGAGCGGGCCCCATTTGTTCATCAATTGTCAGATCTACAGCTAAATATCCAATATTAGTAATTTGCTGAATGCGTGAACAAATCAAAAGAATTTCGTCCCAAAAAGGTATCTTTATTCCAGATGGAGATCCTCCATGTGGAAGGGTTTTTATAAGAGAATGGAATTGGGCTGCATGAGTGGTAACACCTTTTGCAATATCGATTCCTATTCCTATACCGCCAAGATGCACGTTCCCTTTGCCTTCACTCTCTTTGGTTGGAACTCTTAGCATTGCCATTACGGGAACCAGATTAAAAACAATCACACGGATATCTGGTAATCCAGCAGGTCTGAAACGAGCGAAGCAATCATGCTGAATAAGAATCTGCTCAAAGAATGCAGTATCTAGACGACCTCCAAGGGAAAATTTCCCATCCAGAACATCTTCTATGTGTTCTTCTAGTTCACGATTTGTAATTGGATATTTACCTTGTTTTAAGAAGTTGCCATTTTTATCTCGCCCTTTTAGAACAATAATTCCTTCTCCTCCAAATCCGAAGTTCGGTTTTAGAACACATTCGTCAGGAAGTTTTTTGAAATCAAATTGTCGTAATTGTTCGCGTGTTTCTATGCGAGCAAAAATCTTAGCTGCGGGGATTCCTCTGGTTGCAAGATATGCTTTTGTCTTCAACTTATTGTCTGCTAATGCTGTAGCTTTCTTGGGGTTAAATGGCTTCACATATAGAAGATTGCGAGCGTTGATTCCTAGGATGCCGGAGTTAAGGAATTGCTTGAGCATATAAAAGGGTTGGGGCTTGGGTTTGGGCTGGGCCAAATCCTAGCCCTAGCCCTAGCCCTATTCTTCCTGTAAATGACTAAACACCTCGCGGAACCTGAAGTATTCAACCAGTCTTAGTCCTGTCCATCTACCTAGCCCGATATCTACCAAAATAGTAAGAAGTATGATTTCTGGATATGCCAAGAGAACTGATTGCAATGCAGCCCAAGAGACTATGAATACACAGATTAGTGCAGCAAGAATTGTTTCTCCAATTCCTATAACAGCACTAACAAGTCCTTCTTCAGTTTTTACTGCGAGGAAACTTTCCGACAATGTAGACATGATCAGAAGAATAAAGATCGTGTCACGACCAAATGTAATATTAAATGACGCACCGATGCCAAGCAAAAGTAGCAGAGTTATACTTACTACGGTTAACATGATTGCAACTTTTGGAACGTACAAAAGTCTCCATTTGCGCAGTAGTGCACGTGTCACATAACTTGTTATTAAAATGAATAGCAAGAAGGCTAGGCCCAATGTCCAACCAAGTGCCAAAAAGCTCAAGGCAACTACAGAAGGCGTGTAGAGTCCGAATGTAGTAATACCGATAACTTGTTTAAAGAAAGCCAAAATCATGGCAATGATTGGCAGAGTTAGTAGCAAGATAACAATCTGACTAGATACACCGTGTGTCAGCATGAAGTTCACAAGAGAGGAGAGTAAATTCCATGGACGTATAACACCTGAAGATTCATCGACTACAAGAAAATCAATATCACGTTGTTCTATATCTGTTAGAAATGTGTCTGTATCAACTGCAGAAATCAGTGGATTAATAGCTTCCTTTCTGGTGATTACAATTCGATCTGGTTTGAGTACTGAGAAAGGTCCACGTGCAGTTCTCGCAAGAGTGTTAAGGCTGCTATCGGTAATAATCACAATGTTTTGATTTTCTATTCCTGCGAGTCGTGTTGGGTCGGCTTCTACTGCTCGTGTGAGAGCTTGTAATCCAGTGATACCATCAGTCCAAAGTACAATGGATTGAGCACCTGGCAGAGCAGTACTTTGTTCCGAAATTATATTGAATAGTGCTTCCTCTGAGCTTACGGGAAGGGTTGGACCTACAGGTTGTACAATGCGTAGATAAACTCCCTCATTTGCTGCCGTTTGTTGGTGAATTTGTAGCTTCTCTCGTTCTATATAACTATCAGCAATTATTGCTATTTTGCGTTCATATACAGTAATCATGCGCTGTGTTTCTGATTCTTGTACTTCGCCATCAATATCAGTTCGTACCACAAGTCGGACCACAATTGCATCTACAGATTCGGGTGTATATACAACTTCTACTGTTCGACTTATGGGTTGAGCAATTCCTTCAATGTACCATCTGTATTCTGTGTTCCCCCCCAACCCTTTACTAGAAGATCCGTCCAACACAAGTGTACGGCCAACCATTATTTCTTCTGGTCCGGAGATAACAGGTGTTAGTGGTTCTGTGCCCTGAGCTAGGGCAACAGTTGCGCTTGTGAACAGCGCGCTAATGAATAATAAGATTCGCATATTGGGGATATCTTACCCTATTTTGGCTATTAGCAGTTAGCAAATTGGCTAATTAGCTAATTGCTAACGAGCTAATTGCTATTTAGGCATTTTGCCGAGCGCTCTTTTCAAGCTCTTATCCTTGTATTTTTTAATCTGTGGCTCAAGTTTTTCTACACAACGATCTACAGCAATCAAAGGATCAACTCGACGCGACTCTGCTCGTAGTATTTTTTTAGGAAGTTCAACAGTGACTGTCACTTTCATTTGATCATTACCTTTCTTGGTACTTCGATTATTGGCTTCTATGCGGATTACAGAACTATCGTCTTTAACTTTTTTGCAATACGTCGCCAATTTTCCGACTTTGGATGCCATTAATAAGCGTTGTGCATCCGAGAATTCAAAGCCTTTTTCGAAGTGTTGAATGTTCATATCCTTGAGGGGTTAGAGGATAGAAAAGAGGAGGCTCATACTAGCATGAAACGTGGCTACAGGACGTTGTTGCGATTGCTGTTTTCTGCTATAATATAAGAGAAATTACACACACAAATATATGACACATAAGTACAAGAATTTAGCCAAAAAACACCTATTTGGTGAGTCTAGATTTATTTATAAAAATGAAAAACTTGGTGATACGGCATCAGAGAGTTCCGAACAGGCGGAAGAGCCTGAACCATTTGAAGTTTCTGCAACAGAGCTTGTATCTCCAGCAGTGGTAATACCTCGTGTATCTGAATCGAGCCAAGATACTCTAGAAAAAACAGAGCAGCAGGTTCTGGTGCCACAAATTGCAGAGGATATTGCGCAGTCAGAGGAGCCTGAGACATCAGAAGACGACGAATCTTTAGAAGACTCTGAGAATCCAACAAATAATGAGAATACAGAAAAGCCAATAATTACGCTTACAAAAATTGACGAGAAGCCAAAAGGCAAATTTGCATCTATCATTGCTTCTGCAACTGGAGGGCTTGGAGTTATGTTAGAAAAGTTTAAGCCGATTCTAGAAACATTTACAAAGTACTTTGATAAATTCCGTAATCAAATTGCAAGCTTCCTCGCTCCTTCTTACAAGAGTTACGAAGGAAATAAGTTTATGGGTGGGATTTTAGAGGCTTTGCGAGCATCACTGTTTATAGAGCCTGAGCGTATAGAGTTTTACGAGAAATTAGAAGAGCATTCAGTTCAGGTTAATGGCGAGAAGGTTCCAGATGCAACTGCATTTATATCAAAATACAGAAAGAAAAAGAAAGAGGGGAACATTATGACATTTGGACAGTTCTGTGATGAGACGGTGAATAATCTTGGCGGGCTTCTTAATCCTACTGAGGTGCAATTGTGGAATGCTGCTGATAGAGTAGTGGTAAAAGAAGCGCCTAAGCCTTCTACATCTGCAGTAGCTAATCAGCCTGCAGCACCAACCGCGGTTCCTGCAGCCCCTACGGCAGCAGCGCCTACGGTTCCAACTGAGGCTACAGATTCAGATCAAACACAACCACCAGTCGAATTTACTACTAGTGCTTAAATTTTTTTCTTAAATAAACAATGTTCAAATTATTTAAATCAAGGGGCGATGAGGATAAAGATGGAGATGCAAACCCGCGTGAGCATATAACTAAGTATTTAGAACTGGTAGGAAAATTAGACGAAGAAGTTGTACGTGTTCAGGATGCAAAAGGTAATGTGGATACAGATAAGGGTGTGCTTAAAGTTCGAGATCAGGTAAATGAACTATTGGGTAGTCTTGATAGTAAAAAGCAGCATGATATTGCCAAGTATTGGGAGACAGAAAAGATTGCACGCACAATTGCGCAGAGTCGTGAAGAAGTACGCGGGAAGATGGCAGGCCGTGCTCAGATACCTGTAAGAATGTTAAAAGTATCCAGAAATCCTATTCAGCAATGTGCCAATCAGACCGTTCGTTTAGCGTCTGGTGTTGTTACTGGTAGCGTAAAGGGATTAGTGCAGGGGATTATTGATCCATTCCGCCAAGCTGCTTAATTATGTTTATCACTTTTTATACTATGCAATTCCAATTTTCATCTCACGAAAGACGCTTAATTCATCAGAGATCTTCCGAAGCAAATGAAAAAGTTGAACAAGCTGTTGCGGTTTTGGAAGATGTAGACAAGGCAGATAAGTGGGAGAGTGCATATGATGTTTTGGAGCAGTCGGAAATGACACCAGAGGAAAGAAAAGAAATAGACAAAAATTTACGCGAGCGTGCGATTGATATGAGCCAGGAACATCGTGATCGATTAAGCATTATTATTGGTCCAGTAATTCCAGAGGATGAGCCAGTTGAAGACAAGAAAGAAGCAAAATCCCCAGAAGCTGTTGCGACAGATAGTTCAAAAGAACAAACTCCAGAAGCTCAGCCAGTGCCCGCAGAAGAGTTGTCTAAGTGGCAGCGCACAAAGAATTGGACTGGAGAGAAGGCTGACAAGATAGTCAGTTGGGTAAAGGAGAATCCAGGAAAGACCACTCTAGCTGTCACGGCAACGCTCGGAGCTTTGGGATTGGTTGTATGGTTGCGAAATCGAAAGAAGGGAGAGAGATCTGGTTTGCCTTGGTGGGTGTGGGTGCCTGGCGTAGGAGCACTGGGGTATGGGTTGTATAAAGGATATGGATGGTTGAAAAAAAATAGTGATTGGTTTAATAATGCCGCTTCTGCACTAGAAAAAAAAGTTGACGAATCAATACCCAAAGAAGCTAAGGATATTGCTGATAAAAGTGCAGGTGTGGCAACAGGAACTTATGAAGGAATACAAGAAGGAAGTACCAAAGTCGGCGAACTATGGTCTGAGAATTTTGAAGGTGCTGACCTGAGTCATACCAGAGCAGTCGAAAAAAATAGAGATTCTTATCAAAGTAATCTGGAATATAATGCAGCGTGGGTTGGAGCTTTTATGTTGGACGGGGGTGAAGTTGTGATATTCAATGGCGTGCCATATCTTTTTAATTCTGGAAAGCATCTTGTTGTCGATCGTATTCCAGCTTTGGGTGCAGCATGTCTAGAGGCGATCGAAAACCCAGATAAATTTAATCTGAAAGAAGTAGCAAGAGTTTGGGTTGGAGGAACAGCTGTGTATGCAAGCAGTGTTGGTGCTTTAGAATTATTCTTTCTAAGGAGTGATGTTGGACTCAAGCGTGGGGCTTGGGAGGTTACCAAGCGTTCAATTAGGTGGCCATATGAAGTGCTGTGGAATAAAAGTGGCAAGTATGCAATTGGAATTATTAGCCCAGGCGCAAAGGGCCGAGTAGTGCGTAGTGAGATTAAGGTTTTTGCAAAAAGATACCCATATCGTTTTAATAGAGCGCGTTATGCATTAGTTGGATCTACGGGATTGAAAGGTGGATGGACCGAGCCTAGATTGGAGGTTTTGTGGGAAGAATGGCAATCCTATAGGCGTATTGCTGCAAATTTGCGTGGGCACGATGGTGCAGAGCTAATTCAAAAAACTATTGACCGACGCTTAGGAAATATTGAAAGACAAATGCGCAAAGGGGTTGCGACACTTTGGAAGAAACAAAAAATTATTCCAGAATTTATAAGAAATATTGGAGAAGGAAATGTGGTTCACCAGATAAAGGCCGGATATAGAAGCATGAGCCCTAGTTACTTTAGTGAAAAATTAGAATCAGCGTACAACAATATTGCGAATAAAGTAGATGAGATAGCTGAAGTTGTGCCAGATAGTGCAGCATCTGGTTCAGCATCCAAGCCAAAACCAAAACCAGATCCAGATGCAGCACCAAAGCCAAAGCCTCGTCCAAGACCTAAAGGACCTGATACTTTTGATGATGGAGGTCCGGTGAAAAATCCAAAGCCAAAACCAGCACCAGAAGCTAAGGGGCCAGAATTAAAAATCTTTGATCCCGACAGTAAGCTAGGTGCAGGGGCAGCTGACGAAGTGGCAGATGTTGCAAAGGGTAATCGTCTGGAGCAGATGCTTGCACGATCTGGGGCTTCGGATGAAGTAATCGATGCTTTGAGGGTGAGTGGTTTTGATCTAAGTGAGAACCTTGCACGAGTTGCGAATGAGTCTCCTGAATTTGCATCAGCTGTAGCAAAATTCATTAGTAATGATCCTAATCCTGCAGCGAAGGTTAAGCTGCTTAATGAAGCATTTACAGGTATTGTTGATCCAAAACAGGCTACCAGGATGGCTAAGATTTTAAGTGACGAAAGGAAAGTTGCACGGGCACTCTCTGTCGCTGAAAAGGGTGGAGATGTAGCAAAATCATTCTCTAAAATGGCGAAAATTGGAAAAGTACTTAATGCACTTGGAGTTGTAGGAGATGCAGTGGCAATTTATGCAACAGTGTACGAGATAGCTGAGACGAAAAAACTCATTGAGAATACTGATAATGAGGAACTTAAGTCTCAGTATCAGCAACGGTACTTTTATCACACTGCCGAACTGGGCGTGGCGGGAACAGGCCTAGTTACATTTGGTGCGGGTGTTGCAGGAGTTGGAGGTGCAATAGCAACTCCAGTGGCTATTGCCACTATTCCAGTTTCTGTCGTTATATATGGAGCGTATGAGGGTCATAAATGGCAGGAGGACAAAACACGTACTTCGGAAGATTGGGCAAAAGAAAGAGGATTAGTCGATTTGATTACTGATACCCGATATTATGGTTTTGGAGAGCGAGTAGGCCACAACTGGGATGTTTCTATGGGCAATGGTAGATGGTTGAGATCAATGGTACCTGGTTTACAGATGTATCATTTGTTTTCAGGTAATTTGGAGTTAGATATAAATCAATTAAAGGAAGATATTAAAAATGTAAATCATGAAAAAATTGAAGCAATTGTTGCTCATACAACCACTGTTTCTGTTCCGGAGAAAATGCTCGGAGAAGATGGTAAACCACGCAATCTAACAAATGTAGAAATTGCGAATTACAAGAATGAGCTAAGTGTTTATGTAAAGAATAAGACAGATTTTATAATCAAACAGAGTCAGGATATTTTTCACGCCATTAGTTCTGGTGCTGATGTACGAGAGCTCATGGAAAATGCAGAATATTATGCTTTGCGCGCCAAAGATGAGCCAAAATTGAGGCAAGAACTTATAGAAGCAAGAGAGCGTAATGATTTGGATTCTATTAAGACGTTAGAAGATTTATTAGATGATGATGCATCAGAGCAAGAGTTAGCTGTTAGGTACAAGAAGTACAATCGTAAGAAACATATCGAGGGCTTGTATACACAATTCCTTGGTCAAGCAATATTATCTGAAGCTGGAATTGAATCTGCAAAAGAGCCTTTGGAAGGCGCTATTGTTCAAGAGCTTCAGAAACGAGCAGAGCCAGTTATTATTGAGTTCCGAGTTAGATGTAAAGAAGATAATTTTGTGGATTGGTGGATTGATGGTGGGGAATCGCAGGAATTACTAGCATATCTTACTGGTGAATATGAACATATTCTTAAAACGCAAAGTGCATCTATAGCTAGCACTATGTCAGAGAGGATAGGTGAGCAGACAAATGAGGACGAAGTTAAGATGCCACCAATAATTCAATTTGAACAATTATTAAAAGATGCCGAGCAGGAAATTAAAGATAATTTTCTTGGTCAGTCGCCAAGGAGTATGTTTAATAATCTGAAAGAAGATGCTAAGAAGTACGATAGGGTTAAAGAAGTGCTTTCAAAGCAAGAACGTCTTAGGCAGAAGAGGGAGCTAATTTCGAGTTTAGATAAGAAGTTAGTTCCGCATACGCATGCTGATTACAATACTACTAATCAAAAAATGTGGCGTAGAATGAAGAGAATGTTTGTTCAGGAAAAAGTTATCTTGGAAGATTGGTTGAGTAGAAATACTATTAGGTTGGAGTCTTAGTATATCAAGGAGGTACAATATTCTTGTGCCCCTCTCATTCTCCCAACTATCAACCTATCGCCGATGTCCGCGAATGTTTGAGTATGCGAATGTAAAAAAGATCCCAAGAGGAATAAGTGAGGCGGAGAGTTTTGGTTCTAGTGTGCATAATTGTTTGAAAAGGTGGGGGGAATTGGAGATGGAAATAGGGCGTAGGGCGTTGGGCGTTGGTCAAGATCAAATGGTTCTATTCGACAAAACTAGTCATGAATATAATGATGATAATCCCGACCCCCTACACCCCACCCCCAACACCCTACTCGAATTCTGGCATCAATCCTTCATCATTAATACATATGCTTCGCGAGTAGAAGCCGATTTTGCACGTGAACGTGGGGAAAGGCTTATGGAGCAGTTCTATGCATGGTCCCACCTTCGCTCTTCGAGCTTCGGCGGGCAGGGGAGTGGAGAAGTGTGGAAGGTAATTGCTGTTGAAAAAAGTTTTTCTATAGATGTGAATGGTTCGGTCCTAAAAGGAAGGTTCGACAGAGTCGAATCGGATGGTGATTCAATCAGAGTAATCGATTTCAAAACGTCTCCTCCAAGATCTCAAGATCAAGTAGATGCAGATCTGCAGCTTTCTATTTACGCCATGGCAATTGAGGAAATCTATAAGCAGCCGTGCGGTGAGCTTATGTTTTTGTTCTTAAGTGACGAGGGAGTAGTGGAGCGAAGTACAACTCGTAGCGAGAATCAGCTTAATGATGCACGCAAGCAAATTAAGACAATCGAAGATAATATGGATAGTAAAGACTTCCATCCAACTCCATCTGCTGGAGTATGTAGATGTTGTCCTTATAAGGGGGTTTGTGATGTGGCGGCAGCTTAGGGCTTGGGATAGGGCTTGGGCTGGGTTACTATATTCGTATGACCTACATCCAAAATCTAATTCACACGTATATTTTTCTGATTCCTGCCGTTGTTCTTCTGTGTTCAGAGATTGTT
This sequence comes from Kiritimatiellales bacterium, assembly GCA_021734665.1. Lineage (GTDB taxonomy): Bacteria > Patescibacteriota > Gracilibacteria > Peribacterales > Peribacteraceae > UBA2144. Next base: position 36,550 of record JAIPIN010000005.1, read on the forward strand.
AAGGTGATAAATCGCATTCGTGAGAAATCTGGTGGACGTATATTTTTCAGACAAGGTGGAATGCCAAGCTCTCATTCTGCATTTGTTACATCACTCCTTATTATAGTTGGAGATAAAATGGGAATCGAATCTGTAGAATTTGCAATTGCCACAGTATTTGCTGGAGTGGTTTGGTATGATGCAATTGCAGTCAGAGGCACTGTAGGCAAACAGTCTCGCACGCTTAATCTAATACAGAATATTCATCAATTTTCCGAGGAAGTAGGGCATTCCATACGTGAAGTTATTGCTGGTATTATTTTTGGGTTAATAATGACGCTGATTTTGATTTAGACCCCTTTGCTTCCATCCTACGGTTCTTCTTGCTACAGTTCCCGTATGTTCATATCCGAGCTCTTCACCAAAACTTCAAAGGACAAAGTAGCTGACGCACAATGCATCAATGCAGATCTGTTGGTTCGGGCAGGATTCGTGCATAAAACAATGGCAGGTGTGTATTCTTTTCTGCCTCTCGGATTAAAAGTTCTAACCAAGGTTGCTCAAATAGTACGAGAGGAAATGGATGCAATTGGCGGGCAAGAGATTCTTATGTCTGCTTTAGCCCCACGTGAGTATTGGGAGAAGACGGGCAGATGGGATCCTAAAGTTTTTGAACCACTATTTCATGTTCCGGCTGCGGGTGATCAGGAATATGCGTTGAATCCAACACATGAAGAGGTGGTTGTGCCATTGGTACAAAATTTCATCCAGTCGTATCGCGATTTACCTTTTGGGTGTTACCAAATTCAGATGAAATTCCGTAATGAGCTGCGTGCCAAATCCGGTATTTTGCGTGGTAGAGAATTCCTTATGAAGGACCTTTACTCATTTCATCCTGATATTGAGTGCTTGGATCGATATTACGAGAAGGTACAAGGAGCATATGACAAGATATTTGAAAGACTAGGGCTTGGGGAAATCACTTTTCTTACTTACGCATCAGGAGGTTCGTTCTCTAAATATTCACACGAGTATCAAGTAGTTCTTACCAATGGTGAAGATACTATTTATGTAAGCGAAGACGCAGAGAAGAAAGGTAAAAGGGTTGCGTTTAATGGAGAGATATATGAAGAAGGTAAAACCGAGTGCCCCGAAACTGGAGGAACAAAATTTAGAGCAGAGAAGGCATCCGAAGCTGCGAATATCTTTAAACTGGGTACTAAGTTCTCCGAGCCGTTTGATCTTACTTATGCTGACGAAAAAGGGGAGTCGCATCACATTATTATGGGATGCTACGGAATAGGGATTTCTCGTTTAATGGGAATTATTGCAGAGGCATTTGCAGATGATGACGGACTTGTATGGCCAGAATCTGTTGCTCCTGCACAGGTACACATTGTACCAATTGCAAAGAAGGAAACCGATGAGCCTTACAAAAAAGCACTGTCACTGTACGAAGATCTGAAAGAAAAAGGGGTGCAGTGTTTGTTAGATAATCGTATAGATGCCTCTGTTGGGTCTAGGCTTGCAGATGCTGATTTGATTGGTATTCCAAAGAGATTGGTTATTTCCGAAAAGAGTTTGGCTGCTGGTGGCGTGGAAGTGAAGGAGCGGGCAAATGGCAAGACAGAAATTTTACCATTGGAGTCTTTTGTAAAAGCGAACTAGATGTTAGTTGGTATCTTGCAGGCAAAGCTCCTACCAGCTACAAGCTAGAAGCTCGTCTAGCGCAACATATCCTTCTCGCATTTACACGCGTACTTTTGTATAATCAGGACTACCTTTCCCCAAAACGTTATGAAGAAATTTTCTCTTCTAGTTGGTGCACTCGGAGGTGCAACCGCAGGCTACTTACTCAGCAATAAAAAGCTGCGTGATGATTTATCTAAATGTAAAGATCCAGAAGATGCTGCAAAGTTGTTGGGCAAGCATCTGCAACGTGATGGGAAAAAATTAGCAAAGCATGTTCAGGAATTTGTAGATAGTGAAGATGTTCAAAAGAACATTAATAAGGCTAAGAAATTCACACAAAAGAAAGTAGATGAAGCAAAGAAAGAAATTAAAGATCTGGTAGGTGAGGGCAAGTCACAAGCAAAAAAAGTTGCTAAAAAAGGGGCGTCTAAAGCTAAGAAGGCAGTGAAGAAAGGTGCTGCAAAAGCTAAGAAGGCGGTAACCCATACTAAAAAGAAAGTAACTAAGCCCAAAAAAAAGACTGCGAAGAAAAAATAAGTATCTAGCCAGATAGTCCATTTGACGGTTTTAGTCTTGGCGGTTGAGTAAGCTGTTATATGTTTTTGGTTCTGTATATAGCTGGTCAAATGGTCTCAGGTAACAGAATTTTATTGACTCTTTTACTGTAAATATTTTCTAATAACCTAAAAAACTGGTTTTATGTATACATTGTGTGTTCGAACAAGCCAAACACGTATTGCTCTTTGTTGACTGTAGACATAATCTCTATCTCCTCTTTGTTATCTTCTCACTTAATTACCCATGAATAAAACTCTAGTTTCATCAGTTTCTATTGCTCTCAGTCTTGGAGTAGTTGTCCCAGCCTTCGCCATGGCTTCGGCCGGCGAGCCAGCCTTCGCCATGGCTTCGGCCGGCGAGCCAGCCTTCGCATATGTACCAAATATGAGTTTTGAACGTCAATCTCATCGTGAAGAAGTTCAAGCCATTAAGGAGACTCGAGATGTTCGTAACATTAATAAGCCATCACGTCGTCAAATTCAAACAGCCGGTTTAAAAACTGATGCACTTCAAGAAAGAGCAGTAAGTTCTGTGAGAAGTGCAGATTCAGATCAGACCAAGAACACGCATCTAGAACGCACACGTCGTGTACGTGTATTGAGAAGATTCAGCAGGAGCCCAAAGCAAGGTTCAGATCGTTACCGTGTACTTAGACCAAACACACGCTCATTGCGACTTGAAGCAGAGAGTTCATACTTGCCACCAATGATTGTGCAGACAGGTCAAATTTCTTATGATCGTCCAACGCGCAGAGCTATTCGTGAGAACGGATACTTCTCAGGAATACTTGATCGTGATCGCGATGTGCTAAAAGAGATGAGTGAGAATAAAAGATAGATATTGTTTAGTCAGAATTTTTAAAAAGCCATCCTTAGGGGGTGGCTTTTTAGGTGCTAGGAGATTAGGCACTAGGGGCTAGCAATTAAGAACTATAATTCTATTCCCTAGCCCCAGTATTTTCTAATCCAAGAATGAGCCTGTAGAAGAGTCTTTAAGAATCACAGGACGAGGAGAGTGTAGCAGAAGAATCCAGAGCAATCTTGAGAACCTGCAATCTTGCTTCTTGAAATTCTCTGGCAGCTTCATTCGG
>JAIPIN010000052.1 GCA_021734665.1 Kiritimatiellales bacterium
TTAAAAATGTAACTCAAGAGAAACTAGATCAAGTAGCAGAATCTCTTAATACCAGACCTAGAAAAACACTTGAATGGAGAACTCCTAAAGAAGTATTCTCAGAACATCTACGTGTTGCACTTAAAAGTTGAGACCGCCCTGTATTACATTGTCTTACATTTAACATACAATGTATTACATCATATATCCCCTACCCAAGCGCTACATCCAAAGTCATCATGACTAAAAATCCAATCATTGCAGCTGCAGTTGCAATATCTGTATGCCCTGCACGCTGACTCTCTGGCACTACTTCTTCTACAACTACAAAAATCATGGCACCTGCTGCAAAAGCTAACGCATAAGGCAAGATAGGCTGCATGACGATTACTGCTGCAGCACCAACCACTGCAGCCATTGGCTCTACAATGGCTGATAATTGGCCGTACCATACGCTTTTTGCAGCAGACATACCCTCACGACGCAGAGGTGCTGCTACCGCAAATCCTTCCGGGAAGTTTTGAATTCCAATTCCAAGTGCTAATGCAATTGCGCCCGCAAGAGTTACAGCCTCATTTCCATTTGCAAGTGCACCGAATGCAACACCTATCGCAAGTCCTTCTGGAATGTTGTGCAAAGTGATAGCAAGAATAAGTAGTGTTGTTTTATGCCATCTTGTTTGTAATCCTTCTGCATCTTGTTTTGGAAAACCCAAGTGCAAGTGCGGGATAATTTTATCTAGTAATCCAAGAAAAATTCCACCCATGGCAAAGCCTACTGCTGCAGGAACCCATCCCCCATCCGACATTTCTATTGCAGGAGCAAGAAGCGACCAGAAACTAGCTGCGATCATTACTCCGGCAGCAAAGCCAAGCATTCCATCTAGCATCTTCTGATTTAATGTGCGGAAGCAGAAGATCATACTTGCACCAAGTGCTGTAACACCCCATGTAAAAAGCGTAGCTAGGAATGCTTGGAGGATGGGGTGGAGAGCTGCGAAGGTGTTCATTGCGAGGGAGTATACAGGATTGGGTTCGGTTATCGGGTTCGGGTTCGGGAAAATTGGCTGGGGAGGAGGGATTCCCTTCGTTACTCTCCGCGTGTCATCCTGAGTGATCCGAACGAAGTGAGGATTGTATCGAAGGATAAGCGCGGAGCTACTCAGGATAAACTTCTCATCCCTCCTCTGCCCGCTTTTCTGGTTTCGGGCAGGCGTTTTGAAGTTAAAGAATTCTGGCTGGGGAGGAGGGATTCGAACCCCCGAATGCGCGGACCAGAACCGCGTGCCTTACCACTTGGCGACTCCCCAATATAACCGATAACTCCAGAGAAAGAACAACATCAACCACTTGCCTGCCGGCCGTAGCCCCGAAGGGCGAAGGCTGGGCGACTCCCCAATATAACCGATAACTCCAGAGAAAGAACAACATCAACCACTTGCCTGCCGGCCGTAGCCCCGAAGGGCGAAGGCTGGGCGACTCCCCAATATAACCGATAACTACAGAGAAAGAACAACATCAACCACTTGCCTGCCGGCCGTAGCCCCGAAGGGCGAAGGCTGGACGACTCCCCAATACGGCTTAAAGCTTAGCAAGATACCAAAAGAATGGTAAACGAAAATTACATCAAAATCCTACGCCTCTTTTATAAAAAACGCCCATCCCCTTAAGAGAGGATGAGCGCCTAGTGTTTGGGTGTTCAGAAACGTTAATCATACGTAAGTTTTTGGAGATAAATCTCCCACTTCCCATCTTCTTTCTGCCGGAAACCATATTCGGCGCGACTGAGCTGCGAATAGGTAAGATCCGGGAAATTAGCTCGATCAACTTCCCAGCGTTCCCGCCAGAGATGCTCCAAACAGATGTTCATCTCATCCGAATACAGATGAACAATTTCCTGTTTCGTAACTCCGTTATCCCACAGGCCACTCCGCTCCAAAATGGAACGAGACGGAGCGTACGCCGTCTCTTCAGATCCGATGAGCAGCGCAAGCTTCGTCACAGATCCTTCGCGGTAATGCGAATTCCAAATCAGAACTCGCTCGATGTAGCGCGGTCCAGGATCAATGATAGTCACTCTTTGGCCGTAACTGTACGACGGCAAAAGCTGTAACTTGTCGCTATCGCGCAGTGGCATCGCCAATGTAATATTGAGCGAAGTGAGCATTCCCAGAAAAGCCTCCGTGCCTAAGTTCTGGGGATAATGGAAACTATACCCCGGCCTCCATTCCGTTGCGACAGTCGGCTCACAGATAGGGCAAAGCTTTTTCTGAAAATCCATTTCGCACCAACGCACACGTTGTACACCGGCATACTGTTCGACCGCATGTGAGACTTGAAACAAGAATTTGAGTTGTTCCAAAATCTTTTTTCGCGTGTCGGGATCAAGGAACAACGTTCCTACATGTGTCTTATGCGCAACGGCATAACGAAGGACAGCCGGATCGTTGGCCATCCAATGAGACAGCTCATTGTGGCCATGTTGGACAACCAGCGTGACGGTACCGTCCTTGATCTGTTTGACCGAAAGGCACAACCCCAACTCGAGCGACCAATCCACATTGTCGCTAAACAATCCTGTAATCCTTTTCGTCAGAGCAGGATTATCGCTTTCCGTAGCAATAACCATGTGAATCTGAGATGCCCCATAAGCATCAACGCAAAACAGAACCATTAAACAAACAAAAATAGATTGTAGAATCTTCACGGCTTCGTCTCCTTATTGTCTATGTTGAAAAAAGAACACCCAATACATATTCGAGCCTATCCCGAAGCCAATATGAGTCAAGTTTCTTTGTCTACAAAATAGACTTCAGCCCTAGCCCTAGCCCAAACCCCAGCCCTATTCAGACCTATACAAAGTCGATTCCACCCTATCCTCCTCTATATCCACCCAATCGAACGTTGTTGTCCCATCACTCCATTCAATTGTTCCTCCATCTGCACGATTACCAAGACTCCTCAAGCTCGCCTGCAAAGTAGCTGTCCCAATACTTGTTTGAGCACTAATAATATTGGCACGCAAAGATAGGGTTATAGTTGATCCTTGGTTAATAGTTGTTCCAACTGAACTTGTTTCTAAATTGGAACATGTAATTACTATGTTTCCCGTACTATCGGATGCCGAGCATCCTTTTGTAGAGTTAGGATTAAGCTTGTTATAGATAGTAACTGTATCCGGATCTATGGTGACATTGGAAGCATTGAGATTAAACACAAGATCACGAATATTAACTGGGAAGCTTACACTACTGGCCTTCTGCGATGCCTTAAACTTGAACGCGGCAAAAGTAGTATTGCCAATAGGAATTACGGTTCCATCTGGATCGGAGTTATCATTAGAAATCTCAACAATATTAGAAGCGGCAATATCGTGCGTAGTTCCAGCAATCGTATTGTTTACACCTGCATTGTTTCGACCTATAAACACCTCACCTTCTGCAATACTATTATGATTATTTTGATTAATAGTTTCGTCTGATCCATTTCCTACTGCGCGAATAGCTGGCTGCGGTGATGTACCTGTAGTTAGATAAAGCGCAAATGTTTTTCCACTTGCCTGTGCAGGAGAATCGGGACGAACAAAAGCCTTAATTATAATATCTTTCTGAGTATTTTGTTTAACAACAAGATTTGTAGAAGCACAGAATTGACCTGCAGTTTGAGTATCGCAACTGATTGCACGCGCTTTAGCAAAAGACACAGTTGAATCTGCTTCAAATAATTCCAATTCATCTATATATGTACTGCCTCCCGCAATCGCAATATCCTCTATTGTGATATCTTCTCCTTCTGCTCTAAAAGTAAGACGCATTAATGATTCGCTTACTGCACCTGCACGCAACTGCCTACCAGGCACTGGAGTAGTAGATTGTGTAACATAAAGATTCCCCTTTTCGGTAACATTTATTGTATTTGGACTTTGCGTGAATACTGCAATCCAACACATAGAAAGATTGCATCCTGCACTATCCGTATCTATTCCGGTTAAATCTTTTCCATCTTGTGCACCAACTGCCTGAATAAATTGTGGATTGCTTGTTTTGAATGCAATCGCAAGATCACCTGCTTGATTTATTTGAGTTAAATTACCAACAAGTTCCACACGCGTACTTACTCCTTCTGTAACTGGAATAAATATATTAGAAAACGTAAGAGAGCCACCCTGTGCCGAAGCATTTCCGGCTAGCGTCTCTGTTGTTCCATCACCATTCAAATCAACAAGTAAACGGTAAGCTGTTGCATCTGTTAGATTACCAGTATCGGCTCCAAACGTAACACCAGTAATAAATGCGCTCTGCCTTCCTGCTGTAGCATCAAAAGCAAATAGCAGAACATTATCCGATCCTGCAGTTTGACTTAATGAATCCACAGTACGCTGCTCTATACGCAAAGCAGAATGATAAACCGGCTCAGGAACAATAATACAAATACTGCTACATCCATCACCATCTTCATTATTATTATCATCACACTCTTCATCTGCTTCTATGATGCCATTACCACAGAATGGTAAATTGGATTCGCAGTCTTCTGGGCAATACAAATCACCACAATCACTACTGCAATTCTGAGCTGTACATGTGCTTGCCGTGCATGGCTCAAATGATTCGCAAATACCATTGCCACAAGTAGCACATACATTTTTGTGTTCTCCATAACGCATGTACATAGCACATTGTTCTTCATCTATTATATTTTCTATGCATAATCCAGAAGAACAATCCCATCCATCTTCCTCATAACAATAATCGTCACATCCATCACCATTGCCAACATTTCCATCATCACACGATTCTCCTATATCAAGCATTCCATCACCACAAGATTCTAACGGATTCTGCCAAGTATCATCTATATCATCATCTGCACCACTTATTGTTACAGTCTGAATACGCTGACCCAAGTGCACTAACAGTACCGTCATTTCACTCCTAGTTAGTAGATGTCCCGGATTATAAGGAAACTCTGTAAAGATTCTTTTAGATGCACCAACATCAAAGTACGGATCATACCAATTAGGAGGGCCCGCAGGATAAACCGGAGTTCGCATACCCCATGCATCAATACTCATTTTTAAAGCCTCTGCAAGATTTACTGTTTTTGTCCCCCTAAAAGATCCATCGGGATACCCATCTATAACCCCACGCTCTTTAGCTGCACACGCATGTTTCCAAAACCATTGTTCCTCTCCTCTAAAATCTGTAAAACAATCGCGATCCGATGTGCCAAAGATTTCATCACCATAAACCGCTAACATAAGAATCTTTAAAAACTCTGCTCTATTAATAGTAAAGTCGGGTCTAAAAATGCCATAACCATAGCCATCCACAATTCCTCTTGAATGTAGGAATTCTATCTGTGGTGCGTGTGGATGCCCTAAAACATCAAGAAACGGGGCAACCTGTGCCATAGAAAGCACTGGAAATAGAACCATTGTGATGAACAGCAAACGCCGCATGGATACTATTGTATCAGGTTTTTAAGATGTCAAAGTAACATTTGAGTGGTAATCTTAGGATAGTTTTTGTTTCCCCTTAGATTTCGCCTTCGCCAAGGCTACGGCGGACAGGCCAACCTTCGTCCTTCAGACTATGGCTGGCAGGCAACTGGATAGAGTGTCGGTCTTTACATCACATGCCCCCTTAGCTCAACTGGATAGAGTGTCGGTCTTCGGAACCGAAGGTTGCAGGTTCGAACCCTGCAGGGGGTACCACGTAAAGGCGTGAAGCGGCTTTACGTGCCACGTAGCGACGAAGTCGCTTTACGTTGCTTCTTAGGCGCGCCCACGTGGCACAGCCAAATAACACAAAGCGACTTTACGTGAATTAAACGAATAAATTATCCAACTTATTAATACGCATTCTGATATAATTGCATACTTATGTATCACGTATATCTGATCAAAAGTAAACCAAATGACAAGTGGTATATCGGCTATACAAGTAACTTGAAACGCAGGATTGCTGAACACAACAATCATAAAAATACTTCAACTGCCAGAGAATCTAGCTGGCAGCTTATATATTGTGAAACATATTTGAATAAAATGGACGCCCTTGGAAGAGAAAAATTTCTCAAGAGTGGGTCAGGAAGAAGATTCCTCAAGAAACAACTGACTCATTATCTAACAGAACACACCTTTTTCCATGCAAAAGCTGGAGATGGTAAACTCTAAACATGAACATCAAATACTCACTAATCAAGAAAGAAGAAGATATAGATATTCTGCAAGGAAAAGAATCCACATTCGCAAATCTCCATTACAAATATAATAAAGAGACAATCCAATTTCTAAAAACACATTTTTATAGACAAGATAGCCTTTATCTCGTAGCTACTGATGAGAACAATGCATTTGTTGCATTATGTTCATTGGATTCCGATTGGTGGGAACCACATCATTTTTTCTTACGTGAGATATTCATAATGCCTTCATATCAAGGGCAAGGAATTGGTAAGGTGCTGTTTGAGAAATGCATTGATCATGCCAATCAGTTTCAGGCTAAAGCGATTGTGACAGAAACAGCATTTGAAAACATACCCATGCAAAAGCTTTGCGAAAAAATGGGTTTTACTCGATGGGATAATCCTCAGTGGAAAGAAGGCATTACATATAAGCTTTTTCTGTAATAAGCTTCCACAAGCAGTACCACTTTTATTCGTGATGTAATTTTTATTTATTGCTTAGATCAGAATAATTCATTAAGAAAAACTATTCCTAGATTCTAGTTCGAAGTGCAACGCTCTCTGATTCCATGAATACCTCGTGAGGAGTACGGTATCCGAGTCTTTTGCGAGGTCTATGATTGATCAAATCAACAGCCCATGCAAGCTCCCATTCCTCAATCTCTGA
>JAIPIN010000053.1 GCA_021734665.1 Kiritimatiellales bacterium
GATTCTCATTTATCATCCACCTTATTCTTTCGTCTACTGTTTCTCCAAATCTAACTTCTATATCAGTAGTCCCATCACCATCATCTATAACATTAAATGATTCAGTATTAACAAGAAGTGTTGGGTTCCAGCTAGATGCGGCTTTTGCCTCCCCAGCTACACTCACAGAAAATGCACCTACCAATATAAGTGGTATTCCCCACTTGCATAGGACTCTAAAAATTTGGCTGATGCACGATTTTTTTGTTTGTTTTAATTTCATTTGTTCCCCTTATTATAGCAAAAAAAACACAATTCAATCTCTTGTTCTAAATTGACTATAATTAGATAATGTTGTATAAATTTGATTGAGTTTCTCAGAGGATCAATAACCTACTTTTATCCTTAGATAAGATGAAAAGTGTTTACTTGCATATTTATTGTTCTTTTGTTCTATTGCTCCATTGTTCGCAAGCGATTAACGTACTTATATGACAAAATATCTACAATTGGGCGATATTGATGCCTTCGTTACCTCCGATAATCTCTAACAGATTATATGGAATATAGTACTCAAAAGGAGCAATGGACATTACTCAGATTGAAGCTCAATATACGTAAACTTGACTGTTCCTAAATGCATTTCCTCGTTATCTTTAGCATACATTCTAAACCTAATTAGGGCCTCCTCGCCAGCTGTCCAAGTTGGAATCCCATCATAAGTATGAGTAGTAGTTGTCCAACCCGTATTTGATAGCCCTGTACTGGTTCCCGATAAAGTAACAATATTACCACTAGAATCATATAATGTGATATCCATTTGGTTATCGGAGGCACTAGAAGAACTAGATTTATATGAAACTGCAAGCGGAGTACTCCCCCACCTCACAAAATCTGGAGGCAACGTGAATCTAAGAAGAATATCGTAGTCATTTAATGAAGAACGAGTACTAGTCCACATATAGTAATTCATCAAGTTTCCACCAGAATTGTTGATCCTAAGTTGGCCTACATTATTAGAACCATCACCAGCATAAGCCGCGCCTTCAAACTCTGGCTTGAATACTTTAGTAACAGTATGTTCTGTGTCACTGCTGTTAAATATTCGTCTATCTGTAACAGTAGAAATATCTCCTCCAGCAGTCAGAACTGTTGAAAGTTGTATGTACATTTGATCAGTTGGAAAGCCTGTCTGATTAATTACAAGACCTCCAGTATTAAAGTAAACATAGTTAAGGGCATCATTTACGAGTGATTGACCGGTAACACCATTGTAATTTGTTACATTACCACCAAGACGATAACTTCCACCTGCAACATCTATTGTCAGCCCTGCTCCACTAGAAACCTTAAGATGATAATCATCTTGTGAACTTACAAGAGACGAAATATCAATACCATTGATCAAACCCCCAACAGTAAGATTTCCTCCAACATCTGCATTAGATTCTATAGCCAACACTCCACTAGCAGATAAATTTCCAGTTGTGCGTAAGTCATCCGAGAATTCAAATACATGCTCATCATTTAAGAACTTGAGGGTCTGTTGTCCAAGAAATGCACCAAATACTAAAACTGCATCCTTTGCTTCGTTATCCATATTGATCACTATGCCGCTTTCTGTTGCAACGGTTCCTGACGCTGTAAGTCCTCCTGTTGTAAGTACATCTCCAATATTACCAACTGAAAAAGTCATATCTTGGTTGTTTTTAAGCTGAAGGAGTAAACCAGTACCTACTTGAGTTCCCCACAAAAGTGGATCTGGAGCTGAATACACAGATTCAGTACCTGTCTCAAAATAACTTTTATCTGGTACACATGTACATCCATCGTATGTTCCAGAAACACCTTGCACTGTAGTACACTCACTATTGTCTCGCACTTCACACCCATTACCTGCATCGATACCACTTGCATCACAATCTAGGTACCCAGTGTCACACTGTGCAGTACAACTTGCTCCATAATTGTTATTATCTCCTGTTGGATAATTAGTCACATTCGTTTGTACTTCACAACCACTATCATCACCATTACATGTTTGATAGCCATTACGACAAGCGCCACAAGTAAACTCCCCTGCACCAGTACAAGTTGTTAATTTATTAATAGGATTGTTGTAACAAGTGCTATCTCTGTTACATAGCCACGCTCCATTGTTATCACAATATGGTGCCGCACTATCTAGTGGCTGTGCAAAACAGTCAATTATATATCCTCCACCAAGCGAAGCTGTATATTGTGTTGTAGACGTAACAGTAGACACTGGTTCCGGAATATTAGAAGTATCATAACACTGCGGAATATCGCTTCCATTCACTCCACAAATCATTAATCCAGCAGGACATTTTTGACCAGGGAACTGTGCATCTGAATCTGGGCAAGTTGAAGGATCTGTTACATAGTTTGGCTCAGAAACAGCCATAATACCTGTATCTATAATGCTACAAAATAGCACCAGAATTAGTGGAGTATAAACGCCGATTCTGATTAAAGTGCGATTCATGTATTAGCGGCAACAAGCAATTGATTGAACGACGGCACAATTTGTCAGATATCCCTGCCCCCCTCCTGATGCAACGCTTACCCCTGCATCGGTGCTAAATTCCCACCATGCACCAAGGTGAGAATTATTGTTAGATGTCCAACCCTGACAGTCGTTGGAATCAGATGTGTATCCGGGGGCTCCCTCAGCAACCCACGCATTACTGCTGCCAGCAAATGCTGTTACATCTTTATCAATCGTTGTAATAATTTCATCTACCTGACACATATGACTTCCCGCAAATTGATCTGCACAAAAATCATTTGCAGCCTGATAACCAACAAGGCTTCCTGTGCTAAAAGAACCACTCATAGTTGTAGTAGTTACACCTACAAACTTATCTCCGGATGTCAAACTCTTCCAATTAGTACCGTCATATCCTTCAAAATCAGATCCAGTCCAGCGCAATGCACCAGCACCTGTGCCAGAACCCTGATCATAATTCCCAACAGTGACTGCGCCTGTAACAGTAAGATTTCCTTGTATATATACATCATCATTAAAGTTGAAATATGTGCTATCAACATCATAAGAAAGAACTTTTGCAAGGCTCTGTCCAAATTGAAGATTAATGTTTCCTGATATCACAGAATCATCACTGTCTATTACAAAGGAATCTTGATCAGTGGCACCTGGAATTACCGCAGAATCCAATAATCCACCAGTTAGCAATACAGGAATCGAACCACTAGCAGTTCCTGTATCATGACCATCGAGCAAGTCAGAATTAAGTGCAAAAGGAACAGATAGAAGCGGCGCTCTATCCAAAGAATCGTTCGAAGAATCACGATCAAGAAGTTCGTATGCCGTATCGGCAGAACTAGCAGCTTTTACCTCAACCTGAAGATGCAAATTCTTTAATGTATCATCAGACATTGCAGAAAAATCTGGTAACGATGTGCTACTCCCTAATTCCACGTTAAAATAACCACTACTGTTTGGTGTTACAGTAAAAGTTTCATTCCAGTCTGCATAGGTACCTGCAGTAATATTTAAAGAACCCGTAGCAGTAACATCAGTTGATACATAATCTGCACTTGTCCAAAAGCTAAAACGAACTGAGTGAGATGTGGTAATAGCTGCACCACTTGAATCTAAAAGGTGACCGTTATAAACGAGCTTCTGAGGAGCAGTTGTAGCTGCCATTGCAACAGGAATAACTACAAATGCTGCAAGCAGCATCAATGGAATTGCGCCGATTCTAAAGTATTTTTTTATCATTATTTTGTTTTTTTGGTAACTTGTTTAGATTTTTTCTTATACTTTTTCTTTCTTTTTTTGTCCTCTTCTTCTTTTTTCTTTCTGCGAAATAGCGGAATTGGGAAGAACAAAATGCTACCAATTCTAGATTTAAGAAGTATAGACTGAGGAACTCTTAGCAGAACAAATTGGAATGCCATAAGGAAAGATATACCGGCAGTCCCTTCTGCAATTACAACAAACATTTGTTGTCTCCAGCTGTCTTGCAATAGCTGCCAAACTTCTGGAGACATTCCAATCCCCTGTGCACAAGTACGTGGCGTAAGAGTATATTTATCAATGCTTAAGAAATCAGAAGTTGGAACAAATAAAACATCTGCGTGTGGATATTTAATTTCAGGCTGAAAAGGTATTGATGGAAATTCAGGAGGAGATACCACAGGAGGCTTAGGTGCAGCAGGCTTATCGGGTTCTACACTAGGAGGTGTAGCAGGTGGTGTAGGAGTGGTTGTTCCATCACCACGATGACCACCAGTATCCCCATCATCATCGTCGTCGTCATCATCTCCGTCACCATCACCATCGCCGTCGCCATCTCCGTCACCATCGCCATCTCCAGAAACTGCTACTGGAGGAGCAGTTACAATTTGAAAACTGCTGCCTATTAGTGGTTGAGCAGTCCATGTAATCCCATCTTCATTCATCTGAAATGAATTTGAATCTGCTGGGCCTCGTTCAGCATAATTAGGTACTTCGTGATATAGCTGGAACGAACTGCTCTCTTCTGCAATTGCCGATTGTGCTATCACCAAAAATAATGCACATATGAGGCCTATAGTTTTGTTTTTATATTTCATATTGTGTTGTTATTATTATATACCAGAATGGACTTTTTGTCTATATCAAGACATAATAGCTTTTATGGCGAATTCTGTACCCTTGGCAGAATGTAAGCAAATCTGATACCCTAAATACATTCTTTCCCGCACACCTATGAAAATGACATCTCGATCTCTAGTAATCGGCATATCGACATCAATTTTGGGCTTTTTGATCTCCTCTGTTCCTGCAATAGCTCAAAACCCACAGTCCTTCTCCGATGTATCACCAGACAATCCAGCTTATGAAGCTGTTGAATTTTTAAAAAACCAAGGTGTGATATCAGGATATGAAGATGGCACATTTAAACCAGATAAAACTGTAAACCGCGCAGAGGCACTCAAGATTATTGTTGCTCCTTTGGTTTCTGCTGATCAACTCGCGCTGGTTAAACAAACACCTTTCGAAGATATAGCAGAAGGAGACTGGTATCTGCCTTATGTAGAAGCAGCACGACAAAACAGCATAATCGATGGACCACCAAGCAAAACCAAATTCTACGGAGGAAACACCGTTATTACTGCTGAGTTTTTGAAAATTCTTGAGCTTGCAAATCAGCAAGATCCACAAAAATTCTTGGGTGAAATTCGTATCCCACTTTCTAGTGATGTTTCAAACCCAGATGAATGGTATTACCCATACATGAGATACGCGCTTGCTTCTTCTATGATAATGATTGGCCAAGACGGACTTCTTAACCCAGGAAAAGAACTTACGCGTGGCGATACAGCATTGCTTCTATATAGATTCCTTATGTATCAGCAGGAACGCAGAACACAAGCATTGTTATCCGAAACTGAGAACGAAATGATTATAGTTCTTGCAATGCTTGACGAAGGAAATATAGATCAGGCTGAATATGCAGCTGGACGTGCATTACTTGCTGCCCGTGGAGCTCACTTCAAACGCAGTGACGAACCTATTGTTCAAGGAGCAGTAAAAATCGCTGAGTCGTTCCAAGAAATTGTTAAAGCATACAGAACAGGAATGGCTGGACAGTTCGATAATGTTGTAACGCTAACAGGTAATGCTTGGAATCTAGCAGCTCGTGCTAGAGAGCTAAGCGCAGAACTAGCTCCTATTAGTGAACAAGTGCAAATTATCTCCAAGAATATGGCAGATAGTGCACGTGCTGCTATGAATCAGCAGTAATATGCTTGATGATTTAATTTATAAATTCAATGCAAATCCTCTGCCAGGGTCTGGCAGAGGTAAAGGTCTTGGGTATCCAACAATCAATGTTGATTTAGAAAAAGTACCAACCGATCTTGAAGAAGGAATATATGCAGGGCTCGCATCATTAAATGGTCAGAATATTCCTTCTGCAATACATTACGGTCCACGTCCTTCTTTCGATGACACAATATCGTTTGAAATTCATCTAATAGACCACTCCCCTGTTGTAATTCCTCAAACTATAGAAATTAAACTCATTAAGAGACTACGCGACATTAAAACATTCGATTCAGAAGAAGCATTAAAGAAGCAAATAGGGATGGATATAGAAGAGACAAAGAAATTAGTTAAAAGTTAATAGTTAATAGTTAATAGTGCCACACAAATAGTGCATAATACCCTATGTTACAAGTCTATTGTGACCAATCGTCACTTTTCACTTTTCACTATTCACTTTTACGTGCGCTTTCTAAAACAGACTAAGGCTTTAATTGGCAACAGAAACCCTATTCGCCTAGGTTGGCACTTTGGAAAAGCATTTCTTGCAGCACTTATAAATGGATTCCCTGCGCGCAAGCTAACTGTAATTGGAATAACGGGAACAGATGGAAAAACAACAACAGTAAGTATGACTGCTCATATCTTACAATGTGCAGGTATTCCAACAGGAGCACTCTCCACAGCATTTATTCAAATCAAAGATGATATCCAATGGAACGAAACTCAAAAAACATCTCCTTCTCCATTTTTAGTGCAACAGTTCCTTAAAAAACTTGTACAAAATAATTGT
>JAIPIN010000054.1 GCA_021734665.1 Kiritimatiellales bacterium
ACGGATTGTACGTTTGTAATATGTCATAATGTGCAATAGGTTAAGTTGCTAAAGCCGCCTTGCCAGGCAGCTTTAGCGTACGGCTTCGCCTTCAAACGTACACCCCAGCTACGCTGGGGGTTTATAGATTAATCAAAAAGCCGCGCACTTTCGTACGCGGCTTTGTTGTTCGTAAATTATTCTTTTGCGGTTAACACTTCTTGCACTTTGCAAACATTACTATTGCGCTCAATCCAACAAGAATATAGACAACTGATTCTACTGTTGGCCATGATCCTAGGGCCATATTAACTACATTCAAATTCATTTCCATGAAGTCGCCAACTCCAACAAGTCCCCAGTTAAGGGCACCAATTATTACCAAGAGTTTGGCTATGGGACAAAGGCTTTTCATAATTAAGGGGGTAAAGAGTGAAAATAGGAAGAATTTCCTATGACTCTACCATGCAAACAAAGAGAGAGGTCTTGTTAATAATACTAATCTATAGTGTTTTGATATTTAAGTTTTGCTGCCTTTATGGAATTAGTACGCTATTCTTATGGCATGTCGAGTGCCGATAAATCTGCAAAGTCTAATAATGCTTCTGTAAAAACTATAAACAGGTTCAAAGCATCTAAAACATTTGATGCTCTTTCTATAAGGCTCAACAAAGGGCAGAAAGAGGCAGTAGAAACTATAGAAGGTCCGGTTATGGTAGTAGCTGGTCCGGGGACTGGTAAAACGCATGTACTTGGGATGAGAGTGGCAAATATCTTAAAGAAAACACAAATGCGACCAAGCAATATTTTGTGTCTAACATTCTCTGTAAATGCGGCAACTCAGATGCGCGAGAGGCTTAGGTCCTTTATAGGGCCAGATGCCTATGGTATTACCGTTAAGAACTTTCATAGCTTCTGCAATGAGCTTATAGCAGAACATCCACTTGTATTTGATACATGGTCAGCTTTGGAACAGATAAGTGATGTGGAGAGATACAGAGAGTTGAACAAAATAATTGATCAACTAATGCCTAATCTCGTGCTGGTTAACAAGAAAAATCCGTATCTCCGTACCCGAGATATCATTTCTCGTATTTCGCAATTTAAGCGTGAGGGTGTTACTGATCGCAAGCAACTTGAAAATATTGCTAATAGATATGAAGAGGAGATGTCATCTAAAAGCAAAGAGGGAACTAAGGCACACGAAAAGAATGTATTGCAAGCACGTAAGTTCAAAGAGCTCATAGAAGTGTTCTTCCGATATCAGGAGATGCTTAAAGATACTGGTCGTTTTGATTACGAAGATATGATCTTGTATGTAATAAAGGCGCTGGAAGAAGAGGATTGGCTTTTGGCTTCTTTACAGGAGCGTTATCAGTACATTCTTGTAGACGAGTTCCAAGATACTAACGGTTCACAATACAGATTGGTTGAACTTCTTACTACATATCAGTCACTCGATCATGAACCAAATCTGTTTGTGGTAGGAGATGACGATCAGGCAATTTACAGATTCCAAGGTGCAAACCTTACAAATATTCTTTCGTTCCACGAACGATTTTCTAAAGCACCAATAATTACACTCACAGAAAGCTATCGTTGTACTCAACCGATATTGGATGCAGCTGGATCTTTGATTAAAAATAATACCGAGCGTCTTGTAGGACACATAGAAAATTTGAATAAAGATCTAACTGCAGCACTTCAGAAAGATGGCGCAGAGCCTAAGCTTCTATTTTCCCCTAGTGATGCCACCGAAGCATGGATGCTCAGCGATATTGTAGAAGAACGTCTAAAACAAGGTTTAAAGCCGCAAGACATTGCAATTCTGGTTCAGACAAATAAAGAGCTTTTGCCGCTATACGAAGTGTTAACTGCAAAAGGAATTCCTGTTCAGATGATAGGTAAAGTAGATCTTCTAGCGCATCCTTTTGTGCAGCAGGCAATTGCAATCTTAAGAGCAGTGGATTCTCAAGATACTAGTGCAAATATGGCAGCTGCGCTTTCTTGTGATTGCTTTGGTTGTCATCCGGCAGATTTAGCATCTCTTTTTGCTAAACGCATAGAAGAAGGAAAAACTCTTTCTAAACTACTTTTGGAGATTGATGCAGACGAAGCGTTACGAAACAAAGAATCTCTTCTCCGTGCTCGTGATGTACTCTTTGATTTGCATAACAAGCTTGGTAGCAGGACAGTTGTAGATACAATGCAGCACTTGTTGGAGGAAACTGGATTACTGTCTCTTGCAAGAGGTGAAACAGAAATATCCGAGTTTGATCCGATAGACTTTGCAGCACTTCAGGAATTCTTTGATCGACTCAAAATGCGTGCATACGAGCAGCCAAGTTTTTCTTTTAAGTCTTTCTTAAGTGATTTGGAATATTATGAGCAGCCTGAGTATGGAGACTTGCGAATGAGTTACAGTATTCCGCATCTCACAGAAAAAGGAGTTCAACTTATGACTGCTCATCAAAGCAAAGGAATGGAATTTGAAACTGTGATACTTGCAAACTTCCGAGATAAGCATTGGGACAAGCGAATTAATCGCTCGGGATTGTCTGTTCCAGAAGATTTGCTATTTGGATGGGAAAAAGATCAGAAGTCTTACGAGAAGCATCAAGATGAGCGTAGGCTTGCGTATGTGGCTATGACTAGGGCTAAACGCGAACTGATCTTTACTTGCCCAAAGGAATTAACATCAGGAGATAAGATGCGCGAGGTATCACCTTCAGCTTTCTTTGCAGAAGCTGGGAATCTTACGGAAGAAATATGTGATCTTAAAGATCCTGCAACTGTATCTTTGCTTTTGCATAAGCCAGTACGTAAGTTTGATCAGGAGATGGAAGCGTTTCTTAAAGAGAGACTCGAAAATTTCAAATTATCGGTTACTGCACTTAATCACTTTTTGGAAGATCCTCAGATATTTTTGAATGTCGATCTACTACGTGTGCCACAAGCTAAGCAGCCAAGCTTTGTATACGGGAACGCTGTGCATGATGCACTTAAGAAGTGGGGATTATCTGTGCAGCAAGGCAAGCCAATGAATCAGCAGGAATTTATGAATGCGTTTAAAACTTATATGGAGGAGCGAGAACTATTAACGGATCAAGAAAAGGCAATGCTAACAAAGATAGGAGAAGAAACACTGCCACGATACTTTGATCAGAAAATCGCTCAGGCCGTTCCTACAATTTATAAAGTGGAGTTTGGTATTCAGACGTATTTTGATGATGTTCCTATCAAAGGAGCGTTAGATCGCATTGATTTGTATGCACCTGATTCATCGTTAGCTACGGTTATAGATTACAAAACCGGACGACCAAAAACCGAGAAGCAAATACGCGATGATGGTGATTACTTCCGCCAGCTGGCATTCTATGCGCTATTGCTTGAGCAGAAGAGTCTTCCTATAGAACCGCAGGAGTTTGTATTAGAATTCATAGGAGAGGGGACAGATCATCCTGTAACACGCGCATTCTCTATCACACAATCAGAACTAGATGATCTTAAGAAAGTTGTGAAGGAGGTGTGGGGAAGAATCAGTGCTTTGGATTTTGGCTATAATGTTTGATTTGTCCACGAACCACTAGATACAGTGTCATGAGTTGCAGATGCTAGATCAGAAATAGGAATGGAGTGGGTATCTATTGGTTCTTCTAGTATTCTTATTCTATTTTCAATCATTACTTTGCGTTGTTCCATTGCATTAATGCGCCTTTTTACAAGATCATCATTTGCAAATGGTTCAAGTGCCTCTATTGCATTTCGCATGCTAATTATTACATTAGTTACATCAGAACGTCTGGCAGCCTCTGGTCGTCCCAGCAGAAATCTTACGTTACGCGAAATTGCAGATAGACTTTGTGCAATTATGCGCGCACTCTCAAGTGACACATCGGGTTTGATTAGTTCTATAACACTATCGAATTTTCCAAGGATGCTATGAAGATCGTCTTTTCCTGGTTCCCATTTTGGAAAATCTAAATGTTCCATATATTAAGTAATGCTACCATTCTATTTTGTATATGCAATATTCGTTTCGATTACTTCAAAGCAGTCTGTTGCCAATAAATCAGTATGGCGTCACTATCTACAGAACAGCGTGTTTGGAACAGAACTGAGCGCAGATCTGGTGCAGTTGTAGCTTCGTCTCCCCAAATCCAATCACTAACGTACCCGTCAAATGGATCTTCTGATGCTAAATTGCTAGAAGAATCGTTTTCTATGTGATCGACAGTGGCACCTTCAAAAATTATTCGTGCATCCACAATCTCTCTGCTAAACCAACTTATATCTCCGTATGCAAGTATGCGCACATAATTCTCTTTTCGCTCTATAGCAAGTCCTGGTGCATCTAGCATTATTCCTTCATCTATGAAGATCGTTTCTCCATTTTGAAGCGAGATCCATTCACTCTCTTGATATTCTGTTCCATCTGGGCCTACATGCGCAGTTGCTTGTGCACTTCCGCTCCAATAATTTTTTATACGTTCAAAGACAATTTTTATTCGTACGTTTGTATTTTCTTCTATGGCAGTTGGTCCAGCTAGAAGGCTCTGATCAGATACATTTATTTCGCGCGTATCTCCATTTGATGCTTTTAGTACTATTGTTCCAGTACGATCTGGAATTCCATCCAGTCTAGAATAAGTGGTCTCTATTAAATTGGATACGCTAATAGTAGGTGGGAATGAATGAATCTCATCGAATGATGGATCACGTTCAGCGTAACTTGGCCCTTTGTAGATAGTCTGTTTTGTTATAGAAACTCCCCAAGTGGAATTCTCGAATCCTGCACGAGAACGAGCTTGTGCAGAGTTAAGCATTTGTATTGTTTGTTGTTCGGCAAGGTTGAGATCATTGTTAATGATGTAATTTCGGTACATTGGGATTGAGAACATCGCAATAGATGCCATCACACCCATGACTATAAGAAGTTCTAAAAGAGAAAAGGCTTTACGCACATTCCTATCCTACCAGACTTATTCTTCATTATCTTCTGCGGGCACAATCATGATGTGGCGCACTTGAACGTTGCCATCTTTATCTGGTTCGCCAAAACCAATAATCGTGCTTCCAACTATCACATCTTCAATCGTTTGCATTTCTCCTGGAGGGCCAATGCGAGCGCCAGAACCAAGAACCAGTATTCTTTCTTTGTCATTTCTACCTAGAATAGTAATGCTATCATCATCGATTGAAAGAACTTCTCCTGCGATGCTACGTCCATCACGCATCATTCCTTTCATAGGATTACGCCCCATACCTTGCATTGGTATAAGGGAATCTTCTGGGAAGCCTATATTACGCAACTGTCTGAAGGATTCATTTCTACTTTGGAATCGTCCGATATTAATACCTATGGCAAATGTTCCACCAATTACAATTCCTGTTAATAAAACAGTTATTGCTATTAGAAGTGTTTTGTTGGATGAGGAATTAGTGGGCATAGCTGTATGGGAATGAGAATGAGTGGCTAGAGCGCAGTAATGTACGTAAAAGAATAATACTTAATGATACAGATGCTAATACATATAGAAGGTTCATAATTGGTATAGATTCAAGTAGCGCACGCCATCCTTCTTCTAGTGCGATCATACGAGGATTAGTGAATGCATACATCAAAAAGTCTGTGGTTCTGGCAGCTATCATCTCTATAAGAAATTCGGAAACTGTATAGAAGAAAAGCAATAGAGATAATGCTAGGAATGCACTGTTGCGCAATAGGCGATTGCGCTGTTTTTTAAGTTCAAATTCCGAGATTCTTTGCCATACACCTTCTACAAAATCTTCCGTGATTTCTGGTCCGGGTTGTGATGAGCGCAAAATTGAATCAAGATCAGTCATTGTGGTTATTAATAGTATCAAACAAGGGGAGAGAGTGAAGAGCCAAGTTGTTCTTTTGCTCGTTTAATGTGGGTTCGAACTGTGTTGATTGGTAATTTAAGTATGTCAGAAATTTCTTCATACGAGAGGTTTTCCCAGTAAAAAAGAGATATAACCACCTGATATTTTTTTGGAAGATTGAATACAGCTTTGCGAACGATTTTTTCTGTAGTTGCCTTAAGTAGTGCTTCGCTCGGAGAAGGCTCTTTATCTTCGATGAGTTCAACGATAGAAGGGGATTCATTTTCATCAACTTTTTCGAGCTGAGAGAAGAGCAAAGATTTTTTCTTTTTTGCGTAGTTCCTGCATAGGTTTGTGCAGACTTTAAAGAGCCAAGATTTGAGTGGCTTGCTGATATCAAGCTTTGGGAGTTTTTCGAATAGTCGTACGAATGTTTCTTGAGCGATGTCTGATCCATCTTCTTTGTTTCCTGTAAGCCGAGAGGCATATCCAACCAATGCTGGACCGTAGCGTTCCACAAGGAGAGAAAATGCCTGTTTGTCACCTTCAAGGTGCGCTTTTGCAAGATCGGCATCTGAAAGTGGAGATTCTGACGACATAGCTTTAACACGATACCAGTTAACACAAGTGGGGCTTAGGAAAGTTTCAATTAAGCATCTCCTTTCTAGTCCTATACTTCTTAAATGACCTCCACCCCCGACCCCTCCTCCGGAGGAGGAGGGGA
>JAIPIN010000055.1 GCA_021734665.1 Kiritimatiellales bacterium
AATATGCAATTGAGCCAAATATACAAGTTGCTGCAATAAGTGGAACAGCAGTAGTGTTTGCAGCATCAACTCCATACGATGATATGACCATAACGATGTCAGGAGGAGGTTTGATGTCACAGAGAAACTTTACAAAAGAAGGTGGAACAGAAGTTCTATTCGGACAACTCTTCTTTGATGCATCTAATCCCGCAGGAGATTATCCATTAACAATAACAAACAATAAAGGTATCGAATTAGATCAGATGATGCTCAGATGGTCTAACAGAGAATTGTCTTTGGTTAATGCATCAGATAAATGGAGCGCAGATTCACAGGTTGCAGGAATGATGATGCGTGGAGACAGTGCAGTACAAGATCTTGCTCTGCAAACAGAGCAACTTGCGAATGTAACAGAAGCTGTGATGGCACAAACCGGTTTGAGTAGTAAGAATGTAGATAGCTATCCAATCAGGAGAGAATTTCAAGAAATGGAGCTGTGGAATGTATCGCAGTTTCATATGACACAAGACGAACTAGCAGAAGCATACTATTCAAAGAACCCTGCCATGAGAGATCCGGCAACAGAACAGCTACGTACAATGAGAAGCGAAAGCCTTGGAGCACTATGGGAAAATCTGCATGTATATGGATCATCTGTAGGTAGAATTTTAGATAGAGCAATAAATGTTTACTTTGAATCTCAGAGAGGTGGCAATCAGCAGGAAGCAATCGCTGCAGTTCAAACGGAAATTGATATTGTAAGCGGCATAAGAAAAAATCTGGAGTTGGAAATAGAGACAGGTATTAAGCTCCCTAATCTTGGTCAGGCGATGGCAGAAGGCCTCAAGATATACGAAGAGCATGTGGATATCTTCTACAATATACAAGAAATGGCTCTGCGAGACTTTGTTAAGGAAGAGCGCAGATCAAGTGATCCATACTGGCAGATAGTATATGGAGGACAATCGCCTGCTGGATCAAATGGAATAATAGTTGCATCTGCTGGAGGGATCGAAGAAGTAATGAAAGGAGTAGATATTCCTATGCTAAAAACAGAAGTTCCTAGAAGAGTACAAAGAATACAAAGAAAAATTGAAGAAATGGAGAATAGATCAAATAATGGAGGATATGTAGATCCACGATTCAAAAACTGGATGGATACACGGGATGATTACAATGAACAAAGAGTAAGATGGGAAAGCGGATTTACTACGGTCTTAAGAGGATTTGCAGGAGAGAGTGAAGAAGAACAAGGACCAGAAGAAGAAGATCCACTAAAGCCATCACTCTATACATTAGAAGGAGAGGTTGCTGCATTGAATGTGGTAATTGATGTGGCAGTGGAGGGGGTGAGGAAACAGGAGGAATTGAGGTTTGGGGAGGAGCTGGAAGCATATTTAGCAGAACATGGGGCACAACTCTCTGAAAGTATTAGAGATGCATTTGCACAAATACCAGAACAGGCAAATGTTGAAAGTTATATAAAGGCTGCAGATGATAAATGGACTGTGATGAAAGGTAATTCATCAGAAGTAATTAACAATACAAACAAAATAATTAATGGAGATCTATCTCCTCTCACCAATAATGGTGCAACAATATTGGGATCTGAAAATACAGATGATCAAATTGAAACAGACTCAAATTATCTTGCTAGCTCGCTGAAACAAGTATACCTCGGCAATTACACCGATGAAGTAACTCTACTAGGAACATCTGGTCAAATTACCCTTGGGTTCTTAGGCGCAGATATCCCAGCTGATATCCGAGATATTATTTGGGATATACAAAACTGGGAATGGAGCTGGGGGCATATTGGACAGACATCCTTAGATGGTATTTCATTCCTGCCTGTTATAGGAGCCTTGAAATATGGAGATGAAATTCATATTCTGTTAAAAGGTAGGAATAATGAAGTAACAAGAATTGTTGGCAAAATGAATCAAAACATACAAACAGACATTGCGACAACGATATTGAAATCTGGAAACGGACATATATTAAGCGACCACATCGGACAAACTACAGATCAATTACTTGAACAATTAAAGCACAAACCTAATGCTCCAGCTGCAACCTCCTTTTTAAATACAGTAAAAGCATGGGAATACACCACAGAAGCTCAAGCGCATCTAACTCCAAATATTTTGGAATGGATTAAAAAAGTGGGAACCGATGCAAACCAGACAAAATACTTTGACATTGATCTAGGCAATACTATTGGCTACGGAATAAGGCAGGGCAATAATGCGATAGAGAGCACAACACAAATCAGAGTAATTGTCAGAAATAACGGAGCTGGCGGGTTTATACTCGAAGATGCTTATCCTATTTTCCAATAATTATTATGGCGAAACGAATCATTTCAGACCTTGAAAAGCGTTATGAAATAACTGCTTCGGAGTTACTCGGTGGGCATATGTCATTAATATATAATAGACATCCAAATTTATCTTTTGACGAAGCAGTTGAAGCAACCGTACGACACTTTGTAAGGATTATCGGAGAACGTAAACCTGAGGCAATTGCAGAAATACAACAACTAATTAAAGAAAAACCATTTCCTTGGAAACTGGTTGGGCAAGCTGCATATGTTAATTTCAAAAACGAAGAAGAGGGATATGAATGGTTTAAAAAAGTCTATGACATCTTTATGGACGAAAATTCAAAAATGGAGGCAGAACAAAGATAACCTTAAAGAATAATTGTATGACAAAAGGTCAAAAGATACGGCTAGCAATTGCAATCGCACTTATTGTGTGCTCACTGCTAACGCAAGGCACAGTAACTGTATTGATATGGCTATTTGCTATACCGCTACTTCCATTTGAACGTCGTATACGTATTCCATTACTCCTTGGAATTGGCGGAGTATATATATTTATAGTAAGCACCCAGATGTTTGATCTTGTATATGACACGAGAACAAGACCGCTAGAAAAAATATCAGCTGAAATGGGATGGGAATTTGATGCTGAGCCTCCAAGATATTATTATGATTTCTTTTATCGTGATTCTCATACTCCACGTCCAGCATTTGCCTCTAGTCACAGTGAATACTATACATGCTCTGAGAAAACCAATCGCTTATCTGGTTCATACCTCTCAACACCAACCATGACACATGATTGCGAAGAATATTATATTCGCAACTCCCAAAAGGGAGGCACATATCAAATAAACCGTAAGCCTGAGCATTTTACTTCAATATCATTCGATATTTCTGCAAATCACACAATTCCCGACTTTGCAATTGTGCATACGAGCATGAAAGATACTACTCGAATTGAACCATATCGAGCACCGGAAGATAAATATACAATAACTGTAGAAACTGACCCACCGCGTTTCATGGAAGAAAAAATCGATAATGATTTTTCATATATCCGACAAATATGGGATCCCGGTTTTAACAAGTACTCAACAAAAACCCGACTTGGTATGCCCCAAATAATTTTAGATGCAGTAATCAGTGAAAATACATGGTGGTACTTAGAAAGTACTGGCAAACAAATCCATCTACATAAACGCACATCAAATGGTGGCATTTTGATCGAACCTGAAGATATTTCACAATTTATCGAAGATGCATATCAGATTTATCAACTTGTTATCAAAAATCCACCCAAGGAGATATGAAATTATTAAAAAATATTTTCTCACATTTCTATGCCCCCCCCACCTCCCCCTCACCGCTCTCCTCTTTGCAACACTCGTGGCAACCCCACAGGCGCATGCTGATACCAGAACACAAGAAGCAATACCCGAGCTGCTTCGATTTATGGAACCTGGTGAAGAAGACGAGCAAAGCATATACTTCTCTACATTCGCATGAACAAGTCTCTTCGATTCATATTATGGGGATGTGCCACAATATTTGCATTATTTGCAGCCAGTATTGCACTGCCATTCCTAATGCAGGCAGTTGGTTATTACACCCTAGAACCAGGATGGAAAGTAGCTCAACAATTAGTAGAAGATGGTAAAGATGTTCATGAATGTAAAAAAATTGTGAGGGCATTTTGGTTTGATCTTTCTCCGCCTACCTCACAACAACGCTCAATGTGTATCCGTGAATATGCAGAACTTACACAAGATCCAACCGCCTGTGAGTTACTGATGCCAAGTGATTATGGGTGGAGTTGTTTGGGGGCAGCAAGAGAAAATGGAGAAATATGTTCGATCAATTATGCTCGTGATGTATCGTGGTGGGAAAAATCCCCATTTGACCAACCTTCAAAAGCTACCATGAATGAATGCAAGAAAGGTATGACGGAAACAGTAAAAGGAGAGAAGTGCTGTTATATCCTTCAGCTCACCAGTGAACCAAGCATAGATGATTGCTCTCGTTTTAAAAGCGACGAACCATTCTTGGACTTGTGCTTGTCGCAACTCGCAATGAAAAAGAAGGACGGACGTATTTGCGAAGGCATTACTGACGATAATGCTCGTACTATATGCGAGATAAAAATTAAGTACCTTTAATCATCTACACAACCACATATGAACCTCATCACACTCCTACCAATCTGTCTATCACTACTTTGCATCGCGCCATTGGCACACGCTTCCTTCTCGGACGTGCCATCCACACATGCGAACACAGATGCGATCGGGTATGTGCAGTCGCAGGGAATCGTAAGCGGATATCCGGACGGAACATATAAGCCCGAAAATCCTGTGAACCGTGCGGAGTTCATGAAGATTGTGCTAGGAGCACAGCAAGGAGAGGAGATTTCTGGGTCTCAGTGTTTCCCTGATGTAGGCGACGAGTGGTTTGCGAAATATGTTTGCTACGGAAAAGAAAACGGGATTGTCGGCGGTTACCCGGACGGAACATTCCAGCCCTCACAACAAATATCATTCGTGGAAGGAGCAAAGATCATCGCGAATGCTTTCTCGCTTCCCATTACAGAAGACACTCCATGGTTCAAGCCTTACGTAAAAACACTCGAATCAGAACAAGCAATTCCTCTTTCGATTAACAACTTAGAAAAGAAGCTCACCAGAGGAGAAATGGCAGAGATCATTTATCGCCTGCACGCAAATATAACCTCAAAAGCATCACAGGCATATGCTCAGTTGACTGGAGATCCTGAATTAAAAGATCAAACGCGGCAAGATGAATCAAATGATTCTAAGACACCATTTCCATTTACTTACCCAATGTCCTCAAAATGGACTGATGAGTGGCAATTTGTTGCAAGCGATATATATACCTACGCGCGCGAATCTAGTTTCAAATATGCAGAATGGAATAATGAGCTTAATAGTCAGCATTCCGCTTTTCTTAGAGTCAAATATCCAAAGGGATCCGCAAGCCCGTTCGTGACCGTAAATTACAACAAACCTGATGGAGGAGTACTTAAGATGATTGAAGGGATTGAGCCACAAGATCGAATGTCTCTCAAATATTATGTGCGCTTCCCAGAAGGATTCGACTTTGCAAGAGGCGGAACACTCTGCCAGGTCTCTTCGGTGGTGTTGTGGACTCGCAATATGGAACAGACGGCAATTCTTTTATCGATATACACCTAGCGTGGGATGATCACGGAATACTCGGAATCAATGGCATATTTGATGATGGTGCAATGGATACAGCCGGTGAATATTGGTCCCACGCAACTATAGCCGCCGATGGGGAATGGCATGAAATAGTGCTTGATGTAACATTAAACACATTTCCTTCTAAACGAATGAATGGCCTTATAGATTTGTACTATGACGGAACAAATATATTTACAAGCAACAAAGTTAAATACCGCACAAGTGAAAACTACAAGTTCGAGGGACTTTACTTCATTTCTTATTTTGGTGATGCATCAGTAATTTCCGCAACTCCAAAGGATCAGTACATTGACTTCACTGGCTTCACTATTAATAACGGACCTTTGAATTAAGACAACTGAACAAATAATTTATACAATAAAGGGGGCTAAAATGCCTTCTGTATTGTAGAAACCATATGTTCAAGCCAAAAATTAGCGTTTTGCCCTATTTAAGGACAAAGTCGTACTTGCCAAAACATGTTAAAACCGTTATTTAGTACCATTTTTGAGCACATATTGTGTTCAATAACTAAGCTGAGCATACCATATTTGGCTTACCCTAGCGTTGACTTCTTATGTAGGAGTATGGATAATGCGAGACTGCCTAGCCATGACACCCGCCCCCTCCAACTTCGCGCTCTTCCACGAGATATTCATCTTGGATGCCTACATCCAGAAGAAGCTGGATGAGTCTCAAAAGGAGTCTATAACCAGGAATTTGGTTAGCGATTTGCTTACAGCACTTAGAATGGACCCTCTAGGAGACCTTCAGATTTTTGATGCAGCAGATCTGCGTGCACCGGGTTGGTCATTCTTGATCCCTATTACAACAAGCCATATAGGAGGTCACTACTTTGAATCCCCTGGCCGACTACCTAACTTAAGAATAGATACATACAGCTGCGCCTCTGTGAACTGGAGAAAGCTGATTGATATTTTGCACAAGCACATTGGACTAGAGAGATGGCGTGCAACATTTATAGATCGACAAATTGG
>JAIPIN010000056.1 GCA_021734665.1 Kiritimatiellales bacterium
AGCTCCGAGCATGGCATTCCAGAAGAATTCCTATCTGTGCTACATGCAAATAACTGAACTCAAAGGTAAAAATATCTGCATCCTTGGATACGGGCGTGAAGGGCATGCAATGTTGAATGCTTTGCGCGGTCTTGATGTTGATGTGATTATTGCAGATAAAAATTCAGAATTCAGAATTCAGAATTCAGAATTAATAAATTATAATTGTAAATTAGGTCCCGATTATCTTAATAATATTGAAGAATTCGACGTAATTATAAAATCTCCTGGTATTCCCCCATGCAAAGAACTAGAGGACATAAAAGAAAAAGTGACAAGCTCTACTCAAATCTTTTTAGATTCTATTGCAAGTACCGGAGCCAAAGTGATAGGAGTAACTGGATCTAAAGGTAAGAGCACAACTGCGAGTTTGATTTATGAAATTTTAAAGGCTGCCGATAAAGATGTTCATTTAATAGGGAATATAGGCGAACCAGCCATAAGTCATCTTGCAGATTCCAAAGAAGGAACAATTTTTGTTATGGAAATGAGTAGTTATCAATTAATGGATCTAACCGTAAGTCCACATATTGCTGTGATCACATCATTCTTCCCAGAACATCTGGATTATCATGGATCAAAAGAAAACTATCTGGAGGCCAAGAAGCACATTACACAATTTCAAACTGAAGATGATAGTGTTTTCTTTAATGGAGATTCGCCAGAATCAAAAGAGATTGCCGAGGAATCAAAAGGAAAATTGGTGCCTGTGTATGCAAAAGACTCCGTTGTATCTCTCGATCAAATCAATCTTATAGGCGAACACAACCTATCTAATGTCACATTGGCTTACATGACTGCCAAAAACTTGAACATCACTGAAGAGATTATCATAAATACCATCAAATCATTTAAAGGACTCCCCCATCGTCTTCAGTCTCTTGGCATACATAACGGGATTGAATGGATAGACGACTCAATTTCTACTACACCAGAAACTACAATCGTCGCACTAGATGCATTAGATAATGTAACTACGCTGATTCTTGGCGGCCAAGATAGAGGGAATGATTTTAGTGGACTTGGAAGACGTATCGCTTCAAGCAAAATCCAGAATATTATTCTGATAGGAGAAAGTGCTCCACGTATTAAAAAAGCGATTGAAGAAACAAATGCAGAAGTTACATTTTCCGAAGTAAATAATATGAAAGAAGCGGTCGAACACGCAAAACAGCAAACCCCTAGCCCCAGCCCGAGCCCAAACCCAAATCCTACCCCCAACCCCCAACCCCCTATCGTCCTACTATCCCCTGCCTCCCCAAGTTACGACATGTTCAAAAATTTTGAGGAGCGCGGAGATGCATTTAGAAAATGTATTAATTCCTGAACGAACACCACCAAAAACTATTGTACTATTCGGGCGAACAGTCTATTTACAACAAACTGAAAATCAGGGATATAGTTGCGCAACTATGTTCCTGATTTTACCAACATGTCATTAACACATTTGCGCAAATATGTTATTAATTTTGCACCAACAAAATACTCTGAATTCTTAATTCTGAATTCTGAATTTTTTAATTATTCATTTTTCATTCCCCTTCCCCATTCCCCACTTTAACCTTAGCAGCCCTAAGCACTTTGTCATTAAATACAAAACCATCTTCAAAAACCTCGATCACTTTTCCCTCTTCTCCTGAGCCTGTTTGAAGTACTTCGTGATATTCAGAATCAACATCCTCACCAAGACATTCAATTTTCTCTAATCCCAATGCGCCTAGTTTTCCCATTAGATCTTTTTCTATAGCTACAACTCCATCCACCCATTCATTACCATTTAGATCCTCTGGCAAATGTTCGAATGCACGCTGAAAATTATCGATAGTTGGGAGAAGTAAAAGCAGCGTATTCTCTAATGCAAACTTGCGTAGTCCCTCTCCTTCTTTCTGCATTCTCTCTTTCGCATTTTGCAAATCTGCCTGCGCACGACCGGCTAGATCTTTCATTTTTGCAAGCTCCTCTGCAAGATTTTCGCAATTGTTGCACTTTTTAGATTTTTTAGGAGAGGTCATGATGACATCATAGTATTACATCCATTAATTATCACGCAATAAAGCTAGTAGCTTATAGCTGGTAGACACAAGAAATGCTACATGCTACCAGCTACAAACTAATACACATATTGAATATCGCTCATATTACGAACTGGTGCTACAATAAATGAAATGTTACCAGCCATTCTTTCTATCGCACTTGGGTTTGTACTTCTTATCAAAGGAGCTGATTGGCTTGTGGAAGGTGCATCTTCAATATCCAGAAGATTAGGAGTTGGAGATCTTGTTATTGGTCTTACTGTTGTATCTTTTGGAACATCCGCTCCCGAGTTAATAGTTAATTTGATTGCTAGTTTCCAGGGCAGCTCGGATATTGCTATTGGAAACATTGTAGGTAGTAATATCTCTAATACACTACTAATACTTGGAACATCTGCAATTATCGCACCTCTTGCAGTACAGCGTTCTACTGTTCTAAAAGAAGTCCCGCTTAATCTTCTTGCTGCTATTATTTTAATAGTTGCAGCAAACGATATGATTATGGATGGCTATGCATATTCTGAACTCAGCAAAAGTGACGGGCTAGTATTCTTGGGATTCTTTATTATTTTCATCTACTACACATTTGGCATCCGACACAATGGAGCAGCTACCGAAGAAGATGAGTACACCAAAGCTACAAAGTCTGTTTGGCTAGCATTAACTCTGGTTACAGCTGGTTGTATCGGTCTTGCAGCTGGAGGAAAGCTGGCAGTTGATGGTGCCATTGCAATCGCAACAATATTCAACGTGAGCGAAGCACTTATTGGACTGACTATTGTAGCTATTGGCACATCACTTCCTGAACTTGCAGCATCTGGAGTGGCTGCATACAAAGGACGAGCAGATATTGCAGTTGGAAATATTGTAGGAAGTAATATTTTTAACATCTTCTGGATATTGGGGCTTTCTGCGTTCATCAAGCCTCTGCCATTCCAGCCAGCAAACAATGTAGATCTATTTGTTGTATTATTTTCGACAATATTGCTCTTCTTCTTGGTTCACAATGGTCAGGCACACAGACGCTTATTCCTCTGGTGGAAGCAATCCAAGGATTACATAATCCATAGGTGGGAAGGAGGTATCCTTGTTACATGTTATATAGTCTATATTGGATATATTGTGTGGAGAGGATGATCTAAGGAATCCTAGGAATCCAAAGAAACCTAAGAATCCAATGGGACAATGCCCTTCGAATTCTTTGGTTTCCTTGGTTTCTTTGGTTTCTTTTATTCAGTTGTAGCTGGTTCGTCATCGTCAGAATCTCCTACCATTACATCGACTTCGACCATGGCATCTTCATCATCATCGTCATCATCTGCTGGTTCTTCTGGTTCCATTGCATCGTCATCGTCTGCTGTCGCTTCTGGTTCCATTGTATCTTCATCGTCTGCTGGCGCTTCTGGTTCCATTGCATCGTCATCGTCATCTGCAGGGACCTGATCTTCCATAGCTGGGTCTTCTGCATCTGGTTCTTTGTCGTCCTTATCTAGATCTACAGAAACTGTGCAAGCCGAAAGAAGTGCCAAACTAGCGATTGCTGCAAGATATTTGAATTTTTTCATATAAAATAGTTGGAAAAAGATATCGAACCGATAGTACGCGAGGGTCTTACATCTGCGCAACGTAAAAATAGGTTCATAATAATATGACTGAAACATAAAGTTCTTATATTGACAAGTTTTGCCCACATCAGCACAATCCACTATCCGGTCTTGGAAATTCCAAGGCTGGATGATCTTTGACAACATTGCGATTGATAATTTTTTTGCACCTATGAAAGGAGGTGCGTAAAGCGACAGGACGTGAGCACACCTGCAGAGTGCTCCCGTACAAACCAAGTAGTACAGTGTTTCCATTACAAGAACAGGGGGGTTTTAAGCTCCCCCCCCGCAGAAACAAGGAATGTGACATGCACAATCCCTTCTACTACGACCACCTAATGGACAAGCAAGTGGAACTGTTGAACGAACTCTTTTTGTACGTCGTCCTTGCAGGCGGCGTGCACCACCACACCAAAGGCGCGTTTAGCGGCCGTGTGATGTGGGCAGACCTCATCAGGAGAACCCCCGAATTCATTTTCTACGGCTGGGCTCCTTCGCCTGTAGCGAATGAGATCCCGCGGCATGCACAAGTCTGCAACGCAGAACGGCAAGGCCTGAAAGTGACAAATGGTTTCTCTGGCCTGGTCAAACAGTGTGTAGAAGAGCACGGTCGCGATCACACGCTGGCCTGCATCTCCGTCGACACTGGCCTTCATGTTCATCTCATCCAGGAGGCAGTGGAAGCCGGCGCCAGATTTATCTGGTGCGACAAGCCTATCGTTGTCTCGATGGAAGACCTGGCCAAGCTTGAGGCCTTGCAAGAAAAGCACTCGGACGTCGTTATCTTCGGCGTCCAGAATCATCGCTACTGTGCCGCCGTCATGTATCAACGTGCGGAAGCCCAGAAGGCGAAGAAAGCGAAGAAGAAGAGGAAGCACCGCACGGGCTTTGGACAGGCTTGGCTTCTGGGAGATCAGGAAAGCCGCCAAGCGCTGTCTCGGCTCGACGATTTCCGCACCACCCTGTCGGATCTTGGCGCTCACTGCTTTGATCTCGAAGAGTTCATCAACGGTGCTGACGTCAGCGCGGTTCACAACGGTCAGAACCTCCACGGTCTGTCGGGTGATTTCGCCGACAACATCACCGGAGGCACATGTGAACTGGAATTCGTCGGCGATCCTCAGCTCAGTGGGCACATCTACGTCGACCAGTGCCTCGCAACCGCGCTCATGGATGATCTGTGGTCCTTGCAGGAAATCGAAGGGCAAACGGCGAGTTTGTGGAGGATGGGACGCCACAGCGGCAGCTCCATCGCTCTCGCAACCGTGGCTGACCCCGACATCAACAATCCGGCTCACTGGGATAAGCCCCTCGAATTCGGGGCAGACGAGTACGGCGATCTCAACGGCAACTTCGCCGGCTGGTCGCCTCCAGGCCACGATCCCCACTGTTGGCCAAACATGTGGCGTACACATGCCAAGGCCATTCTCGGAGCCTACGCTCGGATCATGAAACTCGAGATCGCGAAGCAGGAGCTCTTGCCCTGGCACATGCTTCTGCCGGTGCCGACACTGCAAGGGACTGGCAAGCGTACGGCCCAGTGGATCAAGGCGCACGTCGAGAGCGCGAATGGAAACGGGAAGCGCGTTTCGCTCGGTGCGTGACTTATCAATCGCAACTCTCACCCCCAACGCCTGCCTGCCGGTAGGCGGGGATGAGCTGTCAAAACTCACCCAAGCCGGCGTCTAACGACGTCGGCTTAATTTAAAAAACGATACAAAATACTCTTCATAAATCTCTCTGCTTCATACATAATCATCGCAACCCGCCACGGCCCACCTGCGCCCTCTTCGTGACTTCGGCGGACGAGCAACTCTGTAGCTAACACATTTTCGTTCCTTTTCTATCATTATTCATGCCACGGTAGCTCAGTCGGTTAGAGCACGGGACTCATAAGCCCGGGGTCGCTGGTTCGATTCCAGCCCGTGGCACCATTAATACAAAAATCTGCCCCGCCGCCCCTTTCGAGGCGACGAGGCGAGAAGCGTTTCAAGTTAAGGGGAGGGGCACATTAGCTTGATGCGCCTTGCATCAACGGTGCTCGCTTCGTGTTGCTGCATAAGCTCTTCGAACTTATCACGAACACCTTTAGGCACATTGACTTGAAACTGAATGTCAGAGTCATGTAGCCCTAATGTCCTAGGTTCCATCAGTCCAAGCTGCACGCAATGTATTATTGCAGCAGCAAGATTGATTGGATCCACACGAAGAATCAGCCTCCACGCATCGAACGTGCCGGCCAGTTTTGTTGTATCGGCCATAGCACACCTCCTAAAATTGAAGGACCAAAAAACGCTTCTGATGCACCGTGCATCATGCACGTAAAGTAAACTTGTCAGAATTGACAGTCAACCATAACAACCAATATATCTACTCAATCTGCCCAATCCAGCTTGGCCAATCTTTGTCATCCAAAGAAGGCTTATACATGGAACGCATAGGAACTACTGTCCTCTGCCCATCTAGGCTTCCAATCCAAGATGGCCATGGCTCTTCGTTAGTCCTAAACATTATTGGCATTAACTTCTGAGGAACTTGATAGCTGCTCCTAGATTCTAGTTCGAAGTGCAACGCTCTCTGATTCCATGAATACCTCGTGAGGAGTACGGTATCCGAGTCTTTTGCGAGGTCTATGATTGATCAAATCAACAGCCCATGCAAGCTCCCATTCCTCAATCTCTGAG
>JAIPIN010000057.1 GCA_021734665.1 Kiritimatiellales bacterium
TGTGTCGCTGAGAAAGGGTAAAATGGGCCATACGGTAGGTTGGGAAATGGATGGAACTCCGTTCCCTCCTACCGTACTCGAGGTAAATCAGCTCTCAAAAGAGGATATTTTTATGCATTTCACTGTTGAATTCGGGATCATATAGCATTGACACATACATACAATAATTATAAATTCGCATTTAATGAGTGTAGAGACACCATCAATCCCACATCAAGAATCAGTACCAACACAATATAGTTCCGGTCGCCACTATGAAGCATACTTACGACAGACATGGATATATGATTCAGCGCTAAAGCTAATTCAGAGACAAAAGATAGGGGCAACACTGCTTGATTTTGGATGCGGACAGAATGGAGTCTCCAAATCTATACTATCAAGCAGACTTCGCACTAATGATCAGTTACATCTGCATGACACAGCTCAAATCGATACGCCAAATGACAGAAGAATAAGAATTGTGTCACAAGAACAAATATTTGGCCCCTATCAAACAGAATATGATCTTATCAGCATCTCATATGTCCTATGTTTCAACGAACCAGATGATTCTATCAGACTACTACAAGACATGCGCACTGCTCAAAGAGAGGCGATGATTATCGTAATCGACTACACACTTAATGGATTGCAACAAGAAGATTTGATGAGCATATTCACAGCGGGAAAAGAAAAGCGGTGGAGAGCAAAGCTTGGAGACAATGAATTTTTCCGTACTCATACAAGGTTTACACCTGAATCACTCTCTAGATTAATAAGAGATGCTGGATATAGAATACTGGGCAATACAGGAGCGCCATTAGACATTAGTCGTTACCGAACAGGTTTTCTTGCATATCCAGATGATAGCCAATCAATCTAGATATCACCTAAATAAATGATACAATCGCACGCTATGAAAACACCCTCTACTGAATCACATCGACCTGTTCTATCCGAAGATAATGCATGCCGTGTTATGCAAAGAGTAGAAGCACTAATAGCCTATGTCTCGAAAGCTTGTTTTGAGGGAGATGCCAGATTGCCATTAGTAGCAGAAGATCTATCAAAAGCTATTGCAAGTGCCAGTGGCCGAATTATGGGAAGCTTAAATACACGAGAAGAAGAAATACAACTGCAATGTCTTAATGATTCTGACGTGCAAAAACTATCTATTGAATTAGAACGACGCATTGCTACAGAACGAGGAAGAATTGCTAAAAATTGCAACCTTACAAATTACTTCCAAGTAAATTAAACCACCAAACTCACCAACTTCCCCTTCACATAAATCTCCTTCTTAATATCCCCTTCTATAAACTTAGCAACGTTTTGTAATTCTTTAGCCTGAGTTATTGCATCAGCCTCAGAAATATCAACCGACGCTTCGAATTCCCCTCTTACCTTTCCATTAACCTGAACTGCAATCGTAATTGTGTCGGTCTTGATTAGTTTAGGATCGTAAGTTGGCCATTTCTGATTTATTACAAAACCTTTCTCGCCAAGGCTCTCCCATAATTCTTCTGCAAGATGTGGGGCTAGCGGAGCTAGTAATTTAGTAAACGTCTTTGCTGACTCTGCATCTATTCCCCCTTGCTTATCACACACATTCATAAACTCCATAAGAGCAGAGATTGCAGTGTTAAAATGTAATCTTTCTATGTCCTCTGTAGCTTTTTTGATAGCAATGTTTAGCGCTGTAGTAAGCTCTTTACTCTGTTCACATTTTTTATTCTGAACAATTATTTTATACACCTTTTGCGCAAATCTACATACACCCTTAATTCCCGTGTCATTCCAATCCCCTCCTTCGGAGAATGGACCCATAAACATCATGTATAAACGGAAAGCATCGGACCCATATTTATTTACAAAGTCATCTGGGCTAACTGCATTGCCTTTACTCTTACTCATCTTGGCGCCCTTGTTTGTTATAAGACCTTGATGGAACAGTTTTTGGAATGGCTCGGCGTTGGCAACAAAACCAAAATCTTTAAGAGCCATTGTTACAAATCTTGCATATATCAAATGCATGCATGCATGCTCTGGTCCTCCAATGTACATATCTACAGGCATCCACTTTTTATCTATATCTTTTGGAACTAATTCTTTTTGATTCCCTTCCGCAAGAAATCTAAATTGATAGAACGAAGAACACACAAACGTATCCATTGTATCTACTTCTGGTGTCCATCCTTTTCCAAATATCTTTTCTACTCTCTCTTTTAATTCTTTGGACTGAGCAATAGGAGATGTGCCAGTTGGTTTAAACTCAACGTCAGTTGGCAAAAGCCATGGCAAATGTTCTTCGGGTACAGGATGTGGCTTGCCATCTGGATCATAAACAATAGGAATTAGTGAACCCCAGTATCGTTGGCGGGAGACAGTCCAATCACGTAGACGATACGTTGTGATACGTTCACCCCATCCTTTTTCTGCCATGTGATCCATAATCTTCTGCGTGGCCTCGTGAATATCCATACCATCAAGAAAATCTGAATTTATCATTGTTCCTTCAGCTTCCTGAACCTGTTCAATAGAAGTAATCTCGGATGTATCACCATCAGAAGCTACCACTACACGAATAACTTCCAGATCAAACTCCTGTGCAAATTCGAAGTCTCTTACATCGTGACCAGGAACACCAACTACAGCACCTGTGCCAAAACCTCCCAAAACAAAATCAGAAACCCAGATGGGCATCTTTTTTTTTGTCAGCTGATTAATGGCATAAAAACCCGTGAAAGCACCTGTTTTTTTTCTTCCTTCTTCCTGACGCTCGAGCTCTGTTTTATTAATTGCCGCTTCAATATAGGAAG
Organism: Kiritimatiellales bacterium; assembly: GCA_021734665.1. Classification (GTDB taxonomy): domain Bacteria; phylum Patescibacteriota; class Gracilibacteria; order Peribacterales; family Peribacteraceae; genus UBA2144. The sequence goes on from JAIPIN010000057.1 coordinate 2,802, forward strand.
CAACATCCTTGTTATCTTTGGCAACCTTCTGTGCAAATTCATGTTCCGGAGCAATTACAACGAATGTAGCTCCAAAGTTTGTATCCGGCCTTGTAGTAAAACAGACAATCTTGTCATCAGATTCTTCAATATCATATGAAATATTTATCCCCTGTTTCTTTCCAATCCAGTTCATCTGCATCATCTTCGTTTTTTCCGGCCAATCAATTTTTTCCAATCCATCCAAAAGCCTTTGAGAATACTTGGTTGTCTTCCAATACCACTGAGTAAGTGGCTTTTGTTCCACCAGACTATCACAACGTTCGCACTTGCCATCCCACACCTGCTCGTTTGCAAGCACAGTCTTACACCCTGGACAGTAATTCACATCCCCTTCTTTCTTATATGCCAAATCATTCTCAAACATCTTCAGGAACAACCACTGCGTCCAACGGTAATATGCTGGATCAGAAGTATTAAGGGACTTACTCCAATCATACATGCACCCCATACGCTTAAACTGCTCAATCATCACATCAACATTCTCTTTAATTGATTCATTTGGATGTACACCAGTTTTAATTGCATAGTTCTCTGCAGGAAGTCCAAATGCATCAAAACCCATAGGATGGAAAACATCTTTTCCCTGCATTTTCATAAATCTGCTGTATGAATCTGGCACCGAATACATATACCAATGCCCTACATGGAGCTTGGCACCACTAGGATATGGGAACATCACCAAGCAATAATATGGATCCTTAGACTTGTTTAAATCCACTTCAAACGCTTTGGCTTCTTCCCATTTTTTCTGCCACTTGGCTTCGATAGATGATGAATCATATTCGGCTGGCATATGCGCAAATGGTACCTCGTTTTCTTTCTATATGCATCAGATATGTTATACTTTCCGTCTCAATGGCCAAATTACCCACAGTTGCAATCATAGGTAGACCTAATACGGGAAAATCAACACTATTCAACCGACTCGTAGGCAGGCGTAAGGCCATCGTTAGCGATGTGCCTGGTACAACCAGAGATCATGTGGCGGGACGCATAGAAACCGAAACAGTTGATTATCTATTGGTTGATACTGGCGGAATGGGTGGTGGCACCAATGATTCAGATTTTGAAGATGATGTTCATGCACAATCACTACTTGCACTAGAAAATGCTGACCTAATTATATTCACAGTTAATTCACAAGAAGAACTAACTGCTAGCGACTTTGCAATAGTGGATGACCTAAGGAAAAAGAAAAAGAGTCATGTGCCAGTTCTGCTAGTTATTACAAAATGTGATAACCCAGAAAAAGTTGATGAGATTTTGCCAAGATACTATGAGTTTGGAATTGCCGATCACATTATCCCAATTAGTGCCAACCACATGATAGGAATGGAAGAGCTTGGAACAGAAATTATAAATCAACTTACAAAACTCAATTTCGAAAAGTCAGAAAGTGCAAACCAAAAAATGCCACGTATTGCAATAATCGGAAAACCTAACGTTGGCAAAAGCTCGATTATTAATGCATTCATGTCCGACAAACAAAAAGATGAATCCCCTCTTATGGTATCTGATATACCTGGAACAACTCGCGATGCAGTAGATACAATCATTAAATTCCACGATCAGGAATACTTGTTTGTAGATACAGCTGGAATTAAGCGTAGAGCTAATACCGATAAGGATATAGAAACCTTTGCTTATTTCCGCAGTATAAGGGCTCTAGAAGAATCAGACATTGCAGTGCTTGTGATTGATGCAACTGAGCCTGTAAGCAAACAAGATAAACGAATTGCACGCGTTGCAATAGAAGATGGTAAAGGTTTGATAATACTGCTTAATAAAGTAGACCTACTTTCCACAGAAGAAAGAGCCACCGCATTGGCAGAGGCAAAAGCAGTACTCCCCTTCTGCGCATTCGCCCCATTCCTTAATGTTTCTGCGGAAACTAGAAAAGATCTAATTAAAATATTTGAGCTGATTGAAATGGTCCAACAAAGCAGAAGCAGGCGTATTCCTACAAAAGAACTCAACGAATGGTTCCGTGATGCTGTATACGGAAAACCAATGGGATCACTCTCTTCATCTAAACACATCACACAAGCTGAAGATATTCCACCTACGTTTGCACTCTTTGTTAAAAATCCTAAAGATGTACACGTAAGCCAACTTAGATATCTGGAAAACAACTTACGCAAAACATTCGGATTAGAAGGAACTCCCATACGGTGGATAACGAAAAATAAACAATTAACAACTGAAAGTTAACAGTTATCCCAGTGTCTTAGGATTATGCCTATCCTTAACACGTCCATCTTCATGGATTGGATGTGGATATGATTTTATGACTTCTTCCAACTTATCCAGCAATGCTTTTGGATCATCATCAAAAACCATATTAGGTGGGAGAACACGCTGACATAACTCTTCTACAATATGTGGAATAGCATTACTTATGCCTCCGGTATTTGTCAGAATACCAATGGGACGACCCTCATCATATGCAATCGTAAATTCATTTAATGTTCCAATACCTCCACCAACAAAACAGATACCATCAGAAGAACGGATATTAACTATATCACGCTCCATAAACCCCTGACCTGTATAAATAATAATGTCATTCTCATGTGGAGAATTATACTCATGCTCGTGTTCATATTCAGAAAACGCAGGAGAGATACCAAGTGAAAATGCGCCTTCTTCCATTGCGCCCAATAATGCATTATGAGGAAGCCCGGGGCATGCACCATTAATAATTATATGACCGCGCCTACCAATTTCTCTACCAAGCTCGGTAGCTTTTTCTTTTGCACCATTGTCTTCAATTTGAGGTCCACTTGCAGAACCCATTACCCCGATTTTTAATTTGTGCTTATGAGACATATTATTATTGTAGTTTAGAACGTGGGATAAATGCACGTGTACTCAAGCAAGCATAGTTAAATGCATTGCATTATTCGTCTGAATCTATTGTTCCAACATGCAACTGCGCCTCACCTGTAACATCGTCATAATCGAACTGCACATTAACCGCTGGATACTTGCTCATTCCATCTGGAGGAATGATGGCAACCCAGACAAATAGGCTGACGAATACAAAGAATATGATAAATTTCATTTGATTATATTATACAATATTTTGTTATATATAGCAATATGCGCATTTCCCGAATTCAACAGTGAAATGCATAAAAATATCCTCTTTTGAGAGCTGATTTACCTCGAGTACGGTAGGAGGGAACGGAGTTCCATCCATTTCCCAACCTACCGTATGGCCCATTTTACCCTTTCTCAGCGACACA
>JAIPIN010000058.1 GCA_021734665.1 Kiritimatiellales bacterium
TAGAACGTTTCAACGTCTTTGCTATTTCTCCAAGGCTGTAATCTTCTTGCTGAAGAATTTCTATCTGTGCTCTATCGAAACTATTAAGCTGTCTGTATGCCATAGCTGAGGTGGGAAGGTGGTAGGAATGACTTCTCTAACGTACCTCCTCTCTATGGCATTTCAGAGGGAATCAGGTGTTGCACTTGGGTGTTGCACTTCGGAATGGAATTTAAGTGATATTATGTGTATTTGAAAAAAAATTTCAAGGGTATTCAAAATTTGTTATTTCCTGAGCTCTTCTACAGTAGATACAAACCACTCATGCTCTCCCTTCTTGAGAATCACAAGCTTAGGGCCATTTTTTGTTTCTGCCATATAATGACGCTCGTCACCTTTGTCTCGGAGAATTTCTACGGAAGTAATATTCTCTTCAGGCAATAGAACGTAAATGGCAATATCCGGCTTTTCGCTAAGTGCAGCTGTGAAATTATATGAAGCACGACCAAGAGTAGCCATAACCGAAACTACGAGCATGCTTCCTATCACAGCCCAGAACATGGTGTGAAGATAACGCTTGCGACTGACTCTATGTAGTTCCATATCGAACTATTATAGCACTTTTGGAACGATTTTGGTAGATGTAGATTAACGCAGTAGTTCAGTAGTGCAGTGCCAGATCAGATGTTTGTACTTCGCTAAAATCCTACTGCGCTAAGCAGTATTGTGTTACTTTATCCACACATGCCTCGTTGTGCTCTTATCATCATAGACGGTTTTGGAGTGGCTCCTGCAGGCCCTGGTAATGCGCGTACAACAGCAAAAATGCCTGAAATTACGCGTCTGGAAAAAGAAATCCCAAATGTGATAATGCAAGCTTCAGGTAATGCAGTCGGTTTACCGGATGGGCAGCAAGGGGCAAGTGAGCCGGGGCATTACACTATTGGGGCAGGCCGAATAGTTTGGCAGCCATTGGAAGAAATTAATCGCGCTATAAAGTCTGGCGAATTCTATGAAAATGAAGTTCTTAAAAGGGCGTGTATTCGAGCAAAGGAAAAAGGAGTCACACTGCATCTTCTAGGTATTTATTCGATTGGAGGTGTGCATGGTTCCGTAGAACACATGCATGCGATGATGAAGTTGGCTCAGGATTGTGGAGTAGAAAAAGTCCTTATACATTTGATTGGTGATGGGCGAGATGTTCCTAAGAATCAGTTTTGCAAAGATATAGAATTGCTTAATCGAGAACTTGAAGATTATCCCAATACAAAAATCGCATCACTTATTGGTCGGTACTACGCCATGGATCGTGATAGGCAGTATAAAGACAGAACTAAAGTTGCTTATGATCTGTATGCACAAGGTGATGGCGAGAAATGCTCAAGTACATTTGATGCTGCAAAACAGTGGTGTGAGATTGCACCCGAAAATCAGAAGAGTGATTATTACATAAAGCCAGTGAAGACTGCGGACTTCAAGCCGATGAAAGAAGGAGACACCGTAGTTGGTATGAACTTTCGTTCTGACAGAATGATACAAATTATAAAAGCGCTAGAAGATCCGGATTTCTCTGAATTTGATCGACCGGTGCGCATAAAAGATGTGGTGTGTATGGGGCCGTATTCCGATCATCTTCCTATCGCATTTCCGGCACCGATTGTAAAAAATACACTAGGAGAAGTTGTTTCTAAGGCTGGCAAAAAACAGCTGCGTATTGCGGAAACCGACAAAATGGCACACACCACCTTCTTCTTTAATGCACAGCGCCACGATCCATTCACAGGTGAAGATCGTATAATGATTGAGTCTCCAAAAGTTCCCAACTACAGCGACACTCCAGAGATGAGTGCAGCTGAACTTACGGATAGACTTATTAAAGAAGTAGAGTCGAAAAAATATGATTTGATTGTTGCAAACTTCGCCAACTGCGATCTGGTTGGGCATGGTGCAAACTTTGATGCAGCGGTGATTGCATGCGAAACGGTGGATACACAACTGGCACGATTGTTACCGGTGCTCGAGGAGCATGGGTACGAATGGATCGTGACTGCCGACCACGGCAATGTAGAGGACATGCTCCTGCCTGATGGTACTATTTCTCCAAGTCATACTTCACATCCCGTTCAAACGTTTGTGCATTCAAAAAAATATCCAGATAGTGCGTCACTCGAAGGGCTGGAAGGACTCAAAGACATTGCACCAATGTGCTTAACCATTATGGAGATGGGGGTTCCTGAGGAGATGAATTAAGAGCCACAGCCTGGGTACCAGCATGCTCCTCCTGAATTTCTTTGATTCCATGGGATTCTGATTTCTGGGCAGGAGATAGAAGAATCTTCCGGTCTATTTTTAAATGCATATGGTAATTCTTCTATTCCATCCATTTGCAAAAGCCTATCTATTACTTCTCGAGTTGTGCTAATTTGAACAATTGGATTATCTCCCTGTTCGGTAACAAGTACTCCTCCTCCGATTGCTTTGTTTACCTCGCTTATTAATTCGAATCGTGAGAGACCCAAGTTTGTTTTTTCTTTTGCTTTCATGTGATAGAGGGGGAGTAACGAAGTATTAATTCGAAACATTTAATATAGCACTGTTTTTTCAGGCAGCAGCAGATTCTTTTTCTAGAACTGTCCATATCCTCTTCCCATTTTGTGCCACTGCTATATCGCTTGTGCCATTATTTAATTCTTCAAGCCAATCATCTAGAGCTTCCCTAGGTGCTGAAACTTCCAACTCAGTTCCCCATTCGTTGTAGTTAGAAACACTGACATGTACATGTTCATCAAATCTTTCTGCAACTGCAGTACGCAATGCATCGAGCGTATGTTTTGATAGGCCCCTTATTCTTTTTTCTACTATTTCAGAATCGAATTCGACAACTGCACGATTGTTTTCCAAGTCGCGCATGGTAGTTGAATCTTCGTCTTTTACTAACTCTAAATTAACGCTTGTCGGGTCCATATGGATCATTACTGTTTTTGAGTCTTCAAATAGCATGGCAATATTCTATACTCAGTTTAACGGCTTTCAAGGAACTCTATTTTATGACTGCACAGTGCCATAATTTTAGGCTAATGTACTTTCATGCAAGAGATTACGTATCGCTCAGACGGCTTCTATGACGAGATTGCGGCTCAGGAGGGCAAGCATGTTCATCTGATCATGATTGCCACAAAGCCGGATATCATTAAACAGATTCCGCTCTATAAGGAGCTTAAAAAGCGCGGACACTTGGTTATTCTTGCTCACACCGGTCAGCACTATGACGAAAACTTGAGTGGCGGAATGCTAAAAGAGTTTGGAGTGGAGCCTGATTTTAATTTGAATGTTCGTGGATCGTTACATGAAGTAGTAAGCCAGATTATTGGGCGGCTTGGATACGTAATTGGCGAGTTAAAGGAGAGAGGGAAGATTGTGATTCCTTATGTTCATGGAGATACAACAACTGCAATGGCAGCAGGTAACGCAGGATACTGTCATGGATTTGCAGCGGCTCATGTAGAGGCGGGGATTAGGACGTTGACTCCTAGGTATTCGGACTTCGGACTTCGGACTTCGGACTTCGATGTTGCAAGCTGGAGAAAGTTTTTGATGGATAAAGCTAACTGGGATCGCGGTTCGCAGGAACCGTATCCTGAACAGTTCAATACACGTTGCGCCGAAGCGGGGACAGGGATTCATCTTGCTCCAGTCGAATTGGATAAAGAGTTTATGTTGAGCGAAGGGTTCGCCGAAGATCGTATGTTTGTTGTCGGGAATTCTGTTGTAGATGCCACATTAGAAGCACTAGAGAATTCCAAGAACGCAACTATATTCGAAAAGTTCCCAATTTTAGAGAAGGGAGATTTTGTTCGGTTCTGTATTCATCGTCGTGAGAACTGCATTTCCGAAAAAAGATTTATGGCAATTTACGAAGCGATGAAGTCTTTGATTTTGGATGGCAGAAATGTTCTTTTGATTTCGTTATTCCAAACAGTTGCAGCATTCGAGCGTTTTGGACTTAAGGAAGAGGTAGAGGAGCTCGCCAAGCGTGAGAATTTTGTATATTCACCGGTATGGTCTCAGTACACCGATGTTATTGCTGCAATGAATAAGGCCGCAGTATGTGCAACTGATAGTGGATCAATGCAGGAGGAAATGAATGTGCTTGGTGTTCCATGCGTCACTCTCCGCTTTGGGTCCGATCGCTCCGAGTCAGCTATGAATGGTGGAAATCTGATTGCTCCTCCATCTGATGGAGCAGTTATCAAAAAGATTGTTGAGTATGCGTGGGATAATGAAGAGATGCGAAAGGCTCCTAAAATCTATGGCGAGAATGTGAGCGCCAAGTGTATTGATGCGGTGGAATCTGTGCTTGAGAAGGGAGAGGGAGTGTTTAGGGATGATAGTGCTAGGCTCAAGATGTAAGTGAAAAATGAATAATGAATAATGAAAAATGGCGTACAATATACCTGTTCTATTCAATCATTATTCATTCTTAACTTTTCATTTTTCATTTATCTGATGCTCCAACGACTCCGCGAATCTCTGATTCTACTGTTGATTGCACTTTTGCCGCTGCATGCTTTTTTGGTGACAGTTGGAACCAAGATGTTGGAAGGTCCTGGCCATGCTCCACTAACAATTCTCGCATTATGGAAGGAAGGACTACTAGCAATCATACTTTGTATTGCATTCATAGAATGGGCTCGTAACCAAGAGCGTTGGTTCGATTTTGATCTGATAGATCTTTTTATAGTAGCTCTTGTAGTGCTATCGATTGTAGTCACATTCTTTACGCATGGAGATCTAAAATTATTCATATTTGGATTCAAGTATGACTTTATTCCACTTCTGGCATTCTTTGCATTGCGGCGTGTGGATTGGTCCGATACGTTTGCGCGTTACGCGTTACGCGTTTTGGTTTTTGTTGGAGTAACAATTGCGACTTATGGAATTGTAACAATACGTTTACCGCAAAGCTTTTTTGTATGGTTGGGATATTCAGATTTACATTCTTTGTATCTACCAGATGCACCGATTGCAGCGTTCCAACAGATTGGAGATATAGGAATTCGTAGAATTCAATCAACTATGAGTGGCCCGAACCAGTTGGGGCTGTGGCTTTTGCTGCCTTGGAGTGTTTTGTGTGTCCGCTACTTACGGGGCAACGTTACGAGTTACGCGTTACGCGTAACGGTCAGCTTTCTTATTATTGTAGGTATAGCAATAGTTCTGACTTTCTCTCGTAGTGCATGGATTGCAGCGGCGGTTGTTACAGTTATAGCCTATCGATCGCTTCGCCCAGCAGAGGAGTATCGCCGTTTTATTCTTCAGCTCACAACATTCATTTTAGAAGTGCTCACACTCATTATTCTATTTGTGCCTTCGATATTAGTTCGGGTTACTTCTTCACTTGATCACATCACTCGGCCTCTGGAGGCGATTCAAATAATCCGCGAGAATCCAATTGGTTTGGGATTAGGCACAGCTGGGCCGGCTAGCAATAGAGTAAGTGATGCATGTGTTTACCTTGATGTAGGTTCAGATTTTACATGGGCTAGTGACCGTCCAGATCTTTGTGTATTCGTAGGTACAACACAGGTACAGCCACTTGATCATCGTTGTAAATGTCCTCTTCTTCCAGAAAACTGGTACCTGCAAATAGGAGTTGAGCTTGGGATTCTTGGATTTGTATTATTTGTAACGCTTATTGTATTGGTATTGCGATCACTAAGACGCGAACATGAAACATTCCTAATCTTATTAGGTATTTCCATCGCGGCAATCTTCCTCCATGCATGGGAAGATAGTGCGGTGGCGCTTACTGTTTGGATACTTGTTGCACATAGGTTAATCGTAAAGCATTAACAATCCTTATATAAGAATGCCTGGGCTTTCTTCAACTATGAAACGCATAATCCTTGATTTCTGAGAGAAAAGCCTCTTTAGGTGTAAGGAATCGGAGGGAACGTCTGGGTCGATTATTAATCTTCTCAACTGCTTTTGCAATTTCTTGAGATTGAATCTGAC
>JAIPIN010000059.1 GCA_021734665.1 Kiritimatiellales bacterium
CCACCAATTCTTTAGAAGGCTCATTTACAAATATTAAGTGTAAAATCAATGTACATCCTGGATTGAAAATCGAACGAAAACAAAAGCTGATTTCAGAGCTTTTAGGTGGTTTCTAGCCCCCAAAATTTTCCATTAAGCCGACAATTAACTAATTGCTTATTTGGACAAATCCTTCGCCAAAGCATTCAAAACTCCATTCACAAACTTCCCACTCTCGTCTGTTCCATATTCTTTTGCGATATCTATAGATTCATCCATCACTACAGCTGGAGGAGCATCATCTGCATATAGCAATTCAAAGGCACCAATAAGAAGAATACAACGTGCAATCGGATCCATACGATCATACGTCCAACCTGGAGCGTGCTTTTCTAACTCTTGGACAATAGCATCTTTATTATTCTCCACACCTTCCAGAAGTACCAAAGCAAAACCCTCATCCACTTCTCCTAATTCTTTTATGTTTCTCTCAAGAGAATCAACAGATTCTATAGGCCTTCTCTCCGCCTCAAAAAGAGCCTGCATAGCTGCGATACGTGATAGGTGACGACGTCGAGCCATAATAGAATTAAGAATTAAGAATTGAGAATTGAGAATTGAAAACCATTGTTCTGGCATTGTACACATTCCAGACACCAACCCAACTATTATTAAAAAATAATTCTGAATTCTAAATTATGCATTCTACATTATTCCGCTATGCCTTAATCCTAGTCACCCCCTTAAGAGCCTTGCCTGCCTTATTCTTAGGCTCTGCAAGAACAGCGTAAGGCGACTTCTGCTTGTTTGTAAGACGCTTTACTTGTTTAGCCTCGTAGGCACTCTGTTGAGTACGTCCACGGGACTTTTCTCGCCGCTTTTTGGGGGTTGGTCGCTTTGACATTGCTGGCAAAGATTAAGGGGAATTTGGCTGGAAGTAAAGAAAAAGCCAAAGAAGTTTGTTAGGTTTTTTAGGTTTATTAAGTTTATTAGGTGCCTCACTAAACCACAAAAAACCTAATAAACCTACTGAACCTAAGAAACATAACCAACCTTTACCGCCTCTCTCCCGAAAGTATGAGCATAAATCTAACAATAAATAAGAACAGATTGAATATGTCCAGATATAGGCTCAGTGCTAGAAGAAATGGGTTCATGCCTGTCTTGGCAAGATTCTGAATACGCTGCAAATCATATGCCGTGAATACAGCAAATATTACAATCCCCGCCCCCGAAAGCACCAACTCAAACTGAGTTGTTTGAAGTGCTGGAATAAATAGCTGCGCTATCGTAAGTAAAATTAAACCAATTAAACCCATAAATAGTGCCTTACCAAGAACAGAAAGATTCATACTGGTTGTTCGTGCAAAAACTGCAGCAGCCGTAGCCATAAATGCAGTTGCCCCAAAGGCGTTTAGAAGGATGGTTCCACCATTGGCATATCCTGCAAGGATATACAAAATATAAGGCGTAATTGTAAAACCAGATAAAAGTGGAAATGCTCCAAATAAAATGTAATTTAGCGGCGTCTTATTCATCCAAAGACGAGCTGTAAAAATTAGCCCGAGCTCAGCAATTAGAAATAAGAAATGCACTCCAGAAGTCAAAATTGCTGGTGCATATTCCTTGCCAATAAATACGCCAAAAGCAGTAAGAGCCATAGCAAGGGCAAATAGCCCATATACTTCTGCCTCTCTGGAAGGCTCTAAAGTTATTGGTGAAACGAAGGATTGGGATGAATCTTGCATAGTAGAAGGATTATACCACTTCATCTCTGCGCCAGAATATTTCTTATATTAAATAATAAAAACTGACAAACACACTTATTTACCTGTCGACCGTAGCCCCGAACAAGAAGAGCCTAAAAGCTAGCCACTAGCCCCTAGCTGCCTAATAACAAACACATAGCAAAAAGGTCACTTTTGCGCTATAATAATAGGATTATCTTGTAATGAGGTACTCGAACTATGCGAATCTTAGGCATTCTCACCGGCATTGTACTAATACTTGTTCCAGAATGGGCGCAAGCAATAACGATGATCAATTGCCCATTGGGTACAGGCTATATAAATTGCAACGATAATATTCCTGGAATAATAGACGCGGTAGCACTTTCAATCAAAGTTGCATTCGGTGGGTTCCTTTTTGCGATGTTCTCTTACTACGGAGTTAGGTTGCTTGTTTCTACAGGTGACGAAAATGCACAGACCGAAATACGAACTTCTATTGTTTATGCAATTTTTGGTGCAATCTTAGTTGCAGGCGCAAGTTATCTCACATCAGGATTCAATACTCCAGGAACAATTGTAAACACAGCACCATTAACATCAAATGTTCTTACACCTGCTAAAGATTTCTTCACTGGGTTATTGAGCATTGCAATGATTGTCACTATTACCTTTCAAGGTATTCGTATTATTTTGGCTGAAGACGAAAGCCAATCTAGTGCTGCACGCAAACGATTTATAGAAGGACTCATTGGCGCCGCAGTAATTATACTTGTAGATACAATCGTTGATGCATTTATTCCTTCTGGTGACATGGGCGGATTAACAAATGAGCTCGCTGGAATAGCACAATATCTTGCAACAATCTTTGGATTACTGGCTGTAATTGCCATTATGGCTGGTGGAATCTTCCTAGTATTCTCTGCAACAGATTCACTCAAAGATAAAGGCAAGCAAATGATTTTTGCAGGAATTATTTCTCTGGTTATCGTGTGGTCTTCTTATGCATTAGTTCAAATCTTTATTCCGTAAAAATGCTTAAAACTTTTATATATGCTGGCTTTGCTGTAATAAGCTCAATGCTTACTGCACATGTATCAGCAGCGTACAGTATTCCATCCCCTGGCACGGCCGCAGCTGATGTGGGATTAGAAACTGGCGGAATTGGTGCTGGGACTGGGTTATTTGGTAATATATTTGCTAACGTTACAAATGCATTTGTATCGGGCACAGCATTTAATGCACTCATTGTTGGGGTAGCATCGCTAGTTATTGTACGCGCAGCATTGCTATTGATAGCAGAACAAAGCGAAGGAGAACTTGGTAAATTCAAAACAGCTATAGTATCTGCCATTGTTGCGATTGTAATGATTGCAATTGCAAAACCAATATCAGGTGCACTTTTTGGAAGTTCGGATCTTCTTTCTACACCAGGTACTGCCGCAAACACTATTTCTGACGAATTGCTTGAAATTGTTGAACTAATAGAAGAACCGATCGCAGTACTCGCAATAATAATGATTATAGTTAGCGGAATTAGAACTGTACTAAGTTATGGTGATAGTGACGGAGTATCACACATTCGCAAAACAATAATCTCTGTATTAATTGGTATATTTCTTATCGTTACAAAAGAAGCATTTAAATCTTCAATAGCCGATAAAAGCTCTTCTGATTTTGGATCACCTGATGCAATCATTACTAAAATAATAGAAATCTTTAATATTATACTTGGATTTGTAACCATAGTAGCTGTTGCTGTAATTATATTTGCTGGATTCCTAATGATTGTGAATATTGGTAAAGATGAACAATACTCTAAAGCTAAAGGCATCATTATTCGTGTAGCAATTGGATTGATTGTAATTCTGACAGCTGCAGCGATTGCTAATGTGTTCTTGGTTTAATAAATCAACAAATGCATATGATCTCATGTTTATCTAGCCTGTGAATTCGTATCTAGTATTTAGTATCTAGTATTTAGCACAATGAGAATAGTATTCGGAATATTCCCTAAATACGAAATACTAAATACTTAATACGTAAATGAGTTAACAGCAGAACTTTGATCCTTCAAAAAAAGAGCACAATTACAAATGAATGAATATCATAAACTCACTATAATAAAAATAATTATGACCAACATTGATCCTCTCATTTTCCGTGCCTACGACATCCGCGGAAAGGCAGAAAGCCAAATAACAGAGCGCGCATGCTATCTGATTGGCAAAGCCTTTGGCTCTATCCTGAGGGAAAAATATGGCAAAGAAAGCCCCACTGTGGCGGTTGGAAGAGACATGCGAACTCACAGTCCACTATTCCAGACAGAAGCTATTAAAGGGCTTACAGAATCAGGATGCACAGTGCTAGATATAGGGGAAACTCCAAGCCCAATAAATTACTTCACTATTTGCACACAAAAGCTAGATGCTGGTATTCAGATAACCGCCAGTCACAATCCTGCCGAAGATAACGGCCTTAAACTTCAAGTGCGTGATGCAGAAGCTTTTTCTGGAGATGACTTACAAACATTGCGAAAGAGAATTGATACCGAAAACTTTTTAGAAGGGAGTGGATCAGTAGAAGAATTCGATGCAATCACACCATACAAAAATCATTTACAAGAAATGTTCAAAGACATTGGAAGTGGATTAAGTATTGTTGTTGATAATGGCAATGGAGTTTCTGGTCCTGCCTACAATGAAATTCTGAGGAACATTGGATGCAGCGTTTGTGAACTTTATGCAGAACCAGATGGAACATTCCCAAATCATCCTGCAGATCCAAGTAAATTCGACACTCTCAAAGAACTGCAGGAAAAAGTGAAGAGCGAAAACGCCAATGTTGGAATCGCATTTGACGGAGATGGAGACAGAGTTGGATTTGTAGATGAAAATGGGGATATACGCACTGCAGATGATATCTTGCTCCTATTGGCAAAAGATCATCTAAAACGTAATAGTGGAGCACCTGTAATATTTACCGTTAGCAACTCCAGTATTCTTCAAACAGAAATAGAAAAATGGGGAGGTAAGCCTGTAATGTGTACTGTTGGTCATTCATTTGTAGAACACGCTATGCGAGAAAATAATTCACATCTTGGCGGAGAGCAGTCAGGACATTTTTTCTGCGCAGAAGATTACTTTGATTTTGATGACGCACTGATTGCAGCTTTAAGAGTAATTAAAATTCTTTCTCAATCTCAAAAACCATTCTCGCAACTTTTCACAAACTTTCCAAAAGTTTTCCAAGCGCCTGAGCTTAGACCTAACTGTGCAGATGAAAATAAAACTAAGATCGTTCAGAAGATTACCAAGCACTTCCAAAAAGATTTCCCCGTTAATACTTTAGATGGAGCACGCATAGACTTTGGTGATGGAGCTTGGGCAGGAATCAGACAAAGTAATACTTCGCCTAAGATCTCTATCTGCATGGAAGCAAGAAGCGAAGAAAAGCTCAAAGATATAGAAGACCTTGTACTGGCACACTTAAGAACCTATCCAGAAATTGGCTTGTAATAAACAAATAAAGAGCATTTTCATCCCTACCATCACATCAAAGCATCCTGTATAATAGTATGGATGTGGCCCCTTCCTCGTCGTAAGCCTGTGTCTAAGGCTAAGCAATCGCTAGAGCGTCTCGTCGCCGGTTTTATTATCGGGGGTGCCATAGGATCTATAGTCGGAAAAAAAATATTAGACGAGCATGAAGAAGATGATGATGAAAAAGATGAGGATGAAGATTTTGATGTGGGAATGGAATAATAAATATGAGTGACATAACAGTTGTTTGCTATAAGAGCATTATTAAATGGTTGGATATTTGGATGGTTGAATGGTTGGATGGCTACTAAAGTGGCAACAAACATGATGGTCGCTTGCGAACCATCCAGCCATATGGCCATTCAGCCATTTAATAATTTTCTTGTTACAACAAACATATAACGATGAGATATTCATTAACTATTCATCCAGTTCCCCTACCAAATTTTTCTCCAGAATATCTCGTAATCGTCCTGTGTTTTTTGATTGCGTAAGCGCCCACATAAGTTTTACTGTCGCACATTCAAAAGTCATATTACTTCCAGAAATCAACTACTACCAGCTGAAGACTGGTAGTTTGGCTGATGACTGAAGTCATGTATTAACGATCGTGAAACTATCTCCTCGTTTTTCCATGTCTTCATCTTGATGCTTGATATATTCCATGATTGCTTCATCTGTGA
>JAIPIN010000006.1 GCA_021734665.1 Kiritimatiellales bacterium
TTCTTTAGAAGGCTCATTTACAAATATTAAGTGTAAAATCAATGTACATCCTGGATTGAAAATCGAACGAAAACAAAAGCTGATTTCAGAGCTTTTAGGTGGTTTCTAGCCCCCAAAATTTTCCATTAAGCCTATTTTTAAGCCAAAAAGTCTATTTGTGTAAAACAAAATATTTTGCGAGGCTTCTTTTTTTAGATTTGATTAAATAGAGTTATGACATGCGTAAAAGACCTTATGAAAATATTATTGCTTGGCAGGAGGCATACAAGTTGTGTCTAACTGTTTATAAATTATCAAAAAAACTTCCTATAGAAGAGCGATTTCCCTTGGCTAATCAGTTGAGAAGATCGGCTTATAGTGTTCCTACTAATATTGCAGAAGGGAATATGAAGAGGTCTAAAAAGGAAAAGGCTCGTTTCTATGAAATTGCACAAGGATCATTAGAAGAGCTGCATTGTGAATGCAAATTATCATGTGATCTAAAGTATATTTCTATGAATGAATTTGAGAGTGTTGATGAACATCTTAATAGAGTTAGTTATCTTCTAGCCAGACTCAAGTCAGCAGTTCTAGTATCTCCTTAGGATTCTTTGGTTTCCTTGGTTTCTTAGGATTCCTTATGCTCGTTTTCTATTAATTGCCGCAACTCCTGCATCGCTTTCAGCGTCACCCCTAGGTTTTGCATTTGTGCGTATGTCTCGCCGAGCCTTTCGCCCGATCGTAATAAGTGACTTAAGTAGCTCTTATTAAGTTCGCGACTAAATTCACTTGGAGAGTCTGGATCAATAGGGGAGTGATCTTTAAGAAATTCTGATTTAGAAATTCTAACTTGTGATCCGTCACTCATAATAATTGTTCCATGTCTTGCGATTCTCATTGGAAGTACACAATCGAACATGTCTATTCCTGTGGCGACACACTTTTTCATCTGTTCGATTACGCCTACGCCCATTAGGTAGCGTGGTTTTTCTTCAGGCAGAAGAGGAGTGATTGCTTCTACAACTCGTAGCATTTCTTCTTCCTCTTCTCCTACTGCAAGTCCTCCAAGTGCATAGCCATCAAAGTCCATTGCGATTAGTTCTTCGGCGCATTTCTTACGAAGATCGAGTTCGAGGCCACCTTGGATGATGCCAAACAATAACGGCCGTTGTAGGGTCACAGCGCGCTGTGACCCTACAACGCACAACTTCTCATGTATCTCCTTACACTCTTTCGCCCATCTGATCGTTCGATCCACAGCAGCCTCTATATCTTTTTTTGAGTCGGTGGAAGGTGGGCACTCATCAAAGCACATGATGATGTCAGCACCTAAGTTGTGTTGAATTGTTATTGATTCTTCTGGTCCCATGAAAAGATTTTCTCCGTTTAAGTGAGAATTGAACTGAACACCTTTGTCAGTGATTTTGTTATTGCGTCGCAGTGAATAAACTTGGAATCCTCCGGAGTCGGTAAGTATTGGTTTGTCCCAACTTATAAATTCATGTAATCCGCCTGCATCGCGAACAATCTCATCTCCGGGTTGGATATGTAAGTGATAGGTGTTACATAAGAGTATTTGTGCTCCTAGATCATTTAGATCTTTATGTGTTATTCCTTTCATAGCACCTGCTGTTCCCACCGGCATAAAGAATGGTGTTTTTATAACACCATGTGCAGTGTGCAGTGATCCTTGTCGCCCCAATGATGTTGTTTTATGCAGATCAAACATATCTTCAAATAACTTCTATACGCTAGCAGCTAGCAGCTAGAAGCTAAAGAATTTGTTGCATATATAACAATTCTGACTTCCTGTCTCTTTTTAGATTTCAGAAGACATCTACAATAGGTCCCGACTTATAGTTTTCCCCCTTCTAAATATGAAATATTCTATTCCTAATGAGCCAGAGTGTATTGCAGCTTTGCTTATGCGCGTTGGCTTTGGACTATCCCTTCTCTTTGTTGGGCTTTCTCACTATATGACCTTCGAAGGATTTAAAGGTATGACTATGGATGGTCTTGGTGCTCTAGAGCCACTTGGCATGATCTGGGCATTTGTAATGCCTGCTCTCATGATTGTAGGTGGCGCACTCTTTGTTATTAATATGTACAAAGAGATCGCAACATGGACTGCCGGGCTTGCACTTGTTTCTATTCCAGTTGGGATGCTTATAAAACCAATTCTTACCGGTGTATCTCTTGGTGACATGATGGGGCCAGCAATTAATGCTTTCATATGGATTCTTGTTTATGTAACCGTAGTAAAGTTCGGCACTTGTTGTGGATCTTCATGTGAATCTAAATAAAAGGAAACCAAAGAAACCAAAGAAACCAAGGGGGATATTCCCTTAGGATTCTTTGGTTTCTTAGGATTCCTCGGATTCCTTAATCTTATTTTTTAATAACCTTATCAATCAATCCATATTTCATGGCTTCATCTGCACTCATAAAGTTGTCACGCTCCGTGTCTTGTATTACTTTCTCAAGTTTTTGTCCGGTGTGCTTGGCGATCATTTTATTCAAAAGATCTTTGGTCTTAATTATGTGTTCTGCGTGAATTGCAATATCGCTAGCTTGCCCTTCTGTACCACCAAGAGGTTGGTGAATCATAACTTCGGAGTGTTCTAGTGCGTATCGTTTTCCTTCTGCACCTCCTAGCAGAATCATAGCGCCTCCACTTGCTGCAATGCCAAGACACACAGTAGATACATCGGGTTTAATGTGTTGCATGGTGTCGTACATAGCCAGAGTAGATGTAACCTGACCTCCAGGGGAGTTCACGTACATCGTGATGTCCTTCTTTGGATCTTCTTTCTCCAAAAATAGAAGCTGGGCGATTATGGAGTTGGCAATGTCATCATTGATTTGAGTGCCAAGAAAAATAATTCGCTCTTCTAACAGACGAGAGTATATGTCGTATGCGCGCTCACCCATTTGTGTCTTTTCGATCACAGTTGGAATAAGTACGTTCTGTGGATGCAGAGCACCGCGAGAAAGATTCTTAGATATAGATTGAAGATTGGAGTGCATTGTTTTGAAGGGAATTTTCGTATCTATAATAGCGTTTTTTAGGTCTCTGCGGCAGTATGCAGAGGATAGCGATTATGGTGTGTAGATTGTTTGTTATAAATACTAGACATCAAACTGTGGCAGCGGATTCGTTCTCCTGTAAAGTATTTCTATGTCAGTTGCGGATATTGATATAGGCACTCAGGTTGATCAATTTTTAAAAGAAGTGGAGCATCCATTGGTCGTAATTCTTGGTCCCACTGCGAGCGGAAAGACTTCTATGTCGATTAGTCTTGCAAGGCAATTGGGAGAACAGGGGAGTGAGGTGGAGATTGTGAATGCAGATTCACGTCAGCTTTATAAATATCTCAACATTGGAACTGCAAAAATTACAGAAGAAGAAATGCAAGGAGTGCCTCATCATTTAATTGATGTTCTTGATCCAAAAGAAGACGTGAGTGTAGGTTGGTACAAGGAAGAGGCGACTAGAATAATTAAAGAGATCCACGAGCGAGGTAATGTTCCATTTTTAGTTGGAGGATCGATGCTTTACGTCAGTGTGATTACGGATGAATTGACTATGGGGCCATCTTCAACACCCGAAGTTCGTAAAAGTCTTGAAGATGAGTACGATAAAGATGCAGGTGATACTCTTTATAAACGTTTGCAGGAGATAGATCCGGAAGAAGCTGAGCGTATCCATCAAAACAACAAGCCAAGACTTGTGCGTGCTATAGAAATTTGTGAGATTACTTCTCAAAGTAAAACTCAAGCAGTTGGGCAATCGGAAATATTTTCCAAAGATTCAACTGACAAACTGATCTTTGGGTTAGAGCTTGAACGCAGTGAGCTATGTGATCGAATAAATCAACGTACAAAAGAAATGTTTAAATCAGGATGGGTAGATGAGGTGCGTGATTTGTTGGATCTAGGATATAGACCAGAAGATCCAGGATTTAAAAGCTGTGGGTATCGTGAAATTATGGAAGCAATTCAATCAGGTCAGCCAATTATAGAAGAGGCTTTGGAAGAAGTAATTGCTGCCAAAACACGACAATATGCACGCAGGCAGATGACGTGGTGGAGAAGGGATGAGCGTATAACATGGGTAGAGTCATCTTTATTGAGTTAAAAGTTAAAAGTGAATACTTCGGCAGTGCTCAGCACAAGTAGTGAAAAATGGTCGAATGTTAATTATTTTGCATTACATCTGCACTATTAACTATTCACTATTGACTATTAATTTCTAACGCTTTTCGCAGATCCTCTAAGCGCTTTCGTGTAACGAGTTCAACAGCATCTTTGGCATCACTTATTTCTAGTACCAATTCTTCCGATCGTTCATTATTTGGAATTTCTGGTGTTTGTTTGTTTGTTTGCATAACAAAAAAGGGGATTAGAACTTGAATACATCGTAATGTTCTTCGATTCGCTGTTTCATTTGCCACAGATGTTCAATCATTGTTTGTAGCTGTGGAGATTCATTTGGTGAAGCGTCGTGTTTACGAACTTCATCAATACTTCGAATCAAATTAGCAATATTAAGAAGAGCCAGATCGGTTTTATCTTTCCATTCTTCATCCAGTCCTTTATATACATCTTGGTTCAAAAAGGATTCTGCATTAAGTGGATCGATTTCTTTTGAATCAATCATCTTAAGAACCGTAGCCATAAAATCTTTGTGCTTATTATCCATATCTCCAGCAATGGCTTGCCCAGCTTTCTTCTGCTCGTCTTCTGTCATTGTATCTTGGTGTTTTGCCATGGTGGTGTGGAAATCATCAGCCATACGTTCCTATTCTAGCATTTTTAGCTCTTCAGCGCTATGTCTGGTACGATCATCCTCTCCATGGTCGATACACAAGCACCACTGGCTTATCGCATGCGCCCCACTGCTTTAGCCG
The DNA here is from genome assembly GCA_021734665.1 of Kiritimatiellales bacterium. Lineage (GTDB taxonomy): Bacteria > Patescibacteriota > Gracilibacteria > Peribacterales > Peribacteraceae > UBA2144. Next base: position 4,890 of record JAIPIN010000006.1, read on the forward strand.
ATTTTGTGGGGCAGGAGGAAATTGTCGGGAAGGGGACGCCGCTGCGCGCTTCCATCGAGGCCGATACGCTCTCGTCGGTGATTTTTGCAGGTCCTCCCGGAACGGGGAAAACCACATTGGCACGGATTATTGCAGAAACAACGCAGGCGCATTTTGTACAGCTCAATGCCGTCACAAGTGGAGTGAAAGATCTTAAAGAAGTGTGCAGCGAATCTGAGCGGCTAAAAACTGCGTTGCGACAGCGAACAGTTTTATTCATCGATGAGATTCATCGTTTTAACAAAGCACAGCAAGATGCGCTTTTACCTTATGTGGAGAGTGGTGCGGTCATTCTGATCGGTGCTACAACAGAGAATCCTTATTTTGAGGTAAATTCAGCGCTGGTGTCGCGCTCCAGTGTGTATCTGTTGCAGCCACTTAGCATGGAACATCTGCTTATGATTCTGCGGCGTGCACTGGAATCATCCGAAGGGTACAACGGTAAGATCACAATTGAAGACGAAGCACTAAAGCGCATTGCGACGGTTGCCGGAGGTGATGCACGTATTGCCTTAAATGCGTTAGAGTTGGCTGTGCTCACAGTTGGGAAGAAGATGACGGTGGCGCAAGTAGATGCCTTGTTTGCCAAGAATGCCAAGCGATACGACAAAACGGGGGAAGATCACTACAACACGATCTCCGCTTTTATTAAAACGATGCGTGGCAGCGATTGTGATGCAGCACTGGTGTGGCTCTTTAAGATGATTAACGCCGGCGAGGAGCCGCGGTTCTTGTTCCGCAGGATGGCAATATTTGCCAGTGAAGATATTGGCAATGCCGATCCGCGTGCGTTGCAAGTAGTAATGTCTGCCTGGCAGGCGTTTGAATTCGTCGGGTTACCGGAAGGGGAGTATTTCTTGGCACATGCATGTGTGTACTTAAGTCAGGCGCCTAAGAGCAATGCTATCAAGCGTGCAATGGGTGCGGTCAAATCCGCACTGCACTCTGCTCCATTACTAGAAGTGCCATACCATTTACGTAATGCACCGATTAAGGGGATGAAGGAACAAGGATATTCCGTAGGTTACCAGTATCCACATGATGATAAGCGTGGAGTGGTGAAAGGGGATTATTTCCCAATGGGCATGCAATCGCAGGATTTTTATGAACCAAGTGAGCGCGGGTTCGAGGCAGAGATACAGGAGCGACTGAAACAGACAAAAGAGGTATTAAAAGCGAAGAATTAGTCTATTAGAAGGAGAATTTAGAATAATAGACATTATTGATAATTATTGCAATATAGTATATAATACTATTCGAACAAACATGAACCTCATTCCACAGCCGCTTAGGCACTTTGCGCATCAGCATGATGATCTACCTGCATTTCATGCTGGATATTTGGTACTAACTCTACTTGCAGCTTCAATGTTTAGCTTGGGAGCATTTGGACTTTTGATATTGGCTCATATGACTTTGGACTATGTTAAGTATAGAGAATATCACGGATATGGCTGGAGGATGACGGTAGAGGGGATTGTGCGAGAGAGTTTGCTTGATGTAACTCTTCTTTTGATTGGTTTGGTATTCTCTGTGTATTTGCATCATTCAATTGCTTTCCCAGGAATTAGTGGATTGATGAGAGCTGAGCTAACTATTGTAAGAATGTTCGGAACGCTTATTCCAAAGATGAAGATTCTGCATAACTTCCTCAAGGTGATTGCACACGTTCGTCATTACATGGATCATGCACATCCACACTTGCGCCAGCATTGGAGCACTGTTGATCGTGTGTGTTTCTGGTCTATTGCATTCACACTCTTCTTGCTTGCGTTTGCAGCACCAATTCTGCACGTAACATATCCAGAGATTCAAAATATCCTGATCGAAGAAATGATTCCTTGGACGATTTAGTTATAGTAACTTAGTAAGGCTTGCGATTAGATTTGTAGTGTTCTAATCTTTGGGCATGGAAAAATCTACCAGTAAAGAACCTGTCACCGATATAAGCAAGGTATGGTTTGGCAATAAGCCTGAAGACTGTCCCGTTAAGGCAAAAAATGCGGGTATTCGTAGAAGCCAGTCACATGCAATGAGATTAATTTTAAGTAGTCTTAATCGCGGGGATATCAAGAAATAATAGTTGTTGTAGTAGCTAATTAAGAGTGGTTCTTCATTTCTAATGAAGATATTTGCTATTACGCCACTGTGTTATTACCAAACAGCTCTTCTTCAATAGCCCTTGTCTCACCAAACCATTTTGTAAAGAATTCGGTTTCTTTGCCATCTGCGTAACGCTCCTTAAAGTCCTCGAATCGTTCTTCCAAAGGAACAACCTCAGTCAGTTTTACTCGTTTATCTGCGTAAAAGAGTAGCTTTTGCTCAATAGTCATATCAGGAGGATTAGGTGTTTTAAACCCGTGTGGTGTGATGATTTCTGCAAGCTTTGAATATCCCTGTTCTTGTAGGAAAAGTGAACATCCTTCTTCATGTCCGACATTAGGATATTTCTGTTTTAATTTTTCCCATGTTTCTTGCGCTTCATTAGAAGCTACTGCGTAAGTAGCATTTGTTCCAATATGAAAATCAAAGAATCTTAATAAATCATGTAATTGCCCCGCTCTCTTGAGAGCAAGTGAACGCACAATTATGCCATTATTCTTCAAATGCTCTGCGCAGCGTACAGCAAAATTGGCAACTACTTCGCAGTGTTCAATAATATGAGGCTGAAGCATTGCTTCTTCTCTCCATTGATTTACCTCTTCAGAGGAGGGCAGGGGAATGTCATTGAATGTTATGTTCAAGATTCGTGTGTGATTATCATCTTCTTCCTCGGATATATTTATTAAGATGGAGTCTGACTGTGTAGATTGTGCAAGTCTGTCGCTCCACTCTATGCATCTAATGCCTTCATGGTCATCAGATGTGGCGACTACTTCTTCAGCTTGAGCCTTAGATAATCTAAAAAGATCCATATGCAGCAACTCTCCGTGGCTATTGGTTTTATAGCGTTGTTCAAGTGCATATGTGGGGCTTGTAAGATGCTCTGAGATGCCAAGCTCTTTGGCAAATCCTTGCAAAAAAGTTGTTTTCCCTACTCCAAGATCTCCTGTAAGAAATAAGGTTACAGGTGTTGTGTAGAGTGTTTTAGCCAATGATTCACCTGCAAATTTGGTGTTTTTGGCATCAGGAAGCCGTAAAGTGGTATTATCAAATATTGACTCCATGATCAAAATGTGATATTATAATACGTGAAATAAACATAACAAACATGCAACTTAGATCTCGCAAACAATTTGGATTTAGTATTAATCCGCTCCATAGCAAGCGGGAGCCTCATGCATTTCACTATCTTAAAGAGCAGTGGTCGTTTTGGATTGCCACTTTTTCTCTTATTGCCTTCGTGTTGGGGAATATGGTGGGGCAGCATGGGTTGTATGCATTTTGGGCATCAGTTCTTGGAGAGTTTGATGATAGCTTGATTGTATATACTGGCACAGTTTCTCCTATAGAAAAAGTTCCAGACTATGAAAAGTGGAGTGCATACGGAGGAAGTGTAGATAACCATACGTATAGGCAAGTGCCCGAAGAAGTTTTAGTCAGCCTTCCTCGTTATAAATCATCTCAGCAAAAAGAGGTAGATGCACTTCATGGTCATGGTAACGATGTGTATTCGGTTGGTTTCTTGGGATCATACAAAACAGGTGCAGAAGGGGATGGAAGTCATCCAGGTATAGATATTCGTGTACCAGAGGGGACACCAGTAATTGCGATGGCAAATGGAATTACCACACGAGTGTACGAAGATGCTGGATTTGGTAAGACAATAGTTGTTCGTCATCCTAATGTTCCAGATCCAAATAATCCTAGTAAGACAACTACATTATTCTCGGTTTATGCTCACTTGAGTGCAATGTACGTAACAGAAGATACTATTGTTCACAAAGGCGAACATATTGGTGATAGTGGACAAACAGGATACGCATCTGGTCCTCACCTTCACTTCCAAATTGATCGTGAAGAAGCTCCATGGCATCCCTACTGGCCGTTTACAGGAGAAGAAGCTAGGCAAGAAGGACTCACTATTGAATCCGCTGTTAATGCAGGACTCTTTAAGTCTCGTGGGTATCTTTATACAGTAAATTCTATGGTATATGCACAGGCAAGCTATTCACCAGTGGTAGAAGATCAGATTCTAGTAGCAGAATCAGAGAAGAAAGAAGAGAAGCCAACAATTGTAGAAACTGTTAAATCCAATGTTGTTAAGCTTTTAGAAGCCGTTGCTTCACGTAGATCAGGTCGTGTTGCACAAATGCTTGCGCGTCGTGATGAGCGTGCACAAATGAGGCTGGCAAGGCTGGAAGTAGAACAAGTTGCAGAAGTTTCACAGGCAGATCCTGTAGATACAGAGCCTGCGAAAGAGGAAGAGGAGAAAGTTATCGTTAGCGAAGAAGCAGTTGCAAGTACTTCTCCTTTAGTAGAAGTAGTAACCAAGACTCCAAAGAGTGGAGAGATAACATCTGTTTCTATATATCATGATGGAAACTTCTCTGGAAGGGATTGGGAAACAGTTAGAGTCTCTGTAATAGATGACAATGGAAATACAGTTACAAATAAATCGCCTAGTATGGATATTCATTTGCGTACTGCATACGGAGAAGCAGAATTTAATCCATCTGTATTATCTCCTTCAGATTTTAAAGAAGGAGAAGCCGAAGTTCAGATGCTTCCACGCGGAAGGCGCACAGTAGTTATTCAGGCGCAGCCATATGGTGTAATTAGTGGACCGATGGCATATGAAGAAGCAGAATGAGGGATGCGTGAGTGGTGATGTATATTGGATGAGTGGATAGTTGAATGGTTAAATGGTTGGATGGCTCTAAAGTGGCAACAAGCCTGATAATCGCCTGCGAACCATCCAACCATGTAGCCATCCAGCCATCATTTCTTTATTGCATATGTCCTCAGCCCAATCATAATCGCAAGCAACACAACAGCTGCCACAAACTTCTCTTGAGTGGATAGAAATAGTGCGGTTATTCCAAACAAAGATCCAAGTACCGCAGTTAACAAGATTATTTGGCGGTCACTCCATCCTTTTTCTTGTAGCCTGTGATGCAGATGCTCTCCTTTTATTGTTCCTTTAAGTGGTGATTTACCTTTTAGTATTCGCTGCATAATTACAAGCCCAGAATCTATTAGCGGAACACCTAAGACTAGGAATGCAGTAGCTACTTTTCCGCCGGCATATAGCGTGAGTACTCCAAGCATCAAACCAAAGAACATAGCGCCTGTGTCGCCCATTAAAACGCGTGGAGGCGGTAAATCAAAGAGTAAGCATGCGAATGCGATGCCTGCTAAAACAAATGCTACGAGAGCAAGTTCTGGTTGATTAACTCGTTCACTTAAAGCAAGAAAACCAATAGTAACAAAGCCAATTGTAGAGAGTGTGCTTACTTGCCCTGATATTCCATCAAACCAATTTAATGCATTAATAGTAAGACCTAGCCACATAATTGTGAATATTCCGCTCCAGAAGGGTAGTGGACCAAATCCCGAGGTCATAATATCAAGCGTATCCAGTTTAAGAATTCCGCCGAGTGGATTTGTAATTGTGTAAATGCGAGAGCCAGTTGCAAAGATTATAAATGCGATAATGATTTGAATTGTTAAACGCATCCACGAGGGCAGAGGAGTGCGATCGTCCATAAAGCTATAAATTCCCAGAATACCGATTGCACCTATAACACCTAATGATTGTTTTGATGTTTGTTCGATTACTAAAAAGAAAACAATAAAAATTATGATAGCTAGAATTCCTGTGGGGTAGGGGATGCGCGCTCGAGTTAATCCATAACGTTCAGGAAAATCAAGCAGGTTCCATTTTGGAAATAATTTGATGGCAATCAGGTGCAGCAGGAAGCAGAATACAAAGGCCAATATAGGAAACAATACAAGAGCCATTTTGTAGTATCATATCAGAACAATATTCCAATATCTCACTATACTAATATTCTATTAATCCAATATTCTAATATTCTATTCATGACCCGTCCCAGATTATCCACAACGCGTGAACTATATGGAATTATTGGAAAGATTCCTGATGCTGGCAAATTGCAGTCAAAGTGGAATAAATTTTTTGAAAAAGAAGGAATGGATGCCTTTATGGATAAATATCCAACAAATGTGGATCAGCTACCAGCACGCTTGAGCGAGATGTTTCATTTTGATAGGCGTGCGTACATAGTTGGAGCAGATTTGCAGGAGGCAATTATTCCACTATTGGATGAAGTGGAAAAAGAAGCCTTAGAGCAAGGGAGAGTAGAAGTGGTTATAAACAAGAATGGCGTTATGAAGGGGTACATAGAAATAGAATCATTTTCGTTGACTTTGGCCTAGCTAGGATGAAAATAAATATATAACTCAACCAGTAGCCACGTGTTCGGTTGAGTTCTGCGCGGATTCCTTTTCATGGCATTCCCATGCTATTCGAGACTCAGTTCTCCCGTGGGAGGGCAATGAGCTTAAAAGGGATCCGCGCTCCTTTTTTTAAAGTTAAGCTATTGACGAAATTGTTTACTAGTGCAGAATTAAATTAGTCCCCATCTTGACTAACCCCGACCTAGTTTTGAAGCGAGCTACAGCAAAACTAGGCCACCCTGCAATTTAGTTGCGCGACGTCTTGCAGGGATCTTGGGACGCGGATCCTATATTGCCAAATTCTAGTCGGGGACTACGGCAATCCTTACCCTTGGGGTCCGCGCCCCTTTCTTTAACGTTAAAAAAGGTGGCCCGGACAACTAGAAAGTTGTTGTCCGAGCCGAGCCCGACCCCAGTCGAAAATGAGTTAGCTGAATGACTGAGTCATTATGATCCTAGTGATTCGGCTGAGATCTCGAGAATTTTCCTCTTATTTAACTCTGAAGTCAAGTTATCTGTACAAAAAATCATCTAAATCAAGCGATTATTTAACATCACAATAACTCAATTCACAGAGTGGCAATAGCGATGGTAAACTTAAGTCATGACAAACTACTCATTACTTACAGAAGCAGAAATATCTGGTAAACGTGTACTACTTCGTGCGGGCTTTGATGTACCAATGAAAGACGGCGAGGTGGTAGATACTTCTCGTATTGAATCTATTGTTCCTACAATGAAATATATTTTAGATAAAGGAGCATCACTTATTATTATGGCCCACCAAGGGCGTCCAAAAGGGGAGCGTGTGCCCGAACTAAGCCAAAAACCACTTGCTCCAATTATCGGAAAATTATTGGGAGTAGAAGTTAAATTTGTAGATGAATGCTCAGGGCCAAGAGCACAAGAAGCATCTAAATCACTTAAATCTGGTGAGGTATTGCTACTGGAAAATTTGCGTTACGATACAAGAGAAAAGAAAAACGATCCAGAGTTTGCCAAAGAGCTAGCTCAACTTGCAGATCTTTATGTGAACGACGCTTTCCCAAACTGCCACCGTGCACATGCGAGTGTGGTAGGAGTTACTGAGCATCTTCCATCATATATGGGTTTGCAACTTCAGAAGGAAGTAGAGAATTTATCGGAGGTTAGAGACAATGCTCTGCACCCACTTACATTGATAATTAGTGGAGCAAAAATGGAAACCAAAGTTCCGGTAGCCGAGGCATTTTTGGATAGAGGTGAAAACATTCTAGTAGGAGGATGCATTGCAAATACTTTTTTACTTGCAGACGAAAAAGATATTGCAAAATCAAAGTGTCAGACAGACCAAGTATCAAAAGCAAAAGAAATTCTTGCGGCTAGCAAAGCTGCAGAAAATGCAACGGTTCATCTTCCTTCGCACATAGTAGTAGCGAGTGAGCTTTCTGAAGATTCAGATGCAGAAGATGTATCTGTTGATCAGATTGGAAAAGATAGATGTATTTTTGATATAGGAGCAAAGACTGCAGCATCTTATGCAGAAATAATTAAGGCATCTAAAATGATTGTGTGGAATGGACCAGTTGGTGTGTACGAGATAGATCAATTCTCAAACGGGACAAAAGCTATTGCTCGTGCAATTGCAGAAGCTACAAGCAATGGAGCAAAGTCTTATATCGGAGGAGGGGATACCATCGATTTTCACACACGCAATTCGGAGTATTCTTTAGATGCTTATACTTTTGCGAGTACAGGTGGGGGAGCGATGCTCGAATTTATTTCTGGTGGAGAGTTGCCAGCGTTAGAAGTGTTACGAAAATAGCGAAGAGTTTTTTATAGCTGAATGGCTATATGGTTGGATGGTTCGCAGGCGACTATCAGACCTGTTGCCACTTTAGTAGCCATCCAACCATCCAGCTATCCAACCATTATTTATTTAAGATATACTCCATTTCGCCCATGCTAACCGTAGCCATTCCTAACGAAGGCGAATCGTGGAGCGCGTTTGCGCGACGCATTCAAGATACAGACGGAGACGTTCTGGTGATATTGCCTTCGGCGGAACAGATGCTTCCTCCAATCGATGAGAAGGCTAAACAAGCTTTTTTCCATGTGTGTGCTGATCAAACTGATCGTATTCAAATTGCAACTTTTAAGCGATCATTCCAGCTCCAAGCGCATGCTCAGGGTATAGATGTTCTTGATAAAATAAGTGATGTTCGTAATGAACTAGAGGGTCATCCAGGTACAGATGAGGCACTTAGAGCGCTTTCTCCACATGTGTGGAAGCAGCAGTTACGCTCAAGTTTGCAGTCTATGGGACTTTTGTCATTGCCTAAACTGCGTATTTGGATTTTGATTTTTGTGAGTGGTTTTTTATTCTTCTTTGTTGTATTTAAATTACTACCTTCTGCAGATGTTCTTGTATCTCCAAGAGGAGATGCTATTAGTCAAACAGTAAATATATTTCTAGTGCAATCTGGAGCAACACTAGAGGCATCGCCGCGTGTGCGCACACTAGATTTAGTACCTCTTACAGTTACAGTAGAGCGCACGCTAACATTCGATCAAATCAGCAAAGACTTTATTGGTCAGAGTGCGAATGTGGCAATGACGATAGTTAACAAATCAAATGAGGAATATCAATTGCGCAAAGGATCAAGGCTTGCAAATCAAGCTGGTATGGTTTTTAGATTAGCAGAACAAGTAATTGTATTTGCAGGGGAAGAAGTAACAGTTAAAGCAACCGCAGATGATATTGATCTTTATGGAGAAATAATTGGAGAACGTGGAAATGTACCTGCAGGACTTAAGTGGGAATTCCCAGGGCTAGATGAAAATGAGAGAAAAGAAATATATGGTGAGAATCGCGTATCAGCACAAGGAGGTACAACAGCGCATACAACTGTATTAAAAGAAAAAGATATTAATTTAGCAGAAAAACAACTTAAACAAGATTTGATGACAACTGCCAATCAGATGTTGGATGAGGAGTTATTACTTTTTAATTCAACAAACAAAAATCAACAGATGGAGCGTTTGTACTATGATGAATTCACAAGTGCCACATTTTCTGGATTTGTACTACCTACGCAATTTATAGGTGAGCCCATTACTTCGGTGCCTGTATCTGGAACTATTTCTTATACCGCATATGCATACAACAAACATGCCGCAATGGATATGTTATACGAGGAGCTAATAAATCACGTAGGAGATGGCAGAAGACTTATAGAGGAATCAATTACTGTTGATAGGCTTGTGCATCACGTTATTGATTATGCTGACGATCTTTCTTGGATAAAGCTTACAGTAGATTTAACTGGTAGAGAACAATATGTACTAGATCCATTAACTCCATTTGGTGCACATTTTGCAATGAATATACGAGAAATTGTGTCAGGTACAACTAAAGACGAAGCAGAACGAATCGTTAAAAATTTACCAGAAGTTGATAATGCCGAAATAAGACTTTGGCCACCTTGGGCAAACATGTTGCCGGATAATCCGTCACAGATTTCTATTACCCCGATGGGGGATTAACTTTGTTTAAAATGGAGTTCTGCAGAGCTCATTTGCATTTGTTCTCAGTTGGGCCGAGACTAATTCTATAAGGTCACCTTCGTAATCAGAATTCTCGGTTAAAATAGTGATTGTATGTGCAATCCATCCGTCTGCTTTTGTTTCAAGCGGTACAAAATCTTTTACTGTATTAAAATTTATTACTGCAGTCATACATAGTGCAGTTTCTCTTTGTAGATCTTCGGGGAGGAGATCCTGACCTCGTTCTTTTATCAATGCTAATATTTCCGTAGAAGGCTCTGTTGTCGGTTGTATTTCGGGTGTATCTGCTGTTTTAGCCATATATATACGGGTAAAAGTAAGAGTTTACCTTAGGATATTTAAGTTTTTATGTCAAATTCATTATCTTCAATAAATCTTAGAGCTTATCAGATTTCTATTACTCCGATGGGGGGGGGATTAACAATTAACAGTTAACAATAAGTGAGCATTGTCATCCTGAGTGCGCCGCCGGACGTGCTTCGATACGCCCTTCGCTTCACTCAGGCCTACTCAGCATGACACGGCGGCGTGTATCGAAGGGTGACATGCCCTTACTTGAGCATTGAAATACTCCAAAAAAACCACTAAAATCCCTTGTACACTTTATGCTTCCTAATGCCTCACATTTTCGCTTACTGATGCGATTTTTTTCGATTGCTGTTTTGTGTGGTTTGTTTGTATTCTGTGCCGTATTGCTGCGAATTGTAACGCAATTTGATGGTACACACCCAGAGTATCCAGTGGAGTGCGGATTGGTGTTTGGAGCAGCTGTGGGGAAGGGGAGTACTCCAAGTAGAGCTCTTACACGTAGAGTAGAGAAAGCTGCAGAACTTTATAATGCAAAGTATATTAAAACACTAATATTCTCGGGCGGAAAGGGGAGTGAGTGGCAGGAGAGTGAGGCTGCTGTAATGCGCAAAGTTGCAATGTTAAATGGGGTCGATCCCGATGATATTTATTTAGAAGAAGAATCAACATCAACTTGGGAAAATTTAGAATTTTCTAAATCAATAGCTGATGAACATTGTGGGGCTAGCTATGCGGAGTCCGAAATAGGAAGCGGGGCGTCTTATGTGGAGCTTGATGAGCGAAGTGAGGCCAGTCCCGCGGATTCTGATGGACGAAGTGGGGCGGGCCCCGCGAAGCTCCGCAGAGCGGAGCGAAGTGGGGTGGACGATCGCACAGCTGTAATAGCGATTTCTGATCGCTACCACTTAGCGCGAATTTTGCAGCTCGCAAACCAGCAAAATTGGGGGGACTTGGAATCCGCACCAGCCAGAAAGAGTGTGTCACCACTCAGTGAGACAAAAAGTGTGCTGCGTGAGGCCGTTGGAATCATCTTTTATGCTTTAAATGGCGATTCTCTTAGGAATTATTGGGAGAATCAAGAATTCGCGTTCTAAGCGATTTTAATTCTTTTGGAAGGTATTCATACCCGAGAGGCTTTTTTTAAGAGAGGTTATTTTCTGATTTCTCTAAAGGGGGACTTATCTAAATAGAAATTGAAGCAGGTACTACTCCACATAATATTTTTTATAGTTGTATCCATTTGTACGCATTTAAATCTTAATGTGTATTTGATACGCTGTACGCGTATTCCTACTGCACACGGTTTTATGTCAATTGATTGTTAACATAAAATGCATTATGTTAAGTAGGAAGTTATGTGGAAAAGTCCCTTCCCTGCCTTGTATGACTCCCCCAAGCAATAAAACAACAGTTGATACAAATCTTGCGCAAGCAATCGATCGTTACCTCGTGTTCTTAAAGGCAGAAGAAAACAAATCACCACTTACAATCGCTACATATAGATTGTCGCTAAATATGTTAATTGAACTTTCCGGCATTACAGATCCCCTGCTCATAGATAAGGGCTCTGTTCGGGTATATAAGTCTGCTTTGCATTCATTTAGGACCAAATTAGGCAAAGAATTGGCGATTAGAACCAAAAATCACCATCTCACGATATTGCGTGCATTCCTTAGATATCTCATTCAAGAGGAAGAAATGGATGTATATCCCCCAGATCGCGTGTCTCGCTTTAAAGAAGACCAAAGAAAGGTCAAAGTACTATTTGCAGAAGAGCTTGAAAGGCTCCTTAGTGCACCAGATTTGGATACAAAGATCGGTAAACGTGACAGTGCCATACTACATCTCTTCTTCTCTACAGGTCTTAGACTAGAAGAGCTACGTGGCCTTAACCGTAACAACCTAAATTTTACTACGCGAGAGATTTCGGTACGTGGTAAGCGTGGGAAGGTAAGAGTGGTATTTGTCTCCGACAAAGCTAAAGAGATGCTAGAGCTATACGAAAACTGCAGAATGGATAACCTAAGTCCCCTCTTTATTCGTAACTTCGATAAAGCGCGTAATGCAATGCCACCCGGAGAAGAGTTTAGGTTGTCGCGTATTTCTATTTATAACGTTGTTAAAAAGTACGCTCTGATAGCTGGGATTATGAGTAATCCCTCTCCGCACACCCTCCGTCACTCCTTTGCTACCGATTTACTGCGTAATGGGGCTGATTTGCGCTCTGTACAGGAGATGTTGGGGCATAAGGACTTAAGTACCACTCAGATCTATACGCATGTAACAAACCCCCAACTCAAGGAAGTCCACAAAAAATTCCACGGCAAGTAAATCTGCGCAGGTTTGTTACCCCGCGTAGCGTAGCGAAGTGGGGTTACGAATCCCCAATTAAAAGAAGTTCATACCTGTCCGCCGAAGTCAGCCTTGGCTGACGTAGGAGGAAGAAGTTTCATGGGAAGTAGAACAATGTTATGGTGAGCTGAGCCTGTGCTGAGCACGACGAAGCATCGAACCATGGCATGTCCGTCACCCTTCGACTAAGCTCCAGCCGTCGCGCTTTTTGCTTTGTACGGCAAGCAGGACAGGCGACGCGCTCTGGTTTGCGTTGTAATTCATAAACCATAGCAGATTTTCGACATAAACCAGAGCAGGTCTTCGACCTGCGGAGGTCCCCACTACAACGACGCGCGAGGGTCATACAAAAAACTACCTGCGGAGGTCCAGAATAAAAAAGAATCACCACCCATCAAATTCCGTCACATCCCATTTGCCACAAGCTGATGACCATTGATATTCGTTTGCTGCATCGCACAGTTCAGCTTTGACGGGATTGTTATGCACATACTGTATTGCGCCACCTATATCATCCACGATGCGATTGTGAAATCGCGGCTGCCATAATGGTGAAATGCCAATTTGGAAATTTAATCCCATTTTGTATGTTCTCATTATTTTAGAAATTGAACCAGATTCTGGAACACGTAAAACAAAATGGCAGTGATCGGGCATAATAACAAATCCATACAAGAAAAACGGCATACGTTGTTGTGTGCGGTAAATATGTTCCACGGCTTCATGGGCGTATGCATTTTTTGCAAAATATGGTTCTCCATTGAACGTGTTGGTTGTAACCAGCATTATGTCTTCGTTCTGGGTGGGGTGACGTTGTGTCATAAAGTTTGTGATCCTAACATGGTTTTAACCGCAGGTCGAAGACCTGCTCTGGTTTATTTATTTAGGTACTCATCTCGGTGGGTGGCGGTCTGTAATACAATGTACTACAAAACACATACAATGTAATACATTCCCCTACTTCTCTTTACGCATCTCCTCCTGCCAAGTTTCAAATTGCCTTACAGCATGTCTATATTCCCTCGAGCTTTCACCCAGCATTTGCTTCAGATCCTCCACAACTTGTGTGAAGGTCATCCATATTGGGTGTGTATATTTAAGATCTATTGGATCTAAAGCAATTTTTACACTTTCTAGGTTTACGATTTGTGACAGATGTTCTCTTATTGATGGGAAAAAACGTTGTATCACAATAGGAGGAATCGCTCCTAAAGCATCTGAATAATCACTAAAATACAAGTGACTATTTCTTGTAATTGCACACCTTGCTCCACCTATAACAGCAGATATTTCACAATCAAATGCCTCAGCTATATTTGCATGCCACATAACTGGTTTTGCGTAGAATGCATAGTGATCTTTGCCCTGAACTTGTGATTGCGCATCGTGCCTTCCAACTATAAATTTAATAAGTTCATCCTGTGGATCTGGAAGTTCTATTGTTCCTACACCAAACGTCACTTCATCTAGGTCTCTGCTGCCAAGTTCTGGAACTTCTGGTGACATGTGTAAATTTATATCGCCCCCTCAAACACTGCCAGAGATGCACGAAATTCTGTGATGTCGTCTTCTGTATAATCGTCGTTACCTGTTACAAATTTAATGAGGTCTCTGAAGAAGTCTCTTCGCATCACAATGTAATCTTGAACGTCTTTTGGAGTCAGTGTTGTATCACGGTTTAAAAGCTCGAGCTCTTTGCATGAGGCTTGTGCACAGCGCCCTTGCTGATCAATGCCAATCTCTGTGAATTCAATAATTTCATGAAGCACAGGATATTGTCGGACATTTTCACGCACATTTTCACTAACGGCAAATACAGTTCCGTCTTCTGGGCTCTCCCCTGTTACACGTTGAACTGCAGTTGGCAGAGCCGGAGGGCACTTATCTGCGGGCAAAATATAGTAATCGAATGTTTCTCCACAGTAGGCTACGCTTTCTTTTTTATGTCCCTGTACACGATGCCACTGGTCATTCGATGCGATTTCTGATTTAGAGTAAGTTTTCATAAGGTAGCATTATTTAATGCCTTTATATTTATGTCAATACACATGTATAATTTTATGCTATGCCAACCCGCCGTGAATTCATGCAGACATGCGCTCCCGCCATTTTAGGAGGTAGGCTTCCGTGCGGTAGACAAAGACAAAGGGGCTCAGAAGTTAATACAAGGTTGCAGAATATGGCCTCCTCTTTAATCCATTACCCGGATATCAAAAAGCTCAAGTTGTCTTTAGTAGATGGCGTAGATAAAGGGTTGGTGCACTGGGAGCAGCTTCATTTTATGCATGATTCTAAGCCAAAGGTGCTGCAACAAATTGAGCAATGCCAGAAAGAGCTATTGCGTACATTGAGTCGTGCTATGCGTGATCCGACTATTGGTCTTACACGTTTGCATACAGAGGGGTACACGAGTCAATACTTGGAAAAAGAAATTGATTACCGTATGGAGTCGGTACGCGATGCGGTACGTGCGCAATTGCAAACACGATTGAATTACATGCGTTCTGGCTCTTTGCCTGCCCCTGTTGCTAATGCAGAAGTAGAACAACATATGAATAATCTAAAAATGCTGTCTACGCCGCATGTGCACTCTATTACATATTGGGATGACGGTGATAAAACCAAGAGAATGAATGTCTCTGCACTTGGGCATCAGGGTGCAGCTCTAATATTGCATCACTTGAATGGACTAGAATTGGATGCAGCGGAAGACAATAATATTTTCATACAATCAGATCCGGAACGTATGCGTTATTATTCAAAACAAAAGCGGGATTACTTAATGCTTACAGCGCGCGATGAGCATGTGGTACAGATAGCAGAAGGAGCAATCGCTGATATTTTGCATGTTATTTTTGGCTGTGATCACGACTTTACTGACTATGCCAGAAAGCGGGGCGTATCAGTATTAGAAGTAATTCCGCGGGAGGTTGCGAATTATGAAAAATAACGAATAAATCGCTTGAGAATGGTGAATATATGGTTAGAGTGGGCGCAATCGATCTTTTACCCACCACCCGAGGAACGGAAGCAATAGTCGTAGCTGCTTTGTTCTTGTGTAGATCAGAGTAGCTTTAACCACATCATGTACCTTTTGCGACCCCTGAAAGGGGTACAAAATTATGAACAGGAGATGGCTCCTCTAGAGTGTGTTGACGTTTTTTCAAGCACCATTCCTATGGCGCTCATGTTTCCATTGTTGCATTCTCCGGATCGGACCGACCATGTTTACATGGGTCACCCCGTGAAACGAGGATCACAATTAGGATTCAAAAGATCGAGTAACCCCCGCTCCAGATTCAATTCTGGATTCAGCGGGGGCCTTTTAGCTAATTTTGTATATATTTATCTTGAGAAAGTTAAATAGATGTCTAGAGTGAATGTAGTGATCTTTCGTAAGCTGCGCTGAATTTGCGTGAACGCAGTATAGTTATTAATTTAGCTATGTTGCACACACAGTTTAGTGTGGCTTGTACCATCCCATTCCAACTGCTCGGCCGAAAGGTAGACACATGATGGAGATTCGTTTCGCCTAGAGCTGTTCTCTAAAAGATGCGCAGGAGTAGGTGCCCTGCTCAAGAAGTTCCAATCCCATAGGATTGGAAGATTGATCACCGCCCCCAACCAGCAGTCTGTCTTACACAGACACAAGCTGGTCTGGGGGCTTTTTAATATTACTTCTTCACAAATCCTTCAAGCCCTTCCATTGCCTTAAGAGCCTCGATAGGCACCATCCAAATTGTTGTATTGGATTGATCGGAACTGAGGTCATTAATGCTTTGGAGCGTACGCAAATGAAGTGCGCCTGGTTGAGTTTTAAGTGTCTCTGCTGCTTTGGCCATATTAGCAGCAGCAGCTACCTCGCCTTCGGAATTAATAATAACTGCCTGCTTCTCGCGCTGTGCTTCTGCAACTTTAGCAATAGTCCTCTTGAGTGAATCAGGGAGCACAATGTCTTTGAGTTCTACAGCTTGTACATCAATCCCCCATGCATCTGATGCCGCATCTACTGTTGTCTTGATGCCTTCAGAAATCTCCTTCTTATTCTGCAACAGCTCATCTAAAGTTACTTCTCCAACCGAATTGCGCATCGTAGTTTGTGCAAGCTGTGATACCGCGTGATAAAAGTTCTCTACTTCGATCACTGCCTTCCTAGCATCCAGTACTTTGTAATAAATAACGGCATTAATTCTAATTGGGATGTTATCTTTTGTGATTGCCTCTTGATCTGGAACATCTACAGCCTTCACACGGATATCCACTTTGATCAGTCTCTGGAATATAGGCACGATAATTTTCCATCCAGGATTCCACGTTCCTTGGAACTTTCCCATTGTGAGTATAACTCCCCTTTCGTACTGATTAATTTGTCGTATGAATGAGAGGATTAGAATAATGGCCGGTGGGATAGCGTAGAACCAGAACATAGCTAGGAGGGGGAATTAGTAGTCTGATTTTAGTACTACGGAGTGTGAAACACTAGCATAAGCTAATGTCATCCTGAGTGCGTCGCCGGTCGCACTTCGATACGCTCCGGCAAGCCGGAGCTACTCAGCATGACACGGCGGCGTGTATCGAAGGGTGACTGACATAGTAGTTTATCTTTTCACCCAATCTTCCATCAATCGCAAGGGCAAATGTCACCAACATACGAGTATAATTCCGCGTTATGGAACTACACACATTTGCTTACACCATCGGCGTACTCGAACTAATTATTTTTATTCCTGTTTTGGTATCTGGATCTAAGGCCGTTGCTTGGATGCAGACGTTCTCGAACAACGATATAGCTATGCGCAGTATGGGATGTGTTTTAACAATTCTAGGCGCGCTAGTACTCGTTGGTGATTGGTCCATTGGAACAGATCCCGCTGGGCTTATTCGTTTGGTAGCATGGGCATGTGTAATCAAAGGGTTGTTTGCTAGCTGGAAGCCAAGTGTTCTAAGCAGGAACATGAAGCTCATGTCTAATGCTGGCATGCGTCCTGTAATTGGTGTTGTAGGTATTGCTATAGGAGCGGCGCTTATCTACGGAGCTGGATTGGTTTAGAAGATTGCTAAATACCTACGTAGGTTAACGCCTGCGTAGGTTTAGCGTGTTATCGCGGCGTAGGATAACTGGAGAAAAAGGCCGTTTTACGCTATAATAGAGTTGATACAAACATATATGGAAACAACAACACAAATCATTAATCTCCTAATCATTAACCTTGAGTTTGTGAGTGATGCCATAGCATCAACTCTTGGATACATTGGAGTAGCAATTATTATTTATGGAGCACTAAAAGGATTTTTTCATTTCCTATATTCAGCTATTACTCGTGTAGGACATATACCGCATATTCGTATAGAGTTTGCAAAACATTTGTCACTTGGACTTGAGTTTCTTGTTGGAAAAGACATCATTGGAACTATTGTTAATCCGTCTTGGGACGAGCTGGGTAAATTGGGAACGATTATTGTACTTAGAACAGTTGTTGCACTCTTCCTAGATTATGAATTAGAAAAGATGGAAAAGAATTTACAAAAATAAGGAATCCCCTTTTTGGTTTTGTTAAGCGAAATAATTTTTTTGTAACAACACTACACAATGCAGTGTAACTTTTCGCACGTTCTTATAGTTGAAATCTTGGTGTACGTCTGTACACTGCAAATATGCAAACAGAGATGATTATTCCTCGGCTTGAGTCTCCTTCCAGAGTGACAATTGATTGGTCCAAAGAGAAGGAATTAAAAGTTGATGTACTACTTGAGTGGTTGCGTTTGTATCCTAGAAAGCACGATATACATGTGTATTTGCCATCTATGCGCAAAAGGTCTGATCATCCAAGGCTTCAAAATACGTTGCAGCAGTTGGGGTGCACTGTGACTGCGAGGATGTGCAGGGTATAAGTGGTGTAATGGTTTGACAGTAAAGTAAAGCTGAGTAGACTTTTGCTATCTTGTTCATTTCTATTATAAGTTCATAAACGTGACAGTGTTTTTTTGCTTTCAAACTAACCTCTTGTAAAAAGGAGTCGCCAATCGAAAAGCGAATTCATTGTTTTGTCTTTAGCAGACTGAGCACTAGGAACAGGACCTAGGCTTTGCTCGGCCTCGTGAGCAACTAGAAGGCTTTCTTGGGGTAACGGACGCGTTATGTTCTGTAATTAGGCACTTAGGGTGCCCGAGTCTATCTCCAGTGCGGAAGGTCCAATGTGGAGATGAGACGCATAAATGAACAGTTCCGAGGGTCGGCTTCTAGAAACGCATTTGCGTTTCTTCAAGCCCTCCCTCGCTGTTTAATGTACAATCAATTCATGAAACGATTGATGTTTATTTGTGGCGCATTACTTATAAGTGGATGTTCTCCTAAGAATGAATCCCCTCCTCTGCAGGCGAGTTATATAATTCCTTTGTATTCGCATGCTGTTTGGTCGCAGCCTTTAGAATCTGAACGTACATTTGAATGGGAAGGAGAACTTACCACAGTTCAAGGGCGTGAGGTCACTGGTACGTATGAAGAAGGTGTTCAGAACTCACTGCAGTACAGTGATATGGAGTTTGCAGATGAAGATTTTTGGAAGTATTACTTAGGAGAAGATACGCTCAAGCTAAGTGGCTTTGATACGATATTTATAGAGGAAGAAGATTACGATCGGCAGTTTGTTGGCCTGCGTGACGAAGCAGGGCATGTGCTTCTTCTTTCTAACATTATTGATTTTGATGTAAATATTGCATTCGCTCCAGAGTGCCCGTGCACATACACGTTTACGATATTTACTAATGATGAAAGAGTGGTACTTGAGAGTGAATAGTTAAGACGATATATAGAATGGATAGATTTGCATTCAACGAAAAGGAACTTACAATCAGACGCTATGTTTGATTACTACGTCTACATCGTACGTTGTATAGATCACAGCTATTACACAGGCATTACTAATGATTATGAACGAAGATTAACAGAGCATAATTTAGGACATGATTCTAAATCCTATACATACTCACGTAGGCCAGTAGAGCTATTATATGTTGCACAATTCAATGATGTTAATGATGCAATTGCATGGGAAAAGCGTGTCAAACGGTGGAGTAGAAAGAAGAAAGAAGCGTTAATTAACAGGGATTATGATCAGTTGCCAAGGTTATCTAAGAAAATATTTAATAAGCACAACTTGTCATCCTGAGTGCCCCGCCGGTCGCGCTTCGATACGCCCTTCGCTTCACTCAGGGCTACTCAGCATGACACGGCGGGGTGTATCGAAGGGTGACACCAAGTAATAACTTACTCACAATGACAATTGTTACTACATCATTATCCTCAAAAACTTCCTCTTCCCTACCTTACAAATCCCCTCTTCTGCTTTTGCATCGATGGATTTAACAGGTTTGTCGTTCAATTTAACTCCTCCTTGTTCAATTACTCTCCTAGCATCAGATTTGGAAGCAACCAGCTTATTATCAACAATCACATCAATTAATGGTGTTCCTTTTTTCACTTTTACTTCAGGAATATCATCGGGTAGTTCTTTGCCTTTAAATACTTTATCAAATGCTTCTGCCGCTTGTTGGGCTTTCTTCTCTCCGTGATAGAGAGTAGTAATCTCCAGAGCTAGGCGTGCTTTAGCGGTGCGCGGATCACCTTTAACAATCTTTTTAACTTCATTCAAAGATACATCGGTACAACATTCAAAATACTTCTCCATTAGGTCATCATTAACGGACATTACTTTGCCGTACATATCGTTTGGTTCATCATCTATGTAAATACAGTTGCCGTATGTTTTACTCATTTTGCGACCGTCTGTTCCTTCTAAAAGTTTGGTAGTTAGAACGAACTTCTCGCGTTTTCCGAGTGCTTTCTGAAGTGTTTTACCACATAGCATATTAAATAGCTGATCGTTGCCTCCCATTTCGCAATCTACATCTAGTATTACAGAATCGTATCCGACCATAAGTGGATACAGGAATTCGTGTAGGCCAATTGGGCTCTCTTTTTTGATGCGTTCTTTGAACATATCTCGCTGAATCATTTGCTGCACAGTAAAGTTGCTGGCTAGTTTTACTATTTCATCAAACTTAAGTTTCTCTAGCCACTTGTGGTTGTATACGACCTTAACCTTTTTGAAATCTAAAATCTTTGCCGCCTGCTTTTTGTAGGATTTAAAGTTTTTTTCTACTTGTTTCTTGGTCAAAGGCTCTCGCATTGCATCTTGTCCTGATGGGTCCCCTATCATCGCTGTGAAGCTACCAATTAAGAAAATTACTTCGTGCCCAGCATCTGCAAAAGCTTTGAATTTTCTGAGTGGTACAGAATGTCCCAAATGGATCTTGGATCCTGTGGGATCTATTCCCCAGTAGATACGGATAGGTTTTTTGGCTTTCAGCTTCTTTTCTGCCAAAGCCTTAGGGACTACTTCTTCTACTGCGCGAGTTAGGAGATCATTATTCATGGCTCAAAGGATAGCACAAATGATTCGAAAGAGGCACAATGAGGAGGTATGGCTGAATATGAATCTTCATCTACAGGCCGATTAGATTTATTCCTTTCTGGGCAAAATGGCATCTTGAGCCGAGCAAAGGCGCAAAAAATCATAAAAGATGGACATGTTCAGGTTAATGGAAAGGTAATAACCAAGGTGGCATTTATACTAAAAGAAGGAGATAAAATCTTTGTTGTAGATATTGGTGAAAGTGGCAAAAGGGATGGTGGTTTGGAACCTACAGATCTAGGTTTAGAAATATTGTACGAAGACGAAGCCTGCATGGTTATCAATAAGCCAGCGGGCTTTGCAGTGCACCCTGCAAGTTCTATGGAAAAGGGAGAAAAAACTATATTGCATGGTATTGCATTTATATTTGGTGAACTTGATATTCGATTTTCTCCGGATGCTGTTTTGGTGCATAGGTTAGATAAAGAGACAACTGGATGTTTGTTGATTGCAAAAACTACTCAGGCACATGCTGCATTACAAAAACAATTCGAAGAACGTACTGTATCCAAAAAGTATCTAGCTCTTGTTGCAGGAGCGCCTCAGCCTGCCAATGCAACTATAGATGCTCCAATTGGTAGAAATTTGATGCAACGTACAATGATGTCTATTTTTAAGACCAGTAAAAGCCGTGACGCAAAAACAACTTATAGAACCATTAAAGCTAATGAGGATTCGGCTTTGATTGAATGTGATTTGCATACAGGAAGAACTCATCAAGTGCGTGTGCATTTAAGTTCTATTGGTCACCCTATTCTTGGGGATCCTAAATACAAATCCCCTCTTAGTGTAGAGGTTACAGAAGAATATGAGATAGAAGGACTTTGTTTGCATGCTTGGAAACTCTCTTTTGTTACTCCTGATTTGAATATTAAAGTAAGTACAGAGGCATCGCTTCCCCCCTTGCTTATAAAGGCATTGGAGAGAGTTGGAATAGATTTATAACTCGGTGTCATCCTTCGATACACCACAGTGTCACACTGAGTGCACTGAGCACGAGCGTAGCGAGTGGTTCAGTGCGTATCGAAGTGCGACACGGTGGCACTCAGGATGACATGTAGGAGTTGTTATTTATTTAATGAAGATTCAATTGGCAGTTAGCATGTTAGCTAATTAGCTAACTGCTAATAGGCTAATTGCTTTATAGGCTCTGTGGATCCAGACGCACGGTATATTCCATCTCATCTAGTATCTTGCCTTCGCTATCGCGAGCAACAATGTGATATATGTTTGTTCCACGACGTAAAGTGAATAGCTTTGTATCTGCAATATAGTTCCAGAATCCTCTTCCAGGTTCATATAGTTGCAAACGGTAGTCGTTTACCCAAACACTATTTGTATTATCGGATACAACACCTTCGATTAGCAGTTCTGTTCCTGTGGCTGCATGGAATGTGCCTTCTGTTGGACCTACCACTTTAAGTGATCCAGGGAGTAGTGGAACATTGTTAGGAAGAACATCAGATGTGGTTATGTTCTCCAATCCTGTGGATTCCTCTTTGTCATCAGAAGGTTCTGCATCACCCTCTGCTATTACCCCCTCTTCTCCTTCTCCTAGGATAATTGTAAGCACTGCAGGCTCACTTCTGTAACCACCACGATTTATTGCGACTACGTTGTAAATATTTTTTCCTGGTTGGAAGTTATCTAGTTTTACGTTGGCTAGATATGTCCATGAATCATCACCAGGATTAAAGAGTTGTAGTCTGTAATCATTTACCTCTATTCCAACTACTTCCTTAGAAGCTTTACCTTTGATCTCTAGAGTTTCTTCAGAGGTCAGATATGTTTGCCCATCAGATGCTGGAGATGTAATTACTGGAGGTTCAGGAGGTTTGCGATCTCGGCGAATTGTACGACGCACTTCTTCCTCTACTGTTCCATCTGAGGCTAGTGCTTCTATCACAATGTCTACTTCATCATTGTCCGGTAGTGCCATGTCTTGCGCAAAAGTAGATTTAGCTTCGTCTACGGCAACAATGTATCCGTTGATACGAACACTACTTACACTCTTCCCAACGGAACCTGCTACGCGCACAGTACTGGATTGAATCTGTGCACCATCTTGCGGTTCTGTAACGAGCAAAATTTCATCAATGGGGATAGCTGGTTCAACTGGCTCTATATTTGAAGTCATTTGTCTCTTAGCATGAGATGCACGGCTTTCTTCTACGAATGTTGGACGCATAATCAAAGGATCCAATGGTTTGCGGTATCTGTAAGGATCGCCAGTGATAATTGTTTGATCAGGAACAGAAAGTTGTTGGCCTTCTCCTATCAAAATAGGTTCATCTCTTCCTGTTAGCCACACACTTGCTCCAAGTCCATCAGCAGAAAACACAACAATAGATGTTGTAGATATAATTGCCTCTGTTCTAGCAGGTAGCATCAGCTTTAAATTTGGTGTTACTACTTGGCGGATAATGCTGCCAGAAAATGTAGTTATTGTTGGAGTGGCAATCCAAATATTACCTTTAGTCAGTTCTAGTGAGAGAACAGATTCTTCTGCCCCTTTTGCGCTATCTGTAATTAAGACTTCGCTTCTTTCGTCTAATCGCACATTTGTATCATCAAAATAAGAAAGAACCGCAAAAGCTCTACCTGAGGTTTCTATTCTGTCATCGGGATATAATTTTAGATCATTATCTGCACGTTTCATTTCTTTACCTTCTATAGAAACGCTCACAGTCCCTTGTCCTTCTATAGATAGTAAAACTGAATTTTGACGTACATCATTGCCAACTCCAAAGAATCGTAGAACCTTTGTACCAAGAATGAACAGCGAAAGGCCTAAAAGAAGCAGTATGACCATTCTTCCAACCATTGATGTGACTGGAGAGGCTTGGGCTAATGCATAAGATCCACGGCGATGGCGGCGGTTTAACATTTGACAATTAACAGTTAACAGCTAACAAAGGAAAGTTACTATACGCCTATTTCTCATGTCGCAATAGTCGATTGTTACATGCCAAATGTCAAATGTCTCAAATAAATTCTTATAACTGTAAAACGACTATCGCCTGTTAATTGTTAATAGTTAACTGTTAAATGTTGTTTAAACACTTACCCTCATAACCTCAGAAGCCGAGGTTACTCCATCCTTTATATAACTCTCACCCCATTCACGCATTAGCCTATACCCCTCTTTTTTGGCCTGTTCTTCTAAAGTCATAGCTGTTTCATTTAGCAGAATCTGCTCTCTTATATCTGGTGTAATTATCAAAAGCTCCGGAAGAGCTATCTGCCCATCATAAGTACTATGATCCAGAGGATCGCAATCTGCTCCCTCTTTCTTACATTCATCACTTAACGTGCGCACAAGCCTTTGTGCGAGTATCGCGCGCAGAGATGGTGCAAATGTATAAGGGCTTACTCCCATAGAGAGCAACCTAGGAATGGCTTCTATAGCTGAGTTTGTATGCAGCGTAGATAGTACTAAGTGTCCTGTAAGAGCTGCATCGATTGCTGTTTGTGCGGTTTCTAGATCACGTATCTCCCCTACAAGAATTACATCTGGGTCGTGACGTAGGATGGATCTTAAACCGCTCGAGAATGTGTAATCATGCTCTTCGTCTACTTGGCTTTGAACAATTCCAGTTAGCTCATACTCAATTGGATTTTCCAATGTGATTATGTTCCTTTCTTTTCCAATAATAGTTTGCAGCAATGCGTACAGAGTAGTGGTTTTTCCTGATCCTGTAGGACCTGTTACAAGAATGAGGCCATTAGGAAGCTGCACTAGATCAGCAAGGCTATCGCGAATTTCCTTTGGGAATCCAAGTGTTTCTAAAGATACAATCCCCTTCTGAGGATCTAAAAGACGAAGTGTAAATGTTTCGCCAAACCTAGTTGGGATAGAAGCAACACGAATGTTAACAGTGCGACCTGGGGCTTCGAATGTGTACTGTCCATCCTGAGGAACATTAGTGATGTTGAGTTTTAACTTAGAAGAAAATTTTACGCGCCGAACAAGCTGAATGTAATTTTTGACTGAGATTTGTCCCAGCGATTGTAAAACGCCATGTAAGCGAACCTCAAGACGAACGAATTCTTTTTCTGGAGAAAAGTGAATATCAGATATCCCTTCTGCAACGCTGTAGAGCTCAAGTTCCTTCAGAAGTGAAGTGCCGTCCATCTGTTCCCATTTATTTTCACTCATCAGGCTATTTTACCATATTATGGCTTTTAATGGAACTGCTTGATTTCGTTGCTCGTTGCGCGTTACTCGTTAAACGAGGAAACGCGCAACGCGTTACGGATTACGTTAAAAGTATAACTGTGTGCAAGTAAGGCATAACAGATGTGGTACTATTCCATCCCGTGCCCCTCCGTTCATATCGCTTACCATCGGAAACGCAAAGAAAGCGTTCTCTTTCTCAGCGAATGGCCCTGATTCATGGGTTTTTGCTCATTTGTTTGTTGATTATTGTGGCACGTTTATTGGAACTCCAAATAATTCGCGGAGATGAATATCACGAAATTGCACAAACACAGCACTTTGGAGGT
Organism: Kiritimatiellales bacterium; assembly: GCA_021734665.1. Lineage (GTDB taxonomy): Bacteria > Patescibacteriota > Gracilibacteria > Peribacterales > Peribacteraceae > UBA2144. Next base: position 30,479 of record JAIPIN010000006.1, read on the forward strand.
GTCACTTTGCCTGCAAAGCGTGGAGAGGTTTTATCTCGTAATAGTAAAACAAGCGAGACAAGTATTCTGGCGACCAACACAACACTAGATATGGTGTATGTAGATCCGCTAATTACAGATGATGCGACTCTGATAGCAGAAACACTTTCGGACATATTAGTTACAGAAAACTTTCATGCAATATGTAGCAAAGGAGATAACGGTTGCCCACGAGAGTTAGTTGAATACTACGAGCCAGCATTCAATCCTCTTTCTGGTGTTCAAGAAACATCTACTGGAGTTCTACTAGAGCCTCAGCGTTTACGAGTATCTGGACGCGCGGATATTAGTGATGAACTAATGGATATCACAGAAGTGAGAAGACGATTTGCGCGTTCTATAGAAGATAGGATCTCTGAGCAGCGTGTTACATTTGTACCACTCGTTTATTCTGCTACCAAAGTGCAGATGCGCGATGTCAAAAAACTTAATATTCCGGGTATAGAAGTGATCGAAGATCAAAGGCTTATTTATGGAGATCCTGAAAACATTAAACAGCTTAATTTATCAAGTATTGCTCGTGCACTTTCATTTACTGTAGAGATGGATCCAGATTATGTGCGCAAGATTCTTAGAAGCAGACCATTAAGGTACGTACCAATTATGCGCAGACTTCCTCCTGCAGTTACATCAAGAATTAAAGAAGCACAACTGGCTTCTATGCGCGCAACACAAGCAAAACGAAAAGATGCTCCAAGCTACGAGGCTGCTCAAGATATCCATGACCCACTGCGTTCTATTGCTCTGATTCCTGAGCATTGGCGTTTTTATCCGGATGGAACAGTAGCTTCACAAGTTGTTGGATTTTTGAATACCAATCAAGAGGCGCAGTATGGAATCGAGCGCACATTCAATCCTCAGTTAAGAGGACAAGAAGGAATGATTAGTACTTTAAGCGATCCATCTGGTGGACAAATTCTAACATCGGAGCAATCAATTATTGATCCAGAGGATGGTGATACGATTGTTCTTACAATAGATCGTTTTATTCAAAAGCAGGTGGAAACCATATTGGAAGCGGCTGTAGAAGAATACGAAGCTGAGAGTGGACAAGTTATAGTTATGGATCCTTTTACAGGTCGCATTCTTGCTATGGCTAACGCTCCCCTATTTGATAGCAATGTATATGGAACTGTTTTTGAAAAGGAACCAGTCTATCTAGATGAAAAAAAACAAAAAGAAGTTGTAGTAGAGATAATTCATCCAGAAACAAATTCATTTATTCTTAGGGGATACATAGGAGATGTGTTTACAGAAGAAGGGCGTGCCAATCTTTCTAAAGAACGTAATCAAAGACTACTTACTTTAGAAGAGCTATATAATTTGGAGGATATTGTACGTTACTACATCTATGTAGGAGAAAACCAAAGACAGGAAATATTTCCTACAGATAAGCCAGATATTTGGCTTAAATATGCAAATGAAATTGGAGTTGGTGCCTACTTGAATCGCGGTATTCAATCTATATATGAACCTGGATCTGTTTTAAAGGCTGTTACTATGGCTGTGGCAATCGATCAGGGTGAGGTAACTCCAACAGACATATATAACGATGACGGCCCATTGGAGATTGATGAGTACACAATCCGTAATGCTTTGCATACTTATTATGGAGAAGTAACTATGACTAACTGTTTGGAGTTCTCTATCAACACATGCATGACTAGTGTGTCGGAAAAATTAGGTCGAAAACTTTTTCACAGAATGCTGGAACGTTTTGGGTTTGGTCGTGTAACAGGAATAGAGCTAGAAGATGAACAACCTGGAGAATTACTTCCTTGGAGGCAGTGGAGTAATGCTTTACTTGCAACTGCTGCGTACGGACAAGGAATTTCATCTACTCCACTACAAGTTGTTACAGCTATCTCTGCGCTGGCAAATGGAGGAAAGCTGATGAGACCTATGATTATAGATAGCACAATTCATAATGATGGATCTGTGCTAAAGGCTCAGTCTCGTGTTATTGATCAAGTCATCACAGCAGAGGCCTCTGCGACTATTACGGCAATGCTTACGAGTACTGTAACTAATGGATTTGCTAAGACTGCAAAAGTAAAAGGATACAAAATTGCAGGTAAAACAGGTACAAGCCAGATTGCTGGCCCAGGTGGAAAGTACGAAACAGGAACAGGTGCGGCTATTACATCATTTGCTGGATATGCCCCAATAGATCATCCAAAATTTGTTGTACTAGTAAAACTTGATCGCCCTCATTCAGTTGAGTACGGATCGGAATCTGCAGCTCCAATATTTAAAGATATAGCTACATTCCTATTTAAGTATTACGGGATACCGCCGGATGAAACTTAACCTAGATTCTAGTTCGAAGTGCAACGCTCTCTGATTCCATGAATACCTCGTGAGGAGTACGGTATCCGAGTCTTTTGCGAGGTCTATGATTGATCAAATCAACAGCCCATGCAAGCTCCCATTCCTCAATCTCTG
>JAIPIN010000060.1 GCA_021734665.1 Kiritimatiellales bacterium
GTACGGATTGTACGTTTGTAATATGTCATAATGTGCAATAGGTTAAGTTGCTAAAGCCGCCTTGCCAGGCAGCTTTAGCGTACGGCTTCGCCTTCAAACGTACACCCCAGCTACGCTGGGGGTTTATAGATTAAAAAAGCGCGGCCCCGGAGGACCGCGCAAGAACGTGTCGTTGGAATAGTCTCACCAGATTCGAGATCGTCTCATGCGTTTCCATGCACGTATGCACCGCTCGATTGCACAGGCCACCACGAGCAAAAAGACAAGCGGAATGCCTAAGGCCAAAAAAACAGCAGTCAATTGATCGGTGTGGGGCGCCAGAAGCTCATAAAGCACGTACCCGCAACAGGGCACGTAGAATGCGAAACCCACTATCGTGAAAGTGTCGCCTCCTCCTTCCCAACAAAACATGCACAGTAGACACACGCCAAGTCCGACAAGTCCGACAATCCCCATAAGGATCAGCACATGCATATTGCACCTCGCTTATACCAAAGGTTGAAACCGGTAATTCCAACGAACAAGTTAAGCACACTTTACGCCCCGGCTAGTTGATGTCAAAAATATACTCCTCTACTTCCTGAGCGGCCCAACCTCCATCAGGCGCGATGGAACAATCTTCCACTTTGTAAGTGGCACATTAATAAATAGCACACCAAAAACAACAAATATCATACTAATAAGATAATAAGAAGTGAGTTTCTCGCGAAGGATTACACTAGCAGCCACTACTGCAAATACTCTACCGGCAGCTTCTAAAATACCTGCATCAATTGCCTTAAGCTTCTTTAATGCATTAAAGAAAAGGAAATACGGCAGAATGAAGGAAATGATAGGAAGAGCTAGAATCAACCAAATATTCTCTGGCATGGAAATAATTTTGAACCCATTGGGCTCAAAAATAAGCATCCAAAGACCAACTATAACAATAGATATTAATGTGCGAATTAGAACAACGGAATCCAAGTGGCGATGTTTCACATATTTTTTATGAGTAATAGTAGTAAGTGCTCCAAAAAACGTAGACCCCAAAATAAATGGAACTCCTTTACTCAATTCAAATGAAGAAATATCAGGCCAAAGAATAATAAGTACGCCAAAAACAATAAAGATGCCTCCGAAAATTGTCTGACGTTTAAAATGCTCTCCCAATAATAAGATTCCAAACATCACCACAAAAAATGGAAGCATACTAGAAATAATAATTGATTCTGATGCAGCTACATACTGTAGCCCTGTGAAGAAAAAAAGTGGCGCCAGTACTCCGCCTGTAATTGTAGTTGCCAATACGCCGAAGAAATCCTGTCTGCGCATTGTCCATCTTACATTTCTGTCGTAATCAATATATTCATGCATAAGCAACACAATGCCTACAATAACAATTGTTACAAAATATAGGCTTACAGGTGTCCATCCGCGTGAATATAGAATTTTTGAAAATATTGGATTTAGGTTAGCCAAAATCACCGCAAGTAGCATGTGCGAAAGGGCAAGATGACGGGCAGATGGTGATGTTATAAACATAACACTTCTTATGATAGAAGATTCCATCAGAATTAAAATGTAAAATTAAGAATTAAGAATGAAGAATTAAGAATGGAGTGCATATCGTTTTTTATACAGCGTCTACCTCCACCCCCATCCCCTCCTCCGGAGGAGGAGGGGGGCTACGTTAAAAGTAGAAACAAGCATTTTATTTATATGGCAGAGCTCCCCTTCCTCCCTCGGAGGAAGGGGTCGGGGGATGGAGGCATTTACGGCAACACCCCCCTCGGATTAACTTACTCTAGCCTTTCTTTTTCCTCGTCAAACAATCCCACATACGTTGTGCAAATCCCCTACGCTCTTCTTGTGGTTCTGGATTTGGCTTATTTGGACGTGGCAATCTTTTTAAATTTGATCTTCCTTTTTGTATGTAGTCATCAATTGTTTGCACTGCATCTCTAAATGCCTGAGGATCGAAGGAACCTGGGTATTTCTGCTTAATCGCATCAGAAAGTTCGGATGTATTGATCGCCCCCTTTTCCAAAAGAATGCCTAAGATGAACGCCTTATAAGTCGCATCCAATTTATATTCATCAGGATATTTTGAATCATTCACTCTACTCATATATTCATCATATTTCTTTCGAAGTCCAACAACTGTCTGATGATCAGGATCATCAGGAATAGCTAAACGACACACCTGCTTACCACATACATGAAGTGTTTCTGCATCTGCGAATTCTTCACGAGCATCCATAATATTAAGGGAGTACAGAACTAGGATCTATATTCACCCCACCCTTTATAACCTCGAAGTGAAGATGTGCTCCAGTTGTAGTTGGACCTGCCCCGCGCGTTCCAGGTTCACCTCCACTTGCTCCAATAATTTCACCCGCTGTTATGTCTTGTCCTGCGTGCACTGCAATGTGAGATAAGTGCCCGTAAAGCGTTGCATATCCACCACGATGCCCGATAAGTACGTAGGAATATCCATCCACTCCACCATTCTTTGTTAGGAATACAACTCCATCTGCTGCACTTACAACTTGGCTCCCCTGTGCAATGGCAATATCCATTCCACGATGCGGAATGCCAAAGTACTTTTGATAATCTGGATCCATAAAGTTTGCAGAAATACGTCCATAAGCTGGCCAAGTGAACTGTGGCGTAAATGCAACAATTCCCTGTTTATCATCTCCTGTTTTTGGATCCATCAATCCTTTCTCAATCAGCTTTCGCTCTGTTTGTGCACGCAAGCGCGCATCAATACGGGCAAGCTCAGATTGCATACGCAAAACCTGAGCATGAACTTCTTCCATTACTCGTTTTATCTCATCGGTGCGTCCACCACCAATCTCGCCGTGTTCCTCGGCTCGGGTAATAGTATAAGCAACCTGATCATATTCCTTTTGTAATGATCGCTGACGCTGCTCCAAAGAAAGCAAAGTATCTTCACTCTCCCCTACTTCTTTTAAAAGAGATTTAAACTCTTCAAATTTAGAATTAAGAATGCGATCCTTAAGATTATTACCAGAAAGCACTCGCACAGAAGAAAGTAATACTGACTTAAGATTTATAGATGCCAACTTGTTTACTGGAGAACGCTCATACAAAGTAAATAAATTGAATGGTACTTTTTCCCAACCACCTTTGCGTTCGCTATCTATTCCAAAGTCACTTTCTAATGTTTCAGAAACTGAAAGATATGCATTTAGCTGTGATTCGGCATCCAACTTAAGACGCGCAACTTCCTTTAGTCGAGCACGAGCCTCGGCAGCTTCTTTTTCGTCAACACCTTTTATATATCTCTGAGAACGATACTGACCTACTGCCTGTTCGATTGCCTGATCAAGTTTTTCTACTGCCTCATTCCTTGCACCAGTATCCATCAGAGCAAACGTTGCAAGAGGAGCAAGCGCTATGAGCAGTACAGCAGTAACGACGAATCGTTGAAGGATTTGCATTTCTGGATATTATAGCGGAAATCGCTGGTTTATGCACTGTTTTTGCTACGCAAAAAGCGAAAAGGTAATGTATGTATTGTAAGTAATTTAGGTAATGTAAGTACATTAAGAGCATAATCTAAGCATTGCCATACCTACCTTACTTACATTACCCACTTTACCAACATTACCTCCCAATCTGCTATCATAACCACCTATGATCTCCCTCCTCCGTGGCACAGTACATAAAGGCGATACGCAAGAAATAACTATTGATGTTAACGGAGTAGGTTATGCCGTATCTACTCCTATTGATGTATGGGACAATTTAAAAGAAGGCGAGGAACAAGAATTGCAGATCAAGACTTATGTAAGAGAAGATCGCTTTGATTTGTTCGGATTTTTGGATAAAACAAGCAAACTACTTTTTGAAGAAGCAATAGATCTGCCAGGTATTGGACCCAAAACCGCACTTGAAATTTGTGCCGTTCCACGCAACCTATTACTAACTGCAATCGAACAAGAAGATGCAAAGTTGCTAAGCTCTATCAAAGGAGTTGGGAAGAAAACTGCAGAAAAACTTTTGGTGGATTTACAATCACTAACCGAAAAACATCCTCAGATCTTTGCCAAGGAACGTAAAGAAATGACAGGTACCACTGCGCATTTTGACCAAGATGCAATAGATGCACTCAAAGCACTAGGATATGACACTGCCACGGCACTGCATGCTCTTAAAGGCACACCAGAAGAAGCCAAAACATCAGAAGAACGCGTTGCCGCAGCACTCAGAGCATTATAATATTCAACCTCCAAGCCCAAGCCCTAGCCCTAGCCCTATGATCACTCTAGATATCAACGGCGCCCTCGCCAAAACTATCAGCCCCTCACTCGGAATTCCCGATCAAGAACTTTCTGCAATGCGTACAACAATGAAACGCAATACAGAAGACTTTTTACGTGAACGCGAAAAAGGTGAGCATCAGTGGTCCATGGATCCATACGATAAACATACAATCTCTGCCGTTAAAGATGCCGCAAAGTATGTTAAATCAGAAAAGATTCGTCAGGTTGTTTGGATTGGAATTGGAGGATCAGGATTAGGCCCCAAAGTAATTCAAGAATCATTCGAAAGCCCAGAAACTATAGAGTTCATTCTTATGGATTCTATTGATCCTGCATTTATAGAAATGAATATGAAATTGATCGACTGGAAACGCGCAATGGTTGTTATTGCAAGTAAGTCGGGTGGAACATTGGAACCAATGAGCCTGTTCTTCTTGTGCTGGGATAAGCTGCAAAAAACAATGAAAGATAGAGCTGCCGAACGCGTGATAGCAGTTACCGATCCACAAAAAGGATTACTAAATAACTTCGCTAAAGAACACGAAATCCCCATGTTACCTATTCCATCAGGAGTTGGAGGACGCTATTCGATATTTACACCTATCGGCCTTCTTCCATTAGCACTTTTGGGAGGTGATATAGATGCATTCGCCGAAGGCGCCAAAAAGATGGATACTGCTTGCCAGAATTCCGACATAGACGAGAACCCTGCAGCACTGCTTGCAAGTGTACAGTTCTTGTTGGATACCAAACGTGACTATCCGATTAGAGTGATAATGCCATACTCTCAGAGATTGGAATCTATTGCTCGCTGGAATCAGCAACTTATTGCAGAAAGTTTAGGAAAGACTGAGACACATAATCCAATTCCTCTTGCCGCAATAGGAACACAAGATCAACACTCCCTACTCCAACAATGGCAAGATGGCCCTCGCAAGTGCTGGCATGTGTTTATAAAAGAAGATGATCAAGGATCCATAACTGTCCCAATGGAAGTTGAAGAATCATTCAATTACATAGCAGGCAAAAAATTTGGCGAACTCTATTCGGCATGTCATGCAGGAACAAGTCAAGCGCTCACCAGTGCTAAACG
>JAIPIN010000061.1 GCA_021734665.1 Kiritimatiellales bacterium
CGAATCACATGAACATTGTCTTTGTTTTGAGATAAATCCAAAGCTATCTGCCATGTTTTATCTGGAGAATCATCATCAACAATAATTATTTCGTATGAAATATCTTTTAGAACTGCTTCTAGCTTTGGCAAAAGCTCTGGAATGTTCTCTGCTTCGTTGTACGTCGGCAAAACAAGGGAAAGCATGCGCACAGCATAGACCTGAATGCGAAAATTTTAAAAAAATACCTTCAAATTTAAAATTGAGAATTGAGAATTGAGAATTGAGCCAAATAGGAGAATAGTGATTAGCACATTTAATTCTGAATTCTGAATTCTGAATTCTGAATTTTAGCCGTACTATAGATACATGAAAAAGGTTCCTTATATCACTATTTGTATAGCTCTTACAATTTGTTTTAGCATTCCTTCTTTATTAAGGATCCCCGTAATGCTCCCGTTTACGGATATTGAAGTAAGACAAACAGCGCCTTTGGCAGTTGAAAAAATGCACAGCCAAGGAATATGGCTTGTGAATACAGAGCTGAAATCCGTAGAAAAACTAGAACAAGAAACTTGCTTCACCTTTGAACATAAATATCGATCTAAAGGATCGATTTATGAACCAGAAATAATTACTACCTGCATCTGATGCGTAGATATTGCCCTATCATTTTTTGGCTGATAATAATCCTCGGTATAGTTCTGAGAGTAACAGATATTGGAATACCAGATATTGCAACAGATGAAGCTCAATTTGCACTTGGAGCATCTGCAGCTCAGCCGCCAGTTGGAATGTCACTTTTTGCGCTTATTCAAGCGATATTTGGATCATCCATCATAGCTGTACGAAGCGTATCCATTGTATTAGGAATTGCTTCAATTGGAATGATGTTTTTGGTGGCACGAACATTTTTGACTAAAGAGTCTTCACTTTTTGTAGCAGCAATCGCAAGCATCTTTCCATCGCATATCATCTTCTCGCGCCTTGCCTACCTGAGTGTCCCCCTTTGTTTTGCGTGGCTACTTGTGTTGTTTGTTTTTCTTAAAGCTCAAAAAGATTCTCGATGGCTTATCCCGCTATTCCTTGCATGTGTCTTTGCTACATTTGTAAAAACACAAGGACTACTATTCCCACTCTTCCTTCTAGTAGGAATTATCTTCAGCTTAATAAAGAGAAGAGAATTCTCAATTATCAATTATCAATTCTTAATTGCAATAATCTTGCTCTTAAGTCTCATCCCCATCGGTCTATTCATCGCAACCAGCCCCGGAATTCTAGCTACGCTCTTACTATATGGAGGCAACATGTACGGCCTTTCTAATATTATAGAACGCATATCAACTTTGATTTCTGTTTGGTGGAGCATTTTGCCAGTGCTGACAGTTTTCGCAGCTTCAAGCATCACACGCATGCGTGATATTCCTTGGCCTGTTTGGGTTCTTGTCTTTATAGGAACAATAATGGGATTGCTACTTGGGCCTGCACATCAGTATTACACCACTTACCTCGTTTATTGGAGCATCCCCATCACAGTTCTACTACTAAGATGGCCATTGCCATTAAAAGGAATCGCGCTTGTTGCTGTAATACTAAGCACTTTATCTATTGTCGGACCACGTAACATTATGCCCAATGCAAGGTTGTATCATATCTTCCAAGAAGAAGGATATTGGAATACAAATGCAGAAAAAATTAACAGCATTCTAAAAGATGAAGATGAAGTTATTGTTTTGGGTGCAGCAGGACATCATATACGTTGGTACATAGAACCACGCGTACTAGTTGGCGACACCATGGATCTTTCTGATAGAGATGGTAACTACCTGCTTCTAATTGCCGAAGAGGCTAGCAAAATAAAAGGGGCTCGGGTGTTATACACTGATGAAATGGTAAGCGTATTAAAAGTGAAAAATTAAAAATGAAAAATGTAAAATTGAGATGGAGAGGTGGCACACGTGTGAATTCGTATCTAGTATCTCGTATTTAGTATTGCGGGGAGCTATATTAATAACGCCCCCTAGATACGAAATACTAAATACGAAATACTTAAATTCGATCTATCAAAAAAGAACAGATAATCTCCAGTTTTACCATTTATGATTCAGAATTTTTCTGTAGGATACATCTGATGAAAATACTAGTAACTGGCTCCTCCGGCACAATTGGTACAAGGCTTTGCGAAAAGCTCCTAGAGAATGGACACGAAGTTGTAGGAACAGACTGGAAGCCAAATAAATGGCAAAGTGCTGTGGATGACATAACAATCAACGTAGATCTAAGAGATGGAGCACAGCTGGATAAGTTGCCTACTGATATAGATACAGTAATTCATCTAGCTGCAAATGCTCGTGTATACGAATTGGTTAAAGAGCCAGATATGGCCAGAGATAATTTCCTTTCTACATACAACACTCTTGAATTTGCACGAAAGAATAATATTAAACGCTTCATCTTTACATCATCCAGAGAAACATACGGAAACGATACAAATGATCCACACACCGAAGATATGATGCGTGTAGATAATTGCGAAAGTGCATATACAGCAAGCAAGATTGGAGGCGAGGCATTGATGAAGGCCTATTGGCGCTGTTATGGAATTGATGGAATTGTATTTAGGCTCTCTAATGTTTACGGAATGTATGACGATTCGGATCGTGTGATTCCATTATTTATAAGACAAGCACAAGCAAACGAAACTCTTACAATCTTTGGGAAAGAAAAGTGTCTCGACTTCACTTATATAGATGACACGGTAAGTGGAATCATGCTCGCATTAGATAAGTTTGAAGATGCCAAGAACCAAACTATAAATCTTGCCTTTGGATCTGCAACTACTCTTGTACGACTAGCAGAAGTGGTAAAAGAACTACTTGGAAGCAACTCCGAAATGAAGATTTCGGACAACCGCCCCGGAGAAGTAGTGCAATACATCGCAGATATATCCAAAGCACAAAAACTTCTTGGATACGCTCCAAAAACATCATTTGATGAAGGTATTAAGAAGTCTGTGGAGTGGTATGGAGCGAATACTTAAAAAGCAATTAGCTAATTAGCTAACATGCTAATTGCTAATTGCTAACTGCTAATCCCCCACAACGACCATCCCTCCCCTTGCACTACTTTTTCTAGTGGCACTCTAAATCTTTTTAAATCCCAATCTGGCTGACGCTTCTCGTCCCACAAAATGTAATCAACATCAAACTTTTTAAGATGCTCTGCAGGATTTTTATCAATTTTTTCACAAGCCTTATAGACCAAAATCAATTCCTGCTCACGGATAGAAGGAATAGTATCGGCAAATACGCGATTTGAATCAGGCCATATTAAATGAATCCGTTTTTCTAGATGTCTATCTGCAAAATCAACTGGAATTTGTGTCATGCAAAAACGCTCAGCAATCTCCTCATGAGTCATCAATACATTCTTAAGATAAATAGAATAAACAACATCATGATGAGAATAACCCGCTACGAATGCCATGCTGGAAGGATCGGATAAGATCCGAACTCTTTCTATACCATCAAGAACTGAAGGAAGAGTGTAAAGATTTTGCTGTTCAAATGAATTCTCATTGACCGTCCACTGACCAATAACATAACGACCGTCATAACCAACTGCCGCTAGGTAAAGAGCAGCTCCTATGAATGTAATAACCATCCAACGAGACCTCAAAGACCAAACAAGCAAAACTGCACAGATAGCAGCTAGAATCAGTGAAAATATTGAATGAGAGACAAACATCAAAAGCTTCCCGTGGATTAGATGCTGATGCATGAAAATAAATGCAGCAAAGACGGTCACAGCTGCAGGCTTATACTCAGCAACAAATCTGTATTGCTTGAATATCGTAATACCAAGACCCAATATCATAAGAGAAAAGGCCACAGTGTATCCCCAAGATTCAGGCGTACGTGAATCATGTATACCACTTCTAAATACTCCATATTCAGACAAAGGATGCTGCATGACACTTATGATCTGCCATATAAATGGCAATGCTACAACTAAACCAATTACACCGAACAAAAGAATATTCTTCCATTGATTCTGCTTTTTAAATTTAAACGCTTCAATAAATTCCCATATCAGATAAACACCAAACCATACCCATGCAAATGAAAAATTCCAGAAATAAATTCCTACAAGAAGTCCAAGCAAGGCGCCGCCCACTACTCCCATCCATTTTTTACTTTGCAAACCACTCGTAAAAAATGCCATAGCAAGAATCATTGCAAGAAAACTTGCGCGCATATTAATAGGACGATTTAGATTATATAGCTCAATAAGAACAAAAAGGCTGGCACCAATAAATGATTGCAGACGCGTAAATCCACATAAACTAAAAACCCAAATAAGAACAAGAAAAATAAGCACAGGCACAACGCTATCCATTATCTGAAATACCTGAGCAGCATTTAATTCTGTCCAACCAAACAGCACTCCATACAAACGCTCAATAAATGCAGTCTGTGTTCCTTTGATTTCTGGATCCCCCACATATGCTTCTGCCGATTGTTCTCCCCTGCCTGATAATGCCTCTTGTACACGAGCTTTGTAGTATGACTCATCCGAATTAAGTTGCACCAGAAAACCATTAGACTGAGGATTCATTTGATGCAAAAACTGTGGCACTTGCATGAGAACAGCAATCACAATGGAACTAATGCCTATTATTATCGGCCAACGCCACGAATTAAACATAGGTAGAGATTGTATCAAAGGATTATGTCTTCTTCCTAAATTCAGACATAAATTGCCAAAACCAGACCAGAAATAGGATATCTACCACTACTGGCGCTGCTATAAATAATGGAGTCAGTTGTAGACGCTCGCTAAATGCCAGATAAAAGTAGAACCATTGAAAGTGTAGTGTCGCCAGAACTAGTGGAATCCAGAGTTGATATTTTTTAAGCACCGGAAGTGCTGCGATAATTATCAAAAGCATCCCCGCTTGCATGTAGTACTCGTTCATAGTTGCAACAATTGCATTCATTCCAAGTCCGATAGCTGCACCAATCAAAAGCGCGAAGTACAACTTACGATCTGTAATCAACTACTACCAGCTGAAGACTGGTAGTTTGGCTGATGACTGAAGTCATGTATTAACGATCGTGAAACTATCTCCTCGTTTTTCCATGTCTTCATCTTGATGCTTGATATATTCCATGATTGCTTCATCTGTGAT
>JAIPIN010000062.1 GCA_021734665.1 Kiritimatiellales bacterium
TCACAGATGAAGCAATCATGGAATATATCAAGCATCAAGATGAAGACATGGAAAAACGAGGAGATAGTTTCACGATCGTTAATACATGACTTCAGTCATCAGCCAAACTACCAGTCTTCAGCTGGTAGTAGTTGATTTATTATCGAAATCGCTGCGACTTCGGCTTGCAGACTGAAGTCACGAAGTGCGAAGGTTTGATGGCAAGCCAGCCAAGAGCGAAGGTTGGCTTCTAAGATACTGATACTTTTTACAGATTTTATTTCACACCAATCAAGTAGATATTTGAAGCTTTGATACATGGGTCATGAACTCCAACATTAGTTGTATCAAGCTCGGTGGCATGTCGAGTGCAAGGGTAGGGGACTGAGTTTGCGCTTAACTTAGCAGGCTCACTTCTTGAGTTGTCTCACATTGTACTTGTTGATGGTGGTACTGAATGTGCTCTGAGGATGGTCGTACACCCAATAAAATAGTGTTGGAGTGTAGAAGTGGTGGCGTGGTGGAGTGTTTTATTGTTGTAAGTTTTTTTTGGCTGTTTTGGTACTTGCTAGAAGTATGGCAATTACTTCATTTAAATCTTTCATTAAGTTTTTAGTATCTTCTTTGGAAACGTAGTTTGTGTCATTAAGTAGGTTAATCCAATAACGACTTTCATATGCTTCTTTGAGCGATATGGTTAGTTTTGCTGCAAAATCTCTTCTACTAGAAGCTTGCTGAGCTTCTTCAATATTCGCACCAACACTAGTTCCGGATCTTATCAGTTGCTTTGTTAATACGTATTCCTTTTCTTCTTTCATTATTTTTTTACACAGGTTTACTGTTCGAACAGCAAAGTCGTATGATTTTTGCCTAAGTGGACTATCGATTGCCATAGCTCATCACCATATCACTATCCACTCCACCACTACAACACTTCACCGCTTAATTAGTGCTTTTAAGCTTCTTCCTTAGATCCTCACTAGAAGGCATATCTTCAGGTTTGCACGTCCGTTCACCCCAGAAAGATCTCAGATTCTTGATGTATCCTTTCTCGTTTAACAACTTATCAACAAATGATTGTGAGGTATCTCTGAATCTACTGTTAATTAAGTTATTACTTAACTCAAACATTGCACTTACAAAGGCATCTTCACCTCCACACACCTCTGCTCTTACTTCATCCTCGCACGCGTTAAAAATACTCTCACTGTCTATGCCCGCGATAAACTTAAGATCGTTAGATGGAGCAGAAGGGAAGTAGTGGTTTAGCCCTAACCTTCGCAGAGTACAAGGTAGTGCAAAGTCTGCAATTATGTCTGCTACCAGAGTTGCGATTCCACCATCCGAATTGTGATCTTCTACTACTATTAGGTGACCAGTTTCTAGTGCTGCTTGAATGATTGCAGAGGAATCTATGGGGCGAATACAACCGATGTTTAGAACACGTACTTGGATAGGTATATCTAATCCTTTGAGTTTATCTGCTGCAAGAATTGCATCATGAACGCCAATTCCTGTACTGATTATTGTTAGCTTATCTGTGGTATCTCCGGCTCCTCTTACTATGTCTGCTTTACCATCAAATACATAATCTTTGCCGTATATCACATCACCATCTGGAGTTTTTATTTGCTCGTGCCCGCTACGTGGCGCAAATACATACACACTTTGATGTCCTTCCGCAATGATCTCCAGTGCACGCTCTGCCATAGCTGCCGCTTGATTACTGTCTGCCGGCATCCAAACTTGTGTGTAGTAATATGGAATGTTGAAGTAGTTTTGCTCTTGATGAGTTTCGCCATCTTCACCCACACTTAAGCCTGCATGTGTTCCGTCATTTATGATTCCGCAACGCGTGTGACCACAGTTGATATCAATAAGTCGTGCGTTTGCGCGGGCTTCGTTTGTTGTGAATGCTGCAAATGTATAAGTGATAACTAAAAGTCCGGTCTGACGCATGCCCGCAGCCATCATAAGCATGTTTGCTTCGGCCACTCCTACGTTAATTACCCGATTTGGGAAATCTTTGGCGCAAACATCGAATCCTCCTGATCCTGCAAGGTCTGCATGTAGCACCATAATACGATCGTCCACCGCCATAAGTGCCTTAATATGAGTGGCTCCGAAGTCTTTTCTTGCAGCACCTTTTTCTTTTGTAATTGTGCGTGTGTAACTACTAAGTTTTTTAAGATCAAACTCTAATGGTATATCGGTTACCGTTGGAGTGCCCAACTCGAACTTCTTCTTCTCGGCTGACCTAAATGGTTCAAACTCTTTAACAGCTTCTTCAAGTGTTTGTAATTTTGAGAGTGCATCTGCAGCTTCTTCTTCCGAGAGGGGAGCGCCATGATAATTTTTTCCTCCAGTGTTACTTGCCTCTTCCATAAAGTCGATCCCGTATCCCATAGTGGTGTAGTAACAGATGAAGGTGGGGTGACCGCTTCCATTTAGTGTGTCAGCTTTGTCCTGAGCTGCAACTACTTGAGCAGGATCGTTTCCATTCTCCACCTCGATCACGTTCCATCCTGCGGCGTATGCAATCTTGGCAAAGTCTGCCCAGAAGGTTTGCGATGGCTGATCACCAAGTTGAATATCGTTAAAGTCTCCGTGTACGACCAGATTGTCTAGTTTGAGGTGAGATGCCAATCTGAATGCTTCCATTACTTGGCCTTCCTGAGCGTCCCCATCAGCCAAAAGTACATCTACCATTCCGGGCTTATTTTGGTATTTAAGACCAAATGCTACTCCCAATGCGTTACTCACGCCCTTTCCAAGTGGCCCTGTGCCAAACGGAATATCACCAATTCCAGCTTCTATATGACCGGGTAATCCGTCAGGAGTTCTAAAGGTATCTATTATTGCTTGTGGGCTAGCAAGCCGCTTATCCCCCTTATCACGTCCAAACATCCATTGTAGTCCGTAAGAGAGCAAAGATAGGTGCCCAGGGCTCATTCTGTAAGGCTGATCTTTGCTTGGGTCTCTGCGTTTGAATACAAAATAACTAGGTGTGAATGCAGATAGCGGTCCACCGGGGTGGCCAGATTTATGTTTTAGAGGAGCCTGTACGATTAAATGGCATTGGATAGTATGAGCGAGTTCATAAGCTTTTAGTTCATCTTCACTGAGTTTGGCTGCTTCGTTTGCTCCTATCCAAATATGTTCACCTTCGGCGCTGGAGGCAAGAACTCTTTGACAAGAGACGGATGCATTTTTAATAGAAGTGGTTTCTGGTCTTTGTATAGTCATAAGTAAAAGAAGTGTAGGTTCCAAGTAGTTACACGTAAAGAGAAGTATCGAATTAAGCGGCTACCAATTCTGTGTGTTTTTCCAATCTATGAATGCGCTGTTCGTGATCATTCTTTGCATTTTTTAAGTTCTCAATATCATCTTTGTGTGCACCAAGAAGATCGTGATGCATATTTTCTGCAACAACATCAAAGTGGCGTGTGATCTCTTCTTTCCATTTAAGATTAGCATCATAAAGTTTACCGATTTCATCCATCAGAATTTTGATATCTTTTTTCGTTGCTGGTGCAGTATTATCTTGAGCCATGTTACATAGGGTAATGAATATAAAATGTGGTCATGGCGGGCATTGAAATTACTGATAAATTATCATAATTGCAAGCTTTAAAATATTGACCCCAAGAGTAGTCATCATTAGGGTGCTTGGGATAACAACTTTTACCTCTTTATTTTTGTATATGAAACAAGCAAAAACTCAGTCAAAAGCCCCGTTTCTGTTGAATATATCAGCGATCGTACTGTTATCTCTGGTTATGCTTACACTTGGATAACGGTTCGCGTTATGCGGTAAACGTTGTGCGTTTATCGTTCTGACGAAGATATTTAATAAGATTGGATAGTTGTGATCCAATCTTTTTCGTTATATCTCCATATGTATCAAATTCTTCTTTGTTAATAAAATTACTATCTAATGCATAATATAAATGAGATCTGGTTTCGGAGGCTGATCTTTTGGCGTATCCAAGAAATTGGCAGAATTCGGCATTTGTTTGTGTATCACATCCTTCTGCAATATTTGCCATAATTGAAATTGAAGATCGAGTTATTTGGTCAATCCAAGCCCAATTTTTGCATACATTTTCTTTTTTACAAATTGTTTGAATCCAGTTAACAAGTGTTCTTGCCTCTTTCCATGCCTCAATTTCTTCAAAAGATTTAAAACCCATAAGTTGCTAATTATAAGGCATAACGCGTTACGCGCAACGTTTATAACGCGCAACGTATTTATCGTTGAATAACGAGCATCCTTTTCTCTCCTCGGAATATATCCTCTTTAGCCCCTGTCCAGTCATGGATAGCATTGAGGAGGATTTCGTGTTTATACTTATAGCCTTCTCCGCGCTTTGTTCCAGGATCATTTGTAATGAATTCATTATTGTCGTATCCGGTGATCAAAAGCATGTGATACCATGGTCCTTCGCCCGAGAAATAGGGGTTTAGCAGCGTTCTACCGGCAGCGGGAACTATAATTGGGTTACCAAGTGAGAGTTGCTCTTTGATGCTTTCAACTGTGACCTTGCTGATCACATAATTAGCGCAATCTCCGTAGTACTCACATCCAATTAAAGAGAGTTCTGTAAGGGTTATATCTGCGCTGTAACCATGTTCTTTTTCCCACGCTACTAAGTCGAGTAATTCTTTATCTGCGATCTCTGGTGTTAGCTCTTTTCCTTCCAAAAAGTAGTGCGCCATAATCAGCGACATTTCTTCACACGCTTCTTGATAAGGCTCGTCCCAATTGGCGTGGGGTGCTTGAGGAGAGAAGGGGGCATCTATGAGCACTTTTCTAGGAAGTTGGTATGAGTTCTGTGAAGTCACTTGTTTAGTGCATGAAGTTAGAAAAAGGCTGATGATTAGAATCACGGATAATTTCATCTCGTGTATTATATTACATTCCTAGATTCTAGTTCGAAGTGCAACGCTCTCTGATTCCATGAATACCTCGTGAGGAGTACGGTATCCGAGTCTTTTGCGAGGTCTATGATTGATCAAATCAACAGCCCATGCAAGCTCCCATTCCTCAATCTCTGA
>JAIPIN010000007.1 GCA_021734665.1 Kiritimatiellales bacterium
CGAATGAAGCTGCCAGAGAATTTCAAGAAGCAAGATTGCAGGTTCTCAAGATTGCTCTGGATTCTTCTGCTACACTCTCCTCGTCCTGTGATTCTTAAAGACTCTTCTACAGGCTCATTCTTGGATTAGAAAATACTCTGCAATACGATTGCATTGATTCAATGTATCTATAGCAATGTAAGGATCTTTTTAACGGATTCATTTTGGTGTAGAGATAAACGATAAGAAACATAAAGACCGCGCTTGGTATATGTCAGGATTTTAAGAGTTCTTAGAACTCTTAAATGTTGTGACGTTGCCAGGCTACTTAGCCCTATATTTTTTGCAATTTCTCCTACGGTAGCGCCTTTGGTTTTTTTAAGGAACGCAAGTATTGCTAGCCGGCGTTGATTTGCTAGTGCTTTAAGTTGCTGTTCTAAATCTTGAAATTTTCGCATAAGTTGTAAAGTTATAAGGCTAAATACTATATAAGTATATGCGCATATACTTATATAATAAACAATAGTTTTGATTATAGAAGGGCTTTCTTTAGTCCGGTAATCCACACCAAAATTCCCATAAATAGGATGCTACAAACAAGCGCAATTACTGTGTAGATTTCGTTGGTTAGTAGTGGACGTACAATCCATAATCCAGCAGCAAGGAGCAAAGAGAATGCTATCCATTGTAGATAGTTTTTAGCAGAGATTGTAAAAGGCATTGCTTTAGCACCTTCAATAAACAGAACAATTGCTAGGAATACATGAACAATAATGGAAACTGTTGCAGCTCCTACAAATCCATGAATAGGAATCAGCCATAGATTAAGTCCGAGCGAAATTATTGCGCCAACAAGCAGAGTTGCTACAAGGCGCTTCCATTTTAATTTAGTCAGAAGTACATAAAATCCATATAGCACTATGCCGTTTAATAGCATTGGAATTCCAAGAAGCCGCAACGCCGTATCCGATCCGGGTCGCAGTGGAGTACTCAAGTAAGAATCCGTTGTTAGCAATTGGATAAGTGGTCGTGACCAAATTACAGAGAACAAAAGAGATACAGATCCAAGGATTAAAATTATCAGTAGAGTTTTTCCTAAAAGTTTACGAGTATCTTCACCATTTGCATCGCGCTCACTTAAGATTGGGAGAGTTGAATTAAGTAAAAATGTTGGGATTAAAAATCCCATATCTGCCATGCGAATTACAAATCCGTAGTAAGCATTTTGTAATTCAAAATCAGGACGAAGAAGCGCTATAAGAGTTACATCAAAGTGCCTATACAGCGCCATACAAAGGAATGCAAAACCAAAAGGTGCGGCAGATTGTGCGAGCTTTTTTAATAAATCCTTATCCCAGTGTGGACGTATTTTCATTAACCGATTTCCATAAGTTAGTGACAAGAAGAAAAGCAAAAATGCACCAACACCACCTATAAAAAGGAACATGTGTAGAATTTGCAGATCATGACTTCCGCGAATTCCAAATAAGATAAAAAGCCCTATAAATATTACTGTAAAAATTCGCTGAGCTACTTCAGCAATAAATACAAAGTGCATTTTGTAATTAACTTGGAACACAGTTCTGATAATTCCTGCGAGTAGTGTAAAGAATGGAACAAGTGATGCAATAGTTACACTCAAAGGAAGCGGTGTCCCCTTCCACATTGGTACAAGCCAAACAAATATCAATGCAGCACTCAAAGAAAGTACGAGCATCAGTGATCGCAAAATAATTAGCGCGCCTAACACATCCTCTTTTCTGTCGCTTCTGCTTACTTCCCTTACTGCAACTGCATATAGCCCAAAGTCTGCAAGTATCCCAAAGAGTTGCAAGAAGCCATAAGCAGAGTTGTAGTTTCCGGCTAGTTCTTTGCTAAGTCCAACAGCCACAAACTTAACTGTAAGAATACTTAGGGCTGCCATTGTGATTTGGCTGCCTAGTTGCCAGAAGGTTGAAGTTGCGATTTTGCGTGTGGACATTGGATGCATCTTACATCTTGTATCTCGTCTGAGCTATGTTGTGTGGTACTGTGGAATATTAAAAGTGAGCCCTCCCTGTTGCCAGGGAGGGTCTTCCGAAACCCAAGAGTGGGATGGACCCGCAGGCGATCCCTAAGAATGTTTGCGGAAGGGCCACCATATGGCGGTTGGGAGGGCTCTAAATGCTATTAAAATGAAAATATTCCATGTGGTCAATTATTTAGGATGTTTTTTATATCCCCCTCCAGCAGGGGCGGAGCACGTACTCGGACGGCTCGGTCAGTAGGGCATTAGATCTGCTCAACTGACGTTTACGCTTAACTGCTGGAGGGGCTTGGCCCCGATGGAATTGTTGGCTGCTCGTGGTATTACAGCCTTCCATCGGGTGGTGTATCTAATCTTATTAGATGTAATTACTTTGTCTCAAAATATCTGAAATATCAAAGGAAATAACAATAAAAAGCACCCCTGGCGGCGCTTAAGGTCAGGGGGTACCAACCTATGACCGCCAAGGGGGATTGCTGCCAGGGGGGCAGAAGATAGGCAACAATCGGGGTGACTTTACGTGCTATTTCTACTTTGTCAACTAATTAGAGAACCTATTGGACAAAGCCAATATAATGGCTTAATCTCCTTCTACAGAATGTCGCTTTCCTTCCAACATTTAACTTCAACCAAGCAACTCACGCGTTTGGATACTGACACGATTTTGAAGGTAGCTGCAGAAATGGAGGGTGTTTTGGAGAATGGAGGCAGTGATCTTCTTAAAGACAAAGTACTCGCAGCACTATTCTACGAGCCAAGCACCAGAACAAGATTAAGCTTCGAAACTGCGATGCACAGGCTAGGAGGGAGAGTGGTTTCGGCGGTCGGAATGCAGTTCAGCTCTTTGTATAAGGGCGAAACCATAGAAGACACTATGAATGTTGTTGGGAGATATACAGACATCATTGTTATGCGACATCCAGAACAAGGAAGCGCAGACAAGGCAGCTTCTGTATGCCCTGTCCCCTTCATCAATGCGGGCGATGGTCCCGGTCAGCATCCCACTCAAGCCTTGCTAGATTTATTCACAATTCAAAAAGAAAAAGGAAAGCTAGATGGAATTCATATCACAATGGTTGGAGATCTTAAATTCGGACGCACAGTTCATTCCGTTAGCTTCTTACTCGGGCTTTATAATGATGTGAAGTTCACACTGGTTTCGCCAAAGGAACTTATGATGCCGGAGAAAGTTACAAGTTACTTTAAAGAAAAAGGAATTGAATTTACTCAAACAGAAGATCTTGAACAAGGGTTAGATGCAGATGTTATTTACATGACTCGTGTGCAAGAGGAGCGGTTTGAAGATAAGAGTGAATTTGAACGGCTTAAGTTGAAGTATGTTCTTCAGGCCAAGCACATAGAGGGTAAAGACATAACAGTTATGCATCCTCTTCCACGAATTGGTGAGATTTCTGAAGATGTAGATCCCCTGCCTAATGCCGCTTATTTCCGTCAGGCAAAGAATGGAGTTCCGCTACGCATGGCATTACTTGCAATGCTTCTTGGGAAAGCTTGATGGGGCTAGGGTTAGGGTTAGGGCTATGGCTGGGGCTTGGGGTATCATTACAACATGTCCAACATGATTTCACTGCCGGGATTGATAGACTGCCACGTACATTTCCGTGAGCCTGGGTTTGAACATAAAGGAAATATGGAATCGGAATCTAAAGCAGCAGTTTCCGGAGGTGTTTTTACAGTTTGCGAAATGCCAAACACTAATCCTGCGACAACTTCAGTTGCAGTCTTTAAAGATAAAGTTGAACGTGCATCAAAAATTTCTGATTGTGATATAAGATTCTTTTTTGGTATTACAGAAAATGATCACTTAGATGAACTTAGAAAACTTTGGGAAGATGAAGAACTCAAGAAAAGATGCTGTGGAGCGAAAGTCTTTTTTGATCATTCCACTGGGAATCAAGGCGCGGAAAAAGCAGTGATAGAAGAAGCGTTTAAAGTTTGTGCTGAGCTTGGTATTCCGATTGCTGCACACTGTGAAGATGCAGAGATTAATGAAGAAGCACAGCGTATGATTTTGGAAAAAGTAGGCGATGGCAATGTGCCAGATGTTGCACTCCATTCGCTAATGCGCCCGTGTGCAGCAGAAGCAAAGGCAATCGAAGATGCTATAAATTTGGCTACCAAATACGGAACACAGCTACATATTGCACACCTTTCTACTGCTCAGGGAATCGAACTTGTTCGTGAGGCAAAAGATCAAAATGTAAATGTAACTTGCGAGGTCGCACCGCATCACCTCTTCCTCACAGTAGATGATTACAAAGAGCTAGGTACATTAGCAAAGATGAATCCCCCACTAAGAACAGCTTCTGAACAACAAGCTTTATGGAAAGGGATCGCGGATGGAACAGTAGATTGCATCGCGACTGATCACGCACCTCACACACTAGAAGAAAAGCAAATTGATAACGCACTAGATTCTCCAAGTGGTGTAACAGGAGTAGAAACTATGTTGCCTTTGCTTCTTACAGTTGCAGCCGGGAAATGGCCGAATCCAAATTCTGCTCCCCCAAATATTCCAATATTCCAATATTCCAATATTCCAAAACTATGTTTTGAAAATCCAAATCGTATTTTCCAACTAGGAGCATCCGATGAACCTCGAATTACGATCGATATGCAAAAAGAATGGGCTATCACTGGCAGTGAGTTACATTCTAAATGCGGATGGACCCCTTATGAGGGGTGGAAGGTAAAAGGGCAGATTGTGAGGTAAAACGGGTTACGTTCTTAAAGTGTATAGAACGTATTTTTTGGCTTATAGAAAGGAAATAAGCGCAATTGATAAAAGAAAAATATTCTCAGGCGCAGGCATACGTGCCTGCGGCAATTAAGATGTGTGTATGACATCACAGCGTCATTGGATACAGAACGGCATCACTATGTTGGTGACAACAAATGTGAAGAACAAAGAGTGGTTCTTCATTGATGATACATTTGCGCGAGAGGCAATAGATGTTTTGTATAAGGTGCAGATGATGTACCCGTTTTTTCTATATGGCTTTGTAATTATGTCTAACCATTGTCATTTTCTTATTCGTGTTCCAGAAAAAGGATCTATATCTAAAATCATGAATCGTTTTAAAATGGGCGTAAGTCATAGTATTGGTATGGGGCCTATTTGGCAGCCAAGATTTCATATAGCTCTTGTGAATAATCCTTGGGCTGCACTTCGATACATTCATTTAAATCCGGTGCGTGCGGGTATTTGCGAGTGCCCTGAAGATTATCCTTGGTCCTCTGCCTCTGGGAAATGGGACGTTATGAATCTGGAATGGTTTTAGTAATACGGCGCAGGCAAGTATGCCTGCACCGGGTGTACACGCAGGCAAGGTATGCCTGCACCGGGTGTACACGCAGGCAAGTATGCCTGCGCTAGTTCTTTAATCGGATTAGACTTCCACTATTAATGGTACGATCATCGGTTTCCTATTCAACTTGCGATCAAAATATCTAAACAATGCACCATTTACAGCGCGTTTTAGCTCTTTGCGATCTTTGTCACCTCGATCCAATGCTTCGTTATATGCCTTCTTAGCTAATTGCACAGCTTCTTTTGTTATGTCTGTTTGTTCGGATCCATAAATTAATCCTCGTGAAATAATATCGGGATCACCAACTAGGCGTTTGCTATCAGTATATGCGCGCAAGGCAACTACGATCATTCCATTTGCACTCATAATCTTTCTATCATCCATTATGCGCTGTCCTTCTCCTGCACTTCCGTAACCATCAATAATCACATCTTGCAGTGTTAGCTTTTGTTTAGAGCGTCTCGCATTTCCCTTTGCATCAAACTCAAGAATTTCACCATTAGTTAATTGATGAATCCTGTTATCGGGATAACCAATCTGTTTTGCAAGAGTGGCATGTGCAGCTCTCATATATGGTTCTCCGTGTTCCGGAATAATGTGTTTAGCGTTAACCAAGCGATGCATCAATAGTATGTCACCTTGATGTCCGTGGCCTGTTGTATGTAGAGCAAGCTCTGCATTCGTTTTTACTACAGCACCTTGAAGATGGAGGTTGTTTATCACTTTAGATATTGCCCGCTCGTTTCCTACGATTGGATTAGAGCTCAATATAATAGTGTCTCCCTGCTTCACAGTAATGTGTCTGTGAGTGCCAAGTCCGATACGGGCAAGCCCCGCCATCGATTCACCTTGGCTGCCTGTTGTTACAATAATAACTTCTTTATCAGGGAGTTTATCCATTGCGGGGCTGGCTTTGCGAATCAATCCGCGTGGAGCTTTTAGATATCCAAGATTTTGTGCAATTTCCGTATTAGTTTCCATGCTTCGTCCAGAGATAAACACTTTGCGATTAAATTTTTGTGCATGGTCTACAACTTGTTGAATACGATTTAGCAATGAGCTAAAAGTAGAAATAATTACACGACCTTTAGCATCACGAATAAGGTTATAAAGTGTTTGAGAAATCTCAACTTCACTTTTGCTGAACCCAGGCTTTGTAGCATTTGTAGAGTCCGCAATAATCGCTAGAACTCCTTCTTTATTTTGAGCAAGCCTTTGGAAATCTGCCGGATCTTCTGTAGTTGGAGTTAGATCAAACTTGAAGTCTCCTGTATGTAGAATTGTTCCGTAAGGAGTGTGCACAGCAATTGCAGCAGAATCTGGGATACTGTGAGTAACCTTAATAAATTCTACTTCTACTTTTCCAAGCCTTATGCGTTGACCATAAGTTGCAACATTTAAATTCGCTTTAGGTGTTAGCTTCTCTTCATCTAGGCGCTTTTTTACAAAGGCCATTGTTAGCTTTGTCCCGTAACAAGGAGGGAAATGAAGCTTTGGCAGCAAGTGTTGCACCGCTCCGATATGGTCTAAGTGACCATGAGTAAAGAGTATGCCTTTAATGCGTTTTTCTTTTCCTCTCAGACAAGAAATGTCTGGGAGTAGGTAGTCGATTCCTAGCATTCCGTCTTCTGGGAACTGTAGTCCCAAATCAATCAGGTAAATGTCTTGATCAACCTCTATAACAAAACAGTTGCGTCCGATTTGTTCGAATCCTCCAAGTGGATAAACCCTAAGGGGGAAGCCCCCGCCTTGCGACCTTGGTTGTTGTTGTGCCTGAGGCTGTCTGCGTACCTGATTATTTCTGCCTCTAATATAGTGAGCACTTTTAGGTTTACCAGCAGAACGATTCTGAGGTTGCCTTTGCCCCGCGGGCTTTTGCGACGATGTGTTTTCCTTTCCTTTGGCTCCTTCGTCATTGAGCCATTTCTTCACCGATTTCATACGTTTCTTTGTAAATAAATTAATTAAAACTACCTCTAGTTTAGAGGAGTGGTAACCGATATGCAAGTAAAAGATGTTTTGGATATCGAGTTTTTGGCTTAAAGTAAACGAAAAATATGTCACAAAATATTGTTATAAAGTAGTTGGGCAAGACAAATTTAACTAAATTTATATTGAATCGTATTACTTAGAAAAGTAGAATTGATTGCTGCCTTCTTGGTTTAGCCAGAAGCATTCCCCTAAATATTATGAACGGATGTGAATTTGAATCAGATAGTCAGTTTACGGTCACGTCCGAGGATATGCTGGCAATGCATGCACAACTTAGAGAATATAGAGCTAACATTCTTAAGCAGGTTACTGACGGAGAAATGACAATGGAACAAGGGCTTGGACTTATCCAGAAGCGACGAGCACACGTTAATTTAACAGCTCTATCCCTATTGGAACAAGCCGAATCTCCTTTGTCGGATGATGAATAGAATTATTCAGGTTGCATAACAGGTTGAGTCATAAGATCTTGCTCTCTGCCCTTCCTCACTGTAGCCTTTTATCCTGTATGGGTATTGCTGTCCAAACAGGGCACACGAAATCTGCCAGCGGGCTTACGCTGGTTTCAAAAAGCTATAAGTCAAATCAAAAAGAATCAGTGATTCTTCTTTTGCAAATTTCTGCATCTGCACAGGAGGCAAAAACGCTAGAAAAAGAGTGTGAAACTATAATTAAGCTTTCTCTGCTAGAAACAGAGGGCGATGCAAGCCAAAGACTTGATGGTGCACTTAAGGAAATTAATGGGCTTCTTAAAGGGCTAATTGTCTCCAAGACAATTGATGACATTCATGCAATTATTGCCATAGAAGGAAAAGATAATTCTTTGCATGTTTCTCATGCTGGTCGTGCAGAGGCATATGTAATACGCGGCGGTCAAGCAAGCCAGATAACAGAATATTCACGAGGGAAAGCTACTCCTGCATTTGTACATATTGCGAGCGGCCCTATAGAACCTCGCGATGTATTGGTTTTTAGTTCTCAGAGATTATTAAGAGCAATTACACCAGCACAATTAGCTAAATTTGCTCAACATGGAGATCAGATTATTGATGAAATTAGTATGGAGTTAGAAGCAGAGAAGGAGCACGCAGCGCTTGCCTCTTTTTGCGTAGATGGTCGTGGTGCAGTTGCTCAAAAAACAGCAAAATCATTTATTCCACGGTCCAAGCGCAGAAAAAAGAGTGGTGGCAGAATTTCTATGCCAGATCTTTCTGGAGTTGCTGGATTTATAGTATCGGGATCAGAAAAAGTATGGTCTACAATTTCTTCGGCTAAGTGGATTGTAAAAACTAAAGATATTCCAATCACGTTGCTTTCTGATTTGCGCAATCCAAAGAGAAAAAAGAAAGCACATCTTTTGATAGTTGCGTCCTTTGTTGCGATCTTCCTTGTAGTCTGGGCGATTGGAAACTTAACTACTTCCACACAGCGCAGCCAAAATCGTAGTGAGCTTGAGGCGTTGGCTCAGCAAATTGATGAGGATATTCGCACATCAGAAAATAGATATCTTACAGGCGACATAGATGCATCCAATGCAATTTTGGAACGCGCTGAAGAGAATGCAAAACAATTATTAGATAACGACAGTGGGCTCTTTAGAATAGAAGCACTAGATTTGCTTGATCGTATTAGGCTTAAGAACGAAGAGATTAATAACATTGTTCGTCAGTCACCACGCGTGGTAGTTAATCTTGCCGCAAAGAATCCAAATATTGCGGCAATTGGCATGATTGGTTTAGCTGATGGTGAGCTGATTGTTTACGATCGTCAGGATCTTTATCGTGTTGTTCTTAATTCAGTAGATGAGCCAAATCGTCTTACAGAGGAAGAGTTGATTACCGATGGATCAAACTTTGATCGTATGCAGACGCTCTTATTCCAGACATCAGGCAACAGTATTATAGAAATCATCTCGGGTCAGGCGACTACTATGAAGACAGAAGATCCTGCGGGGTGGATTGCGGGCAAGGCTTTAACAACATATTTGAGGTTCCTATATGTCCTCTCTCCAGAGAATAATCAGATCTATAAATACGAGCGCTTGAGCAATAGATATGGCGCTCCTGCAGAATACAATGTGAATGGTGAATTATCAGGAGCTTTGGATATAGCCATAGATGGGAATGTATATATCCTTAAAGAAGGAGGAGAAATAGTTAAGCTTTTCCGAGGTGAGTCACGCCCATTTGCAATCCGTCATTTGCCAGATGGTGCACTAGAGAGTGTTTCCAAAATATTTAAGGCACCAGAAGATGGCAACTTCTATCTATTAGATCCAGAAGGGTCACGCGTGATTGTGGCTACAGACGGTGGGGCCGCAGGCGAGGCTGCGTATGTGCGTCAATACATTCTGGAAGGTGAGCAGATTGGTGACCTTACAGATCTTTATGTAGATCCAGATCAGCTTAGGTTATATGTGTCTGATGAGAAGAGGGTGTATGTTGTTGATCTTGTCTCACGTTAACCTCTAGAAGCTGGTTATATTGAGAGGCTTATTAGCTTTTTGGCATGTTAGCTAATTAGCTAATTGCTAATAGCTAACATGCCCACAGGTGCTAGAATTACTTCAGTCATTATGCGAGTATTAGTATTCGGCACTTTCGACAATCTACACCCAGGCCATAAGTATCTTCTAAACGAAGCGCAGCAACGTGGGGAACTTTGGATTGTTGTTGGTCTCGATGAAACTGTAAAACGAGTTAAAGGATTTCCTCCAGAACAAAATCATAATGAGCGTAAGCAGGCAGTGGAAAAGGCTTTCCCGCAATCGCATGTGCTTCTTGGTGATAGCGAAGATTATTTCCAGCCAATAAGGAATATTAAACCAGGGTTGGTTATACTTGGGTATGATCAGGAACTTCCACCAGGAATTAGCAAGTCGAGCTTTCCTTGCAGAGTAGAGCGCCTTTCGGCTTATAAACCTGAGGAATACAAGAGCAGCTTACGCAGGCGTGGTATATAGGAGCGATTGGAGAAATAGGGAAATTCTGCTATACTAATACGAAACATTGACACCAAAACACATGATTAATCCCCTCCGCTCATCTCTCTTCAAACAACTATGTGGTGCCGTTGCCGGTGCTGCACTGGCGTACGGACTTTATGTAGGATATCAAGCAGCAACTCCACGCCTTAGTGCATATATAGATGTGTTTTGGAGTGATACGGATACAGGTGCACGTTTTGCTACAAAAGAGCCAGATGAATTTGATAGACAGCTTGAACGCCAAGCTTCGCGGAACAATGAGATCAGAGAACGATTTGCAGCTCCTACAAATCAACCAGGGATGAATGCACAGCCAAATGCATTTGATGATATTGCTGATCGTGCAAAGCAGTTCGAAGAGCAGCTAACAGAAGAAGACATTGCGGATCTTGTTGAACCAGAAGAAGAAGTGCCGGTATCAGAAGGCTTTGAAGTAGAGGTGGCACCTCCTATTCCAGATCCTAGCGTACAGTGGGAACAAGAGTGGGATACTATGAAACGCGAAACAGTTGATAGTGGTGATGATCTTCCAGATTCCGGTATAGGAATGTGGATGGCTGCTGTAGCAGCCCTTGGTGGTGCATCTGCACTACGCAAGAAGAGGAAGACAGCGTAGACTAGGGTCCATGCAACTTACTGATCCTATAGCAATACTATTTTTTATACTTGGGCTTACCTTTGGGAGCTTTGGGAATGTTTTAATTTTGCGCTTACCAAAAGGGCAGAGAGTTGTGGGGCGATCTCAATGTGCCAAATGTAAAACGCAAATTATGGCAAGCGATCTAATTCCAGTTATTAGCTATATTTTTTTGCGAGGCAAGTGCAGATCATGTGACAAAAAGATTTCTATCCAGTATCCAATAGTAGAATTAGTAAGCGGGATACTGTTTGTGATTGCTGCAGTTCAAATACCAGAAAGTTCAATTGCTGCATTAATATTGGCAATACTATTGTGGCTGTTGTTCCTGATGGCATTTATTGATGCTCAGATTCAGGGCATTCCAGATTTGCTCAATATTCCATTTGTACTCATTGCTCTTCTTTTTGCATGGTTTACTGGAACATTAACCGTTATGGCACCAGTAATCGCTGCAGGCTTCTTTGCGTTACAGTGGATTGCTAGTAAAGGTGCATGGGTAGGTAGTGGCGATATTATATTGGCAGCTGGGATTGGTCTTATGCTTGGAGACTGGCCGAGGGCAGTGGTTGCCATTGCTGTAGCTTATATTGTAGGTGCTACAGTCGCTCTTGTTGGATTGATAACAAGACAAATATCTCGGAAAGACAGAATCGCCTTTGGGCCATTTTTGGCTATTGGAACTTTGGTGACTGTTGTTTGGGGAGAATGGTTGTTGCAGATGGTAATCCCTTAGAAAGGTTTATTGGGTTCATTAGGTTTATTAAGTTGATTAGGTTATAAAGTTTTTAGTATTAGAACCTAATAAACTTAATCAGCATAACAAACCTAATAAACCTTGCACGACCTTTGTAAAACCAATAAACCTTTTTCCAATTCTCAGACATATACAAACAGGGCTCTGGCCCGAAATAAAAATGGACTAAAACCCTGGTTTGCTGGTGCCATCTACGCGCTTGTATTCATCTGGATTACCAGGTTCCTCCCCCAGAGATCTGGGGCGGAAAAGCTGAGACAGCCCGAATATCATACCGTATTAATCCTATAAGTCAATAATAGATTTTCGTTTGAATAAGCCAAGAATATTAGCCCTAGAGGGGGTTTTAGAGCATACTAGTTGCCATGAAGGTTGTAGCTAAGAATCGGCGTGCTGGTTACGATTACGAGATTGTAGATACTGTCGAAGCTGGCATTATGCTTACCGGCCAAGAGGTAAAATCTTGCAGGGCAAGTCATGTGAATCTTGCAGGTGCATATGTTTCATTTTTGGGTGGCAAAGCAGTACTTAAGAGTATGAAAATCTCACCTTATGCATATGCTTCTGGCCTGGAAAGTTACGATCCGGGGCAAGACAGAAAACTTCTTCTAAAAAAAGTTGATGTGCGAAGATTGCAATCGGCTTTAAATGAAAAAGGCATCACACTAGTCCCTTTAGAAGTTAGAGCAGGAAAATATATCAAAGTTTTGTTGGGACTTGGGAAAGGAAAGAAGCGTCATGATAAACGGCAAACAATTAAGAGTAGAGATCAGGAGAGGAGGCTTAAGCAGGGGAAAGAATATTAAATAATTGAGAATTAAGAATTAAGAATTTAGAATTGAAAAAGATCAGGCTTTCAGATTTTCATTCTACATTCTACATTCTACATTCTTAATTCTGGTATCATCTATTCCCATGTCACTTCTTCCTCCGCAAATCACCAAAGTTATAGAAGAGTTCTCCAAGTTGCCAGGTATTGGACCTAAGTCTGCTGAGCGTCTTACATTCCACTTGCTGCGCAGTTCTAAAGCATCACCAGAAGCGCTTGGGAAGTCTTTGCATGAACTCAAAGTCGAGCTGAAATACTGTAGGCAATGTCAGATGGTTAGTTTGCAGGAGGAGTGTTCTATTTGCAGAGATTCTACTCGGGATAGAACAACTATTCTTGTTGTAGAAAATCCTTTAGATGTAGTTGCGTTCGAGAAAACTTCTTACAAAGGTTTGTATCATGTGTTGCACGGAGTGCTCTCCCCCATCGACGGCATGGGGCCGGAGCAACTTAAGCTAAGAGAATTAATTATCCGTTGTTCCGATGAGGGCTGTAGTGATGATGTGGCTAGGGCTAGGGCTGGAATTAAGGAAGTGATTGTCGCAACCAATCCGGACATAGAAGGAGAGGCAACAGCGAGTTACATTCACGATCAACTAAAAGACAAAGTGGAAGCTGTTACGCGCTTAGCTCACGGATTACCTATGGGTGCAGATATTGAGTTCGCGGATCAGGTAACTTTGAGAGAGGCGGTGGCGGGGAGAAGAAGTCTGTAGAGGCTGGTATGTTTATTCGTATTTAGTATCCCGTATCTAGTATTTCGGGAACACTAATAGATTCATTAATTAATGGATGATTCTCGAATTGCAGCATACTAAATACTAAATACGTAATACGAAATACTGTTTCTTAATGCCTAAATCCTCTAATTCCTGTAAACACCACCCCACTTCGCTCCTTTCGGAGCTACGTTGGGGCGAGAAGTAGAATTTATAATTTTCTCAATGTCGGAAGCCGCGGATTCCTGTGAAGACCATCGGAATCCCTAGCTCATTTGCTTTCGCAATTACTTCTTCATCTCTTATAGATCCACCCGGTTGAATGATTGCACATATCCCATGCTTTGCAGCTTCTTCTACTGAATCTGGGAAGGGGAAGAAGGCATCACTTGCCATCACAGCACCTTGTGCACGTTCCCCTGCTCGGCGAGCAGCGATAATTGTGGAATCTACACGGCTTGTTTGTCCGCATCCAATTCCAACTGTTGCACGGTCTTTAGAAAATACAATCGCATTTGATTTTGCATGCTTAACAATTTTCCAACAGAAGAGGAGATCGTCAATTTGTTCATCGGTCGGTTTTATTTCTGTGGCAACGGTCAGATCTTCTTTGGTTACTATGCGTGTATCTAAGTTCTGAACCAACATTCCGCCAAGCATAGAGCGGAAACTTGGAATGTCTGTTTCTTCTGGGCAGTGATGCTCTATAACGCGGATCTTTGGTCGATTCTTAAGTGCCTCTATGGCTTCTGGCTCATAACTTGGAGCAATAATTATCTCTACAAAGATTTTCTGTTCAACAATCTTCTCAATAATCTCTTTTGTACATGGCCTGTTTAGCGCAATGATTACACCAAAAGCAGAAAGTCGGTCTGCGTCGTAACTTCTTTGGAAAGCTTCGGAAATATCTTCATGACACGCAACACCGGAAGGGTTTGCATGCTTGATGCATGCTGCGCACGGCTCTTCAAATTCACAAACTAAGTTCCACGCTCCGTCGGCATCCAAAATATTTAGATAGCTCATCTGTTTCTCTTCCTGCAGCACTGTCCATCCTGGAGGGTTTCCGTAAAATTCGTAAAAAGCTCCCCATTGATGTGGATTTTCTCCATAACGTAAATCCATTTTATTAGTCAATAACATTCCATTATGGAATCCGCCAGAAAGTTTTTGTGCGATGCATGTGTCGTATGCTGCGGTGCGCAAATAAACTTTGGTTGCGAGTTCAGTTCGTAGTTCTGTAGATGTATTTCCATCTTTTTTGAGTTCTTCAATTACACGATCGTAATCATTGGTGTCACAAATAACAGTGACATGATCTGCATTTTTAGCAGCTGCCCTAAGCAAACTTGGACCGCCAATATCGATCTGTTCGACCAGCTCCTCACGGCCATTTTTTTCGTCTTTTGCTGCTTCTTCGAATGGGTAGAGGTTGACAACTACAATATCTATTGGCTGGATACCAAGTTTGTTAGCTTGTGCAACATGTTCAGTGTCCCCTCTTTTGAAAAGTAATCCTCCAAAGATTAGAGGGTGAAGAGTTTTTACTCTGCCCGAAAAACACTCTGGAAACTCAGTAACATCTTCTACCGGAATTACGCTTATATTAGCCTTTTCTAGGGCTTTTTGGGTACCTCCAGTTGATAGTATTTCGTATCCTAAATCGATCAAAGCACTGGCAAATTCGGTGACGCCAGATTTATCGGAGACAGAGATGAGAGCGCGTTTTTTCATTTATCCTGAGGGAATTAAAAGGTTAGTTGTGATGTGGATGAAAGCTGAAAGATTGTAGCGTCTTAAGCGCATTGCCTCAATGGCTGTTTTCTGCTAAAATTAGAGGATTATTTTGGGTTAACTATGCCAAAAAACAAAGATACAAAAGACGTGTTGGCAGAGGGGGAAAAGGAGCCTAAAAAGGCTGCTGCCGAAATGCAGGAGTCCGAAGTCGGCAAAGTATCAGACGACATCAAGGAATCAAAAGAGACAAAGGAGAAAAATGAGGAAGGAGAAGAAGTAAAAGAAGAAGCCCCAGCGGAAAAGTCTTCAGGCAAGAAGGAGTGTCTTTTAATTGCGGAAGATGAAAAGCCGTTGGCTCATGCACTTGAGTTAAAATTCTCGCACGAAGGATATGAAACACATATTGTTGAAGATGGTGCTGCAGCTCTGGAGAAAGTAAAAGAGTTCAAGCCAAAAGCAATTCTACTTGATTTAATTATGCCAAAGATGGATGGATTTGCATTTTTGGAGGCTCTTAAAAAAGACAACATAAATATTCCAGTTATTGTTCTTTCCAACCTTGGGCAAGATGAAGATCAAGAAAGAGCCAAGGCCCTTGGAGTGAAGGGTTACTTTGTTAAATCTAATACGCCCATTGTGGAAATTGTTAAACATGTAAAATCCGTTCTCTAAATTCTTATGTCTCTATCAGACGAACAAATCAGCAAAATTCTATTGGAGCAGAACTACCTCTCTGAGGAAGAACTGCAAAAAACTAGCGAACAAGCAAAGGAACTAAAAGTTTCACTGCTTAGCTTGTTGGTTGATCAGGGGTTGCTTACTAGGCAACTATTTGAAAGTGCTTTGGCTGAACATTATAAATTAGAATTTTATGATTTAGCATCTAATCCTCCACCTTCGAATATTATATCTCTAATCCCAGAAGAGGTAGCACGTGCATATTCTGCAATTGTAGTTAAACGCGAGGGAGATCAAATAACTGTTGCTACATCTGATCCAAGTAACGAACAACTGGAGGAGGCAATTCGTATGAATTTTGAGCAGGATACAGCAGAGATGCCAACTAATAAGGCTGATGATGGCGCGGAGGATGAGAAGGTAGAAAAAGAAAAAAAGGAGGAAAAGGAGGGAAAAGAGATAAAAGAGGCAAAAGAGGAAGAAAAAAAATCTAACACAGAGCAGGTGTTCCCACCTGCGGGTTCAGAGGAAGAGAAAGGCACAAAGGATTCATCCTCCTCTGACAAGACTACGGAGGACAAGAAGGACTCAAAAGATTCAAAGGGAATCGAAGAAATCAAGGAACCCAAAGTGGCATCTGCCAAGCCCAAGCCCAAAAAAGCATCATTCTCGTTTAGTTTTGGAAAAAAGAAAGAAAAGGAAGTAGTTAGAAATAAATTTGCGGGGAAAATCACATTTGTATTTGCTCCAAGATCAACAATAGAAAGTTCATTTTTCCATTATCAAAAACCTCTGGCTACACGCTTCCAAAAAATTATCGAAGCACAGAAAAAAGTAGCGCCAGAAATCTTGGAAGAAATTTTAGATGACGCAATTCAGCTTAGGGCATCCGACATTCACTTTGAGCCACAAGAAAAAATTGTTGTAGTTCGTTTCCGTGTGGATGGAGTTATGCATGAGGCAGGGCGAATTCCAAAAGAACATTACGAAGGGGTACTAAACCGTATCAAGATTGACGCAAATATGCGTATTGATGAACACTTTGCTCCCCAAGATGGGGCTATACGTCACAAGACAAATTCAGGAGCAATCGATATTCGTGTTTCGGTTGTACCAGTAGTAGATGGAGAAAAAGTAGTAATGCGTTTGTTGTCTGAATATGTACGCCATCTTACACTTGGCGACTTGGGATTCTGTCAAAAGTATCAAGAGACACTACATCAGGCTGCACACAAACCGTTCGGTATGATTTTGACCACTGGCCCTACTGGATCTGGTAAATCAACTACGCTTTATGCGCTTTTGAAGATGCGCAATTCACCCGATGTAAACATTTCTACTATCGAAGATCCAGTGGAATACAAAATTGCTGGAATTAATCACATTCAAGTGAACAATAAAGCAGAGCTTACATTCGCAACTGGCCTTAGAGCTCTTGTGCGTCAGGATCCAGACATTCTTCTTGTAGGGGAAATACGTGATGGAGAAACGGCAGACATTTCGGTTAACGCAGCTCTTACTGGTCACCTTCTATTCTCCACTCTTCATGCAAATGATGCGGCAACAGCTATTCCACGTCTTTTAGAAATGGGAGTAGAGCCCTTCTTGCTTGCGTCAACTTTGGAAGTTGTAATTGGTCAGCGACTTGTGCGACGTATTTGCCCACAGTGCAGACATAGTTATTCGATAGAAAGAGAGGAGGCAATTGCACTTTTTCCTGGAGCGGATAAGTTCTTCACGGGAGAGGGGCCTGTTACGTTATATCGTGGTAAGGGTTGTGAAGGCTGTGGTGACACAGGATATAAAGGCCGAGTTGGTATATACGAACTCTTAGAAATAACTCAAGAAGTAGAAGCACTAATAATCAATCGTGCTACAAGCGCAGATATTAATAATGCTGCTCGCAGTGCCGGTATGAGATTGATGTTTGAAGATGGATTCGAAAAAGTGAGAACTGGAATGACAACAGTAGATGAACTTCTACGTGTTGCAGCACCTCCAGAAATTATTATTCCTCCCGCCGATGCCAAACTCAAATCCAAACCAGAAAAATCCGGAGAATAAGATGCCGGAAGAAAAGATAGAACAAACACCAGTAGAAGGTGAGGGGGTTTTGAAGGAAAAGGAGATAAAAGAGGAAAAGGAGGCAAAGGAGGAAAAGGAGGCAAAGGAGGAAAATGAGGTAAAAGAGGCAAAGGAGAAAGAAAAAAAATCTAACACAGAGCAGGTGTTCCCACCTGCGGGTTCAGAGGAAGAGAAAGACACAAAGGATTCATCCTCCTCTGCCTCTTCGGCCTCGAGCTCAGAGTCAAGAGGTAGGGTTACGGAGGACGAGAAAGGTGAAAAGGATGGAAAGGAGATAAAAGAGATAAAGGAGAAAAAGGAAGAGCCATCATCTGAAAAGACAGACGAAGTCCCTGCCGAGCCCGAGCCCCAATCCGAACCAGACAGTGACGCGAAAGAAAAAACAGCTAAAGAAGAAACCAAAAAGAAACACACTTCCTTTTGGAAAAAGTTAGGAAAAAGAAGAAAGGCAAATACAGAAGGTGCAGTTGAGTCCAAAAAAGAAACTAAGCTCGGTGCGTTCTTCTCTGGGCTTAATAATATGGGCATGGGCAAGCAGGTTAATATGTTTGTTCAGAGTACTGCTACCATGCTTTCTGCGGGGCTTCCGCTTTTGGATGTATTGCGAGTCTTCCAAACAGAAACTAGGAGTAAGCCAATGAAAAAAATGGTGGGACGAATTATTTATGAAGTTGAAAATGGTACGCCATTCTGGCGCGCTATGGATCTGCAACATTTATTTACACCATATGACATCGCAATGGTGCGCATAGGAGAAGAGGCAGGAAATTTGGCTCGGAATATTCAATATTTAGCAGAGCAGCGCGAGAAGGATCGTGCACTTAAGCAGCAAGTAAAGATGGCAATGATCTATCCTGCGATTGTAACCATAATGATGTTTGTAATTGTGATGGGATTAGGACTCTTTGTGCTTCCTAATCTTGTACAGGTTCTATTCTCTCTTAATGTGGATCTGCCACTTACAACACGGATAGTAATTTATGTGACAAAAATCTTTAGTGAGCACGGCAAGGTATTTGTTCCGCTTATGCTTGTTGGAATGGTAATGTTTTTCCTGCTTGCAAAATTCACACGATTTAGAGTTGTATCACAATGGTTAACATTCCATATTCCAGGAATTGGTAAACTTGCACGAGAAGCAACTATCGCGCGCTTTGGTGTAATTCTTGGTGGGTTACTTCAGGCAGGTGTTCCCTTTGTAGAAGCATTGGAGTCTTTAGTAAATGTAACACAAGTTGTATCTTACAAAAATTTCTATTCTCAAATTCTGGAGCATATTAAAGTTGGTGACACATTTAGTAAGAGTTTTGAGCAAATCAAAGGTAGCGAAAGAATCCTTCCGGTTTCTGTCCAGCAATTGATTGTGGCCGGAGAACGCTCGGGTTCGCTATCGCAAAGTTTGCTCCAAATATCCACTATCTATGAAAAGAAGGCATCTGAGACTGCTCAGGCATTGCCTGTTATTTTGGAACCAATCCTACTTCTATTCATTGGTGCGCTGGTAGCAGGCATTGCTTTTGCTATCATCGTTCCAATCTACAGTGTTGTCGGTAACGTTGGTAACGCATAAGGCGATTCTGTATAACCCATCCCTACCCCCTTCTCATCATGGCACGCAAATCATTTACCGCTATAGAGACGCTGATTACAATCGGAATTATTGGCGTTACTGCAGGAATTTCTGTTCCTATGTTCCGCAACTTCCAGATTAGAACTGATTTGGATCTTGCTACAGAACAAACTATCCAAGCATTGCGAAGTGCGCAGATAAGATCGCAAGCTGGTCAAAATGATGAGGAATGGGGCGTATTTATTCAAGAGGGCATCATTTTCCAAGGCGAAACATATATGTTGCGTGATCCAGATCAAGATGAGGTATATCCAATTCCATCTACTGTAAATGCAACCGGCCTAGAAGAAGTTGTATTTGCACGCGTGGATGGAGCTCCTTATCAAACAGGAGATATCAGGCTTGAAGCGCTTAATGGAGGCTACCGCATTATTACCATTAGTGCAGAAGGTGTATTGTCTTCAACTGGTATCGAAGAGTCTCAGGTGGCTCAAGGTGATGATGACGATGACGATGGAGATGACGATGATAACGATGGCGACAGTGATGGAGACGGAATTTCTGATGAGGACGAAGGCTCTGGCGACAGTGATGGAGACGGTGTTCCGAACTATTTAGATGATGATAGCGATGGCGATGGTATACCTGATGAAGAAGAGGGAGATGACGACAGTGATGGAGACGGTGTTCCAGATTATTTGGATGACGACAGTGATGACGATGGTATACCTGACGGGGATGATCCTGATCCAGATGGAGATGATGATTCGGGAGATGATGATTCTGGTGACGACGATGATTCAGGAGGAGGGCAAGGTCAGGGAGAAGAATGCGAAGATCGTTTTACAGTTTCAAACAATGGAACAATCGAGACTACTGGTTCAGTTGATGTGACTTTCAAAGCTCTTGGTGCAGCCATTACATATGGAGCAGGCGGTCCAGAAATTGCGGTAACAGTTAAGGCAAGTACAAATGGTGGTAATACATGGGTTGATCTATTTGGCGGTAACGATATTGATGGTGGTGAGCAACAGACAATTTCAAATCTTCCATCTGGGTCCAATATTCTATTAGAAATTAACGGGCGTTATAGGTGGCTCTTTAACAAGAATTACACATCTAATGATCAAAGTGGTCATATAGAAGTGCTAAGAAATGGCGATGACCCACCAGCCTATGCACCATACGGAAACCAAGCAGGTTTAGAGTCATTCCTTAGAGATATTTTGGACGATCAAGGTAAAATTAATATTGGTGAATATGATGCAATTATTTTGAGTGAACTTGGAACACTAAATAGTTCCTCATCCGATTTCCAAGATGCTGTTATATTAGTTCAATTCGCTCAGCGCCCAGGAAGTTGTGCTGGTACAACCGATCCTCGTTTCAAAATTGCATTTGATCGTATAGAAAATACGCAAAGTGGAGATGCTGGGAGGGCAGTTTATGTAGGCAGTGATAGTATTTTATTTGCAGAGTCTCAATGGATTCCATTGGCAATCAACGGGGTCGCGGTTACAGATACAGGTTTAGTAGAAAATGTGCCTGGTATTGCAGTAGAAAGAAAGAGTGGCAATGCTGTACGTGTTCTTTTGCATGGTTCGCATGGTGTATATAATTCAAAAGAGATTGTTGATGCGCGAGTTATTTTTGATAATGCTACAGTTTTGGGGGCGGATAATGACATAGGTGACAATGCAACAGAAAATCCATTCGATGGAATTCTCAATGATGGAGCAGGGGGAGATGAGGTAAGCATTGCTAGTACAGAAGTATCATTCCAGACGCGCGTTACAGCTCAGGATGATGCAATAATTATCAATTGGCAAACAGGAGCTCCTGCCGACGCAGATACGGGAGATGACGATGATGCGGGAGATGACGACGATACAACAGGAGGTAGTAATACAACAGATGACGACGACGAAAATACAGACGAGGAGGAAGTAGATCCTTGTATGGCAGAATTCGCCATGGAGAATGGGAATATTGTTCTTGGTGAAACTGCAAATGTTACATTCAAAGTATTGGGTTCTCATGCACGCCATGGCGGCGAAAGTGGCGCAGAAGTACAAGTGCGTCTTTCTGCAAGTTTGGACGGAGGAAATCTGTGGCAGACATTGTATGGTTTTAGAGATATAGATGGCGGTGAATCAGAAGTATTTACTAATGTGCCAGCAGGAAGCAAAATTCTTCTTAAGGCAGAAGGTCGTTATGGCTGGGTGTTTAAGCAGGATGCATATTCTGGTGATGGCAATGGACGTGTGAAGATATTGCGAGCCGGAGATGCATTGCCATCTACTGCTCCTCTATCCGATCCTATTCGTCTTAAATCATTTATGCGCAATGCAATTCGAAATGGAAATGCATACCCAGGAGGGCGTCGAGTTCTAGCACTTGTAGAAACACAGGATCTGGATGAAAACTCGGATTTCCAAGATGCAGTGGTAGCCATTTATCTTGAGCGTCCAGCTTGTGGATCTTCTGCAGATGAAGATGACGAACTTGACGATGAAGACATAGAAGAGGGGGAAGGCGAGGAAGAAAGTAAAGTGACTATTTGTCATTATCCTCCAGGAAATAGTGGAAATGCTCAAACGCTGCAAATTAGCACATCAGCTTGGCCAGCACATCGGCTAAGAGGAGACCGTGTTGGTTCTTGTGAAGATGATAAAGACGGCGATGGTGTTCCAAATTCAATGGATCTTTGTCCGAATACATATATGCCAGAATCAGTTCCACGTGAACATATGCTATTTAATAGATACGCTCTTACATCCAATGGTGATGCTTTTAGAAATGGTCCACGCAAGAAAATAGGTGGATATAGTATTAGCGATACAAAAGGATGCAGCTGTGAACAGCTTATTGATGTTGCAGAAGGAACAAAGTCTTATTACTTTGAGCAGTATCCAACTCTATATCGCAATATG
This sequence comes from Kiritimatiellales bacterium, assembly GCA_021734665.1. GTDB lineage: Bacteria > Patescibacteriota > Gracilibacteria > Peribacterales > Peribacteraceae > UBA2144. Next base: position 22,261 of record JAIPIN010000007.1, read on the forward strand.
CGTTCATTATTCCCGCATTACACAGAAGGCGCTCGTAATTATGGATGTCCTAAAGCGGTCCTAAGAATGGTTGAAAGAGGGGTATAATTAGTTTCCTATAATAGGGGTTAGGTATTAGTTCCTAGCCCCTAGCCTTTAGTATTGCTACGATGGGACGCACAGTGTCTTACTCTTTTTCTTGCCAACGCGTTCGACCAGGGTTTTTCCTTCTTGATGTTATTTTGGGAGTCGCAATTTTTGCTGTATTTGTGGGGTTTGCGGGTGTGTCATTACTATATTCTCAGCAGGCAGCAATAAATAGCGGAGATCGTATTCGTGGAGCATCATTATCTCAAAAAGGCATCGAGGTTATTCGCAGTATTCGCGATGAAGATTTTGATTCAATACAAGCTGGAACATTTGGGTTTCAAATTGGGGGAGATGGCAAATGGGAGTTTGTTGGAACCGATACAACAACAGGTGATGGATTTAAAACTTGGCTTGATGTAACTCTTCCAGAAGATGATCGTATCGCTGTAACAGCGACTACCACTTGGTTTTTTGGTAGGCAGCGAACAGGAACATCATCTGTTTTCACCACTCTATCTAATTGGCATCAAGAAAAAGAGATGGGCAATTGGTCTTTGATTTCTGAGGCAGGAGTTTATACAGATGAAGCGTCTCCTTTGTTTAACGATGTTGTAACCGATGGTAATTATGCGTTTGTTACTAGTGAAGTTTCTACAGGTGGTGCAGGGCTTTATGTTTTTGATATTTCAAATCTTGCGTTTCCAACTCGGATCCAAGATGGTTTTTCTCTTGGGGCAATTGGATATCAATTAGTTGTTAGTGGGGATACTTTGTTTGTTATTACATCTATGCCCGGTAGTGAACTTATGGCATATGATATAACTGATCCAAGCACCTTTTCTGCTGCGAATCTTCTTGATACATATGATATCCCCGGAGTAGATAGGGCCAGATCGTTGGCTGTTTTTGGTGACACTCTGTTTGTTGGGGCTACTTATGATGGTGTAGAAGATGAACTCTATGCATTGGATGTCTACGATCCATCGGATATTCAAATGCTAGATTCTATTAGTGACGATGGATCATTTTTTAGTTTAAGTTTGCATGATGGATATGCGTACATAGCGAGTAGTGAGGATGTATCAGAACTTACTGTAATGGATGTATTCGATGCTAGTGATTTACAAAAAGCACCAGGAGGTGGATATAATCTTACTGACGTTTTAGATGGGACAGCCATTACAACGTTTGGATCATCAGTGCTTTTGGGTAGAGATGTAGGCGATGTAACTCAGGAACTTATTTTATTCGAAATAGAAGAAAGTCCAGTTCCTTCGCCTCCACCGGGTCCTTGGTATCACAACATGGGAGCGAGGGTAAATGCATTAGATAGAGATCCAACTGGTGAATATGTCTTTGTAGCTTCCGAGTATGACGCAGGAGAGTTTCAAGTAATGGATACAACGCTTTTCCAAGCTGGTCAGCTGCCTCGCGTTGCCGTTGGAGATACAGATACAGGTTTTGGGCGAGGGGTTCATTACGATCCTCAACTTGACCGTGTATTTTTTACAACTAATACTGCTTTGATTATTTATCGACCTTCATGATAGTAAGATTTATTTACAATCGGCTGAATAGAAATTCAAAATTCAAAATTCAAAATTCAAAATTTCTATCTATAATAAAAATGGAATCCAAAATGCGGTCTGGTTACACTTTTTTATTGAGTGTACTTTTTGTGGGTGCAATTGCACTTGCCGTGACTGGTACAATGCTTTTGTTGGGCTGGCTTACACTTAGGAATGCACAAATCATCGAGCAATCAGGTAGGGCATTTGAAGCGGCTATGACATGTGCAGACCACGGACTTATTGAGTTATTCGAGGATGAAAATTATTTAGGAGATGAAGAATTAACACTATCCAATAGTAGTTGTTCCATATTACGAATAGGAGGATCTGGTAATGAAAATAGAACCCTTTGCGCAGAAGGTGTTAGCAGTAGTACCACAAGACGTTTTGAAATTATTATGGAACACATTCTGCCGTCGATTAGTATTTTTGCATGGCAGGAGGTAGAACTATTTACATCTTGTGATTACTGATGACTTCTAAAATTCTTAATCGTCGGCCAGGAACAAGTCTTGTGGAGTTGCTATTGTTTCTTGGGTTTTTTGCCATATGTAGTGGGGTTTTAATAGGAGTCTTGGTATCTTCTGGTGAACAGCGTACACGTCAACAAACAGTGGCATCAGTGGAACAGGAGGGGGTGCAGCTACTGCAGATGCTCACTAGGCGCATACGTCGTGCGGAAAGTATTGCATACCCCGATGCAGGCGTTACTAGCTCTGCGCTTGTTTTGCAATTGGCAGATGAAGGACAAGATCCAACAGTGATTGCATTAGAAAGCGGGGCTATAAAAGCTGCGGAAGGAAATTCCGTACGCACTATAAGTTCTGACCAGCTAACGATTTCTGATTTGCAATTTCAAAATACATCAGTTTCATCAGATTCTCAGAGTGTTACTATCTCTTTCATGATTACTAAAATAATCCCTTTACCTACAGCTGGTACTTACAGTCGCTTGTTTGAATCACTTGTTGTTCTGTTTCCTGATCATCAACTCACCGGAAATGGATGTGGATGTAGTGCGCCCAGTTGTTTGGATAATGATTTGAATTGGAACGTATGTGAAGGGGAAACATGCGAGGGTTCAGAAACTACACTTCCTTGCGGTTAAGGATTTTTATTGTATGGAGATATAATTCATTTTGTTGTGCACAACAGTGTTTCTATCGGCTTAGGCTTGCTATGGGCATATTATGAATAATATTATTTGAGTACAACTTCAAGCCGTAAAAGACATTGAGTCAACTGAAAGATATTTTTTGAACAAAAAATGTGTATATACTTCTGCGAAAGACCGCCCATTGCGGCTTTTGCCTACTTTCTTTCCCCTTTCTTCTTATGAAACGCAGAGCTTTCACGCTCATTGAGCTTCTGTTGGTCATTGGAATTATTGCTATCTTGGCGTCCATCGTCATTGTTGCAATTAATCCAACCAAGCAGCTTGGTGACGCGCGTAATGCACAGCGCCGTAGCGACGTTAACACCGTCCTCAACGCAGTGTATCAGTATGCCATTGACACCAATGGCACTCTTCCTGGAGTCATACCATCTGGTACGGCTAAGCAAATCTGTGAGTCTACAACCACAGGTACAGACTGTACTACTACCGCAAGTGGTGTGGATCTATCTTCTCTTGTCGGCCTATACGTTGTTGATATTCCAGAAGATCCTCAGGATACAACGGATGCTACCGTTGGATACACCATTGTTCAGGATGCGAATGGTCGTGTGACTGTTGCAGCACCAAACGCTGAGCAGGGTGCAACGATTAGCGTTACTAGATAAGTGTAAGAAATTTATGAAAGGAGCCTTGGCGGAAGCCGAGGCTTTTTTCGTATTAGGGGCTAAAGACTAGGCAGTTAGGGGTTAGTTAAATAATGGATTGGTGTAAGAATTCTAGCCCCTAGCCCCTAATCCATAGTTACTTGTAAGTAGCTGGGCTATATAGACATTTTATGATAAAAATGGTATAATTAAAGACGACATAAATTGCATCTTATGGCTATAAGAAAGGTAAAAACGGCACTCACTCCCCGCACGTCAATTCGTACTCGTGCCATTAGGCAGTATGTATTATTTGCAACATTTATTGTTCTTACTCTGTCGGTAATTTCTTTTATCATTGCCAGAGGTTTTTTGGAACAGCGTGTTTTAGCTCAGCTCTCTTCTATTGTTGCTGCTAAGGAAGATTTAGTTGAACAGGCGCTGCAAAATGATCGGGCTCGTGTTGCACTATTGGCAACAAGAGAAGAATTACAAGAAGTAATTGTAGGCAAAAGAGATAGCGATATTATGGATGAATTGCTCTCGCATATGCGTAGCGAACATATTCCTGTATTGGGTATGGCAGTATTTTCTCTTGAAGGAGAAAAAATCGCAGAAACAAAATTATCTCTAAATACACTACCTTCTATTTCAAATGGGACAACGTTGAATGCGATAGTGAATGATTTTGGATGGCAAGAACACGAAATCTTTTCACCAATCAAATCTCCAGACGGAGTGAGCTTTGGGATTTTGGGTGTGCGATATAATTCACGCCCTCTTCTAGAAACGCTTCTTTCGGTTGCATCAATTGGAGAGTCTGGAGAAGTTTTACTTGGTGCTAGCCAAGAAGGAGAGCTGGTATTATTGCATCACCGTTATCAGCCAGGTGGTCGAGTACTCATATTAGGCAATCTTGAGGAACAATATAAATATGGATCACCATTGGCACAGGCCGTATCTGGAGAAGAAGATTTGCGCAGAGCGGAAGATTATGCAGGACATGATGTATATGCGGCATATCGTTCGTTACCAAGTTTAGGTTGGGGGTTGGTTGTAAAAATGGCTCGTAATGAAGCACTCCACGGAACGCTTAGGCTTGCAATATTTTTAGGTATTTCGGGGATTACTCTTATTATGGGCGCTGCACTTATTGCGCTTCTGATGGCTAAAAGGCTTACTCAGCCAATTGTTGGTTTGAGTGATAGGATGACAAAACTAGGACCTGGACATTGGAGCTTTGATAAGTCTGTTAATAGTGGAGATGAAGTAGAAGTTTTGGAACAAGTAGCTGCAGATATGGCTGCTCGTTTGAAACAAATCTATGAACATCTAGAAGAAGAGGTAGCCAAGCGTACCAAAGAACTTCGTGAGCAATATGCAAAAGATCGTGCTGTTTTGGAAAATATTCAGCATGGAGTGATAATGGTTGATCCAGAGGGGAAAATTGTTGATGCGAATGCATCTGCAGCATTGCTTATAGGAAGAACAGTTGTAGATCTAAAAGGAACAAAAGTTAATGAGAGCGTAAGACTTGGCAGGAGAAAGAATCTCTTTGCAGGAGATAATCATCCAGTAATGATGGCATTGGCCACAAAGCAAATTCAACATGCAAACACCAATGAGCATATGAATATTATATGCAAAGACGATACACTTATTCCTATTAATTATGTAATCACTCCATTAATAGAAAATGGAAAAATTCTGGGTGCGGTTGTTGTTATGCAGGATGTTACAGAGGAGCGAAGGATTGATTATATCAAATCAGAATTTATTTCGTTGGCATCACATCAGTTGCGCACTCCCCTATCTACTTTCCAGTGGTACTTAGAACTGTTTGCAACAGATGATGGTGCTAAAGATTTTACTACAGTGCAAAATGAATCCATTAAGGAGATGGAGCGTGCATCTAAGCGTATGACTAATTTGATAGAGACTTTGCTTCATGCGGCAAAGCTAGAGGGAGGGTCTATTAGTCCTAAGTTAGAAAGGCTGGAGTTAACAACCTACTTAAATGATATTGCATCAGAGCTGAGGTCTTTAGCTAAAGATTCAAAGATTCCTTGTAGCATTCAAATTCCGCAAGAGCCTTTGGAAATTATGACAGATCCAATTTTGTTGCATGTTATTTTGCAGAATTTATTTAGCAATGCTGTTAAGTACACTAAAGCAGATGGAGAGGTTTCGATTTCCCTTAAAAAGGAAAGGAATACAGTAAATATTATGGTGAAAGATTCAGGGATTGGTATTCCAAAGGGCGATCAGAATCGTATCTTCGAGCGTCTATATCGCGCAAGCAATGTTCAAGTGGTAGATACGGATGGAAGCGGATTGGGGTTGTATATTTCTAAGATGGTTGCAGAGAATATGGGATGCGAATTAAAGTTTGAAAGCGAAGAAGGCAAGGGAACAACATTTATATTATCGTTGCCTATTGGTAGTTGTGAGCGCAGAAAGAAGATTGAATAGACAACAAAAAACCAGAATCTAATTCTGGTCTCTTGGTCCTGCTCTTCTGTAAGCCGGGTCTTGTCGAGAGTGATCATCTATCTAGGACAACGGTTGCCCGAAGTCTCAAGCGGAGGAGTAGTCAGTGTGACGGAACCATCACAAGTTCTGACCACCCAAATCCTCCTTACATCACCTAGAGTTTACCAGCATCGCTAATTGGTAGCGGGGCCCTCGGTACTCCGAGGCGTTTCACACCCCACCAAAGGGGTTCGTCTCTGTGGCACTGGTCCTTACCTGCCTTTACCGAATATATGACAGATAGATGGGCGTTATCCACTAGGCGTTCCGGTGACCTGTCGACCGAAGCGCGAGGCTGCGATCTAAGATCACCCTTCGCAAGCGCGAAGATTGATGCCCGGACTTTCCTCCCACCTTCGCGTAAAGCTACGGCGGGCGATCACTTAAAGAGCAGGACTAATATTATCTCGTAAAAACTGGCAAAGGGCAATATACTGCTGTTAGAATTTGCTTATAAGGGACTAGGCACTAGCAAAGTAAAGCTAGCCCCTAGCGCCTATCCCCTAGCCCCTTAGTAAGCCACCTTAGCTCAGTTGGCTAGAGCAACTCACTTGTAATGAGTAGGTCCGGGGTTCGAATCCCCGAGGTGGCTCCATTCGGCTTCGCCTTTGGGCTACGCCGCAATTTTGCAGAATAGATTAGGGTGAGTCGCGGCAAAGCGGAATCGCCATGCTCATTGTTCGATGATTATATACAACATATCACAATCAAACCGCGGAGCCGGACGAATCCCCGAGGTGGCTCCACAATTTACACAACGAATGAATTATTAGACTTGAGTCTTCATAGCGTGTTAATTATGGCTCTCTTTTTAAGTTTCGTAGTACACTATTAGTCCATGAAACGCTCAGAAATCTTCTTCGGTGTATTGCGGCTCCCAATGGACTCGTTTGGTGTTCTGGCAGCGCTACTTTTGAGTTATAGGCTACGTGAAGCGAATATAGATCTAATCCCACGTGTTCAATTACTGGATCCTTCGCCTACTCTTCCATCTCTTGACGCGTATCTAACAACATTTGTGTTGCCTGGAATTTTTGTTTTCCTATTGGCAGCAGCGATGCTTAGGCTTTATGCACTCTATACAACTGCAAGCAGCTGGAATGAGATAGGTAAGATTATTCTGGCCAGTCTTTTGTGGGTCATATTAATAATGGCGTGGTACTTCTTGGTGATGAAGCAGCTTTTCTATTCGCGAGTGCTTTTGATTCATTCCACATTCTTCATAATCTTCTTTGTGGCTATGGGTAGGACAGCAGTTGTGATATTACAAAGAGCTTTTTTGCGAATGGGAGTTGGAGTTCGCCTTGTTGCATCTGTTGGTAAGCATCCGATTGCGCGAAATGCGCGCGACACCTTGGCACGTGATATGCATTATGAGTATTTAGGACACATGGCAGATTTGCATTCGTTAAAAATGTTAGAAAATAAGTGCAGTCCAGATCTTGTGTTGCAAACTGACCCAGATCCAACAAGCCAAGAGACAATTTCGCTTATTGATTTTTGTAGGAGTCACCATATTGGATATGCATTCCTTCCGCCGGTATTTGCGGATGTTCCTCATCAGCTTTTGGTAGGGCACTTGGGCCTTGTTCCAATGTTGCAGTTTCAACCCACTCCTCTTGATGGTTGGGGTAGAGTTTTCAAGCGCATATTTGATTTGATAGGAAGCGTCATTCTTATAATTCTACTTTCACCTGTATTGATCGCGATTGCAATTGCTATCCTAATCGACTCAGGATTGCCGATTCTATACACATCTAGGCGTATTGGAGAGCATGGCAGAAATGACGTAAATGTTCTTAAATTTCGATCAATGATCAAAGATGCTGACAATCAAAAGAAAGATCTTTTTGCACATAATGCAAGACAGGATGGCCCCTTATTCAAAATGCAAAACGATCCACGCGTTACAAAGGTTGGCAAGATTCTTCGTCGTTTTGATTTGGATGAATTTCCTCAGCTTATAAATGTTTTCTTGGGTGAGATGTCTCTTGTTGGTCCTCGTCCACATCTTCCGGAAGAAGTGAGTAAATATACATCATTCCAGCGTCGTGTTTTTGCGGTAAAGCCAGGGATGACAGGGCTTGCTCAAGTTTCTGGGCGGTCTAATCTCAAGTTTGCAGAAGAAGTGCAGCTTGATCTGCGTTACATAGAAGAATGGTCGTTAAGGATGGACTTGTGGATTTTATGGAGAACTATTTCGGTTGTTCTTGGTGGAGGAGGTAGCTAAATAATGACAACAAACAGTATAAAAAGTAATCAACTAGTTGATGAATTGATTATCTGTGAAGGTAAAAATTAGTAACATATTTGCGCAAATATGTTACTAATAAGTACCTGAACTGAAAAATGAAATGCATAATTATTCACCTCTGACACACAACTTATGATCAAGTACGGTATGAGGGATGACGTTCTACCATCTCCCCCATACCGTATGTCATATATTACGCTTGCACAGCGTTCACAACTGC
>JAIPIN010000008.1 GCA_021734665.1 Kiritimatiellales bacterium
AATGGCTCTAATGCTAATACCTTGTGCTAAACCACGGCTAATCTCTTCACGATCTATTGAAGTAAGATGAGAATAATGTTTCATAGAGCAATACGGTAAGGAAATTCCTTACGTGTTGCACTTAGAGTTTGAACTCAAGGCGGTATGTATTGTAAGTAAAGTAGGTAATGTAGGTAAGATTGTGGCATTTAGTGTTGCCTACCGTACATAAAATACCTACAATACATACATTACTTTCTAATTTGATTTTTCTATCTGCAAGCGTACATTTTCCATCCTATGGAAACTCCTACTAATACTCCCGAATCACGCGCAGAAATTGCTGATAATGCTATCGCTGTAGTTACAGAAGAAGGATTTGATCAAGCGCATCCTGATTCCACTTTGGCGTCTCTTGGATTTGATTCTCTTAGTGCTATTGATTTGGTTTGTGCTCTTGAAGAAAAATTTGATGTTCAATTGCCATCTGAGCAAGTATTAGGTAGCGCGAGTGAGCATCGTACTGGCGTAACTGTTGCACAAATTATTAGTTGCATAGAAGAAGCAGTGCGCGAAGCCGCACCTGCAACAGTGCCTGAGGATGTTAGCTAACAGCTAAAAGCTAGAAGCTCGCATCAACCTGAGTTACACTGTTCACCAATGTACGCCAATTTAACTGCGGATGAAGTACTAAAGCGTCTTGGGACGTCTTTGGATGGTCTTAAAACAGCGGAGATTACCAAGAAGCGCACAGAATTTGGTTTTAATGAATTACCTCATAAAAAGCGTTCTTTGATTCTTCTATTTATAAGTCAGTTTCAAGACATACTTGTTTATATCCTTATAGGAGCTCTTGGGCTTTCCATAGCAACTCCATTTTTAGAAGGGCATGCCTTAACATTCGAGAGCTTCTTGGATGCCATTGTTATTGGTGCAATCTTGATATTAAACGCCGTGTTAGGTTTTGTTCAGGAGTACAAAGCTGAAGAAGCTATAAAGATGTTGCAAAAGATGACAGCGCCGCATGTGCGTGTGCGCAGGAATGGAGGAGAGAAGATTATTGAATCGCGCGAAGTGGTTCCTGGAGATATTATTATTATAGAAGCTGGGGATATGATTTCTGCTGATGGACGCATTATTTCGGAGTCTCATCTACGATGTAATGAATCTAGTCTTACAGGTGAGCATGAGGCGGTTTCTAAGGCAGTAAGAGTTGTACGCGGGAAGAAATCTCTTGCTGAGCAGGAGAATATGGTTTTCCGTGGAACACTGGTTACGCGTGGATCAGGTGAATACATAGTTACTGCTATAGGGCTGAACACAGAGATTGGTAAGATTGCAAAGCTGGTATCAGAGATTGAATTTCCAGAGACTCCATTACAAAGAAAGATGAAGCAACTTGGTAAGCTTCTTGGGGGAGTTGTTCTTGTATTATGTTTGTTTGTTCTTGGAGTTGGATATCTAAAGGGAATGCACTTTTTGGATGTATTGTTAGTTGCTGTGAGCTTGGCAGTATCTGCAGTGCCAGAAGGTTTGCCAGCAGTTGTGACTGTATGTTTGGCTCTTGGAGTTAGACGCATGGTGAAGAAGAAGGCACTTGTTAGACGATTAGATTCACTAGAAACCTTGGGGAGCGTTACTGTTATTTGTGCAGATAAAACTGGAACAATTACAGAAAATCGAATGGAGGTAAAAGAGGCGTGGACAGGAGGTGGCGGGAAAGAAGGTGGAGAAGAATTGATTGCAACTGTTATGGCTTCTTGTAACAGGGCCAAGTGGCCAAAGCTTGGTGATCCTACAGAGATTGGATTACTTGGATATGCACGCAAACTTGGAGCTGAACGTTTGAATATAGATAAAGAAGAAGTACCTTTTACTTCGGAAGATAAGTACATGATGACTCGTCATGGGCAGAAATATTTTCTTAAAGGTGCTCCGGAAGTAATTGTTAAGATGTGTGACGATGTAAATAAAAAAGAGGTGCTAGAAAAGAATAATGAAATGGCACGAAAGGGTTTGCGAGTTCTTGCGGCCGCAATAAAGGAGAAGGGTAAAATTAAATTCTTAGGACTAGTAGCACTAGAGGATCCCGCACGCGAAGGTGTCAGAGAAGCTATTAAAGATGCAAAGACTGCAGGGATAAGAACAATAATGATCACAGGAGATAATATAATTACTGCTAAGGCAATTGCTCAGCAGGTAGGTATAGAAGGAGATGCAATGCTAGGTGACGAGATGGCAACTCTAGATAAAAAGGCGCTTATAAAGCATTTAAAGTCCACAGCAATATTCGCACGCGTTTCTCCGTCTCATAAGCTTGTAATACTAGAGGCACTTCAAAGCATGGGCGAAATAGTTGCTATGTCAGGCGATGGTGTAAACGATGCTCCGGCTCTTAAGGGTTCGCACGTTGGTATCGCAATGGGTCGTAATGGAACAGAAGTTGCACGCGAGGCCGCATCCATTGTTCTTGCAGATGATCACTACTCTACGATTGTAAATGCTATAAGAGAGGGGCGTAGAATTTACGACAACATTCGTAAATTTATACTGTACCTTTTGCGCGCAAATTTTGACGAACTTTTGCTTATTATTACAGTTATGATTCTTGGCATGCCACTTCCGTATCTTCCAATCCACATTTTGTGGATTAACTTGATGACAGATGGACTGCCTGCACTTGCTCTTGGAATGGAGAAAGCAGAAGCCGATATTATGTTGCGGCCTCCACGTCCACATAATGAGCATTTGCTTTCCGGTGAATGGGGAAGGCTTGTTATTGCAGGGCTCTATTCATTCGCATTAGCATTCTTATACTTCCTTTGGCAGATGGGATCAGGGGTTCCTTTGATAGAAGCACGTACGGCAACATTCACACTAGCAATATTATTTGAGTTATTCTTGGCCTTTACAGTTCGTTCTAGGCGCCCATTGTGGGAGATAGGAGTCTTTTCTAATAAGTGGCTTATATGGGCAGTATCCATTCCTCTGTGCATGCATTTGCTTCTCCTTTATACTCCGTTAAACGTACTATTTAGATTGGTTCCATTAAATGCACTCGAGTGGTTAGAGATTGTTGTGTTGGCGTTCTCGGGCTTCTTAATATTTGAATTGATGAAGTTGATTCCAGAGAAGAGAAGGGCTTAATAAGTGAGTCCGCTAAATTAATCACAAACTCAACTCCTTACCTTTGTACTCGACATGTTACCTGGCTTGATACAATTAATAGTGGAGTTCATGACCCATGTATCAAAGCTTCAAATATCTACTTGATTGGTGTGAAATAAAATCTGTAAAAAGTATCAGTATCTTATAAGCCAACCTTCGCTCTTGGTTGGCTTGCCATCCGAAGTCGCAGCGACTTCGCCAATAAATAAATAACCGAAGTCCAAGAGGCTACGGTTGGCATCCTACGCTGCGCGTAGGATGGCGGAGAGGGAGGGATTCGAACCCTCGGACCCCTTACGGGGTCAACACATTAGCAGTGTGTCCCATTCGACCACTCTGGCACCTCTCCGTGTGTATCATTATAGATAATAAAAGTCGTTTAAACACTAATAAATAGTAATTTACCTATATATCTTTCATGCCTCAGCCCCAGCCCTATTCCTAGCCCTAATTCCACACAAACATCGCAGGTGCGATTCCGTGTTTTGTGATTACTTCAAAGTCACCATCATTTACATTGAATGTTTCTTCTATAACATCCATGATTTTTTTACGTACAATCACACATCCCATACTTCCAAATCTTTCATTCTCAGAGAACATTTTGTCTTCGTACTTATATTCGTGGATTCCATAAGCTGTGTTCTCTGTTCCATCTTTATAAAGTCTGACGAATCTTCCAGTTGGTCCAAATGTTATACGGTCTCCTTTAATATCCATGGACTTAGCACGCCATTCCCAGTTAGGAGTTGCCGCAAAGTAACAGCGGCCGATATAACACACACCACGTCGTTGTCCTGTAACTACATCGAATTTGTAGTAACGTCCATCTGTATGAACCAGATATCCAATATTATTTTTAGTATCCACCATAAAGGAGTCGCCTTTTTGTGGTTGCCATTCTAAAAATCCAATACGTTCAAACAGGATAGCAGGTGCTGCTGCTGTAGGTGCAGGTGCGAAAGTGCTAAGCACAATTGCACTTAAAACACAGCCGATAATCGTGATAAGGCGATTAAACAAAGTTATATATGATACTGATTGAGAGATTGATGTCAATGGGCATAATAGCCCTTAAATAAGGCAATAAACTAGGTTTTAGGGGCTAGGAGCTAGGTTATTAGTCTATAGAATTTTGTTACACTAAATATGTATAAAAAATGTATACAATGAACTGACTAGAATAAGCCAGCAAGCAGTAAAATTTGCTGCTATTCGTTTAATCATTAGAATCAAGAAATGCAGCATATACCGGTCCTTCACAGCGAAGTTATAACTCTGCTTGATCCACAAGAAGGAGAAGTTTTATTGGATGTAACCCTTGGGTTAGGAGGGCACTCTGCTCTATTTTTAAATAAAATTGGTAAATCAGGAAAGCTATATGCAATAGAAGCTGATCAGGAGAACTTGAATATTGCTGAATCAAATCTAAATGAGTTTAGAGATCAGATAGATCTAAGATGCGATAATTTCTGCAATATTGCTCAGATGAATTTTCCTCCAGCTGATATTGTGTTTGCTGATTTAGGATTAAGTTCGCCACACTTAGATGATCCACAAAGAGGATTTAGTTTCCGAGAAGATGCACCACTTGATATGCGGTTTGATAGAACTAATGGTATTCCAGCATCGCAACTAATTGCACAGTTAGATGAGCAAGGTCTCGCAGAAATATTCTGGACGTATGGTGAGCTTAAGTCAGGTAGAAAAATTGCCAAAGCCATCAAGGCATCAGAAAAAATACGTACTACTTTTGAACTGAAGGAATGCATAGAAAAAGCAATTGGTTTTCATGCGAAGGATATGCTTCCTCAAGTGTTCCAGGCTCTGCGTATTGCCGTGAATGATGAGATGGGATCATTAGAAATCTTGTTAAGAGAAGGTCCAAAACTTTTAAAACCAGGAGGACGAATGGGTGTTATTAGTTTTCATTCATTGGAAGATAGAATGGTTAAGCAGGTCTTTAAAACACTAGCTACTCCAAAAATAGATCCAGTTACAGGAGCCATTTCTAAAGAGGCTGAATTCGAAGTTGTAACAAAAAAGCCAGTTGGTCCTTCTGATGAGGAGGTTGTTCAGAATCCTCGTGCGCGAAGCGCAAAACTACGAGTCTTGAAAGTTAAAAGTTAATAGTGAATAGTGCATAATGATTAACAGAATCGAAAAATATAGGCACTTTTCACTATTCACTTTTCACTATTCACTCTCTCTTCTGATATAATACTTCAACCAACCATCGTGTCCCCATTCTTTTCCACATCATCTGCTACTCAGCGATTATCACTTGGTCGCTTGGTTAATCAGAGCACCATGCTTTTGATGGTTTCTATTGGCTCTCTTATCTTAATTCTGGCCTTGCTGATTCTTTTTCATCAAAATGCAAATGCCACAAAAGGATACTTATTACGTACACTAGAGCGCGAAAGGTCATATTTACTCTTGGAGGAAGAGGTGCTCAAAATGCAGGTGGCAGAAGCACAGGCTTTGGAACAATTGGAGAACCAAAATCAAATTCAGACAATGATGCCTATTAAAGGACCGATATATACAGAAGGAGATTCCACTGTTGCATTAGAATAGATATTTCTACTATTCGCTTATCGAAATAAATATCATATTTTGGCAAGTGTAATGCAGGGAATTAAAACGAGAAAAATGTTATAATAACAAGATTTATGGAACAAAACTCACTTATGAGAACAGGTGTCCTTAGTGCAGCTACTGCTGTGCTTGGGTTGGTATTTGTTTCGTTTATTCCGATAAAGTCTTCAAGTCTAACTGCACAAATTCAATGTATAGGTCTTCCTTATGGCACTGCTGGTTGTCCGCTAAGGCTAACTACTGCAGAAGAGGAAGAGGAAGAAGAGCTAGTTGCTCCTCCCAATTGTGGAGATGGAATATTAAATTCTGATGAGGAATGTGATGCGGGTAGATTTAATGGATTAGGTTTTTGCACAAATTTCTGCACAATTCTATTTTGTGGAGATGGTGAAATAACGCCGTTTATTGGCGAAGAGTGTGAGCCAAATGTTATTGAAGTGTATGTAATTGATCCAGCAACTGGAGATCTAACAACAGAAATTCAGTTTGTAGAAGAAACATGTGGAACGGTTTGTGATGTGCCTGTATGTGAATCAGAAGATGAATGTAGCGGCGGTTGTGTATGGCGCTTCTTACCAGAATGCAGTGATCCTACGCCTCCAGCAGAAACATTAATTCCACCTCCTATTGTTGCAGATGCGCCAGTGCCGCCAGTACCAATTGCTGTAGATACAGTACCAGTTGTAACAGTCGGTGATGATGATGAACCAGTAGCACCAGCACCAATTATTCATTCTGCATCACCAGCGGAGCCAGAATTACCTGAATGTGGTAATGGCAAGCGAGAAGAAGGAGAAGAGTGTGACGATGGCAACAACAATAACAATGATGAATGTCCAAATGATTGTGAATTCGCTGTTTGTGGCGACAGTATTAAGGAAGGAATTGAGCAATGTGATGACGGCAATCATATTAATAATGATGAATGCCCAACAAATTGTAAGCTTCCATATTGTGGCAATGGTATTCGTGAAGGTCGTGAAGAATGTGATGATGGAAATCAGAATGATTTTGATAACTGTCCAAGTGATTGTTTTTCACCAGTTTGTGGTGATGGTGTAAGAGAAGGCAAAGAAGATTGTGATGATGGCAATCGATCTGATGATGACGCATGTACCAATGAATGCAAACTAATTCGTTGCGGTGATGGGATTACGCAGAATGGAGAAGAATGTGACGATGGTAATAAGGTGAATGGTGATGCATGTTCAAATATATGTAGGCAGGCTAAGTGTGGTGATAGCATTGTTCATGACGGTGAGGAGTGTGATGATGGAAATCAGATCAATACAGATACTTGTACCAATGCGTGCAAAATATCGATTTGCGGTGATGGCATAACACAACAAGGTGAAGAATGTGACGATGGTAATCGTCAGAATTTTGATGAGTGTCCCAACAATTGTTTGCTTCCGATTTGTGGAAATAAGAAAAAAGAAGGGCTAGAAGAATGTGACGATGGTAACAAGGATAACTTTGATGAGTGTCCAAATGATTGTGAGATTGCTGTTTGTGGTGATGGGGTACGCGAAGGAAAGGAACAGTGTGATGATGGTAATTCAATTGATGATGATGAATGTCCAAGCTATTGCAGGCTTCCGATTTGTGGTAATGGAATTAAAGAAAATGGAGAAGAGTGTGACGATGGCAATAAGCAAGATGGTGATGGATGTACTCGCGTATGTAAAAATGAAGCAGAATGTGGAAATGGTATTAAAGAGAAAGGAGAAGAATGTGATGGAGGAGAAGATTGTACGGATGAGTGTGTGAAGCTGACAATATTGCAGACAAATACTGGCAAGGCTGTAATGGGAGGAGCAACACTTGCTGTTGGAGTATTATTATTCCTATTGCGCAAAAAGATTGTTTCACTTGCAGGATTACTTACAAAAAAAGGTAAGAGTATTGATTCAATTGCATCACTTGATGACATTCCACTCGATGAGCTAGAAATGCCATGGCATCGTTGGGATAACAATGGTTAGGGATTAGGCGCTAGGCGCTAGGAGGTTAGAATGGTTTAGGTTGTTTTATGATATATTTTCAAAAAATACTAGCCCCTAACCCCTAGGCCCTAATCCCTAATCTTATACTTCTCTAACTTGCACACTTTGTATTGGTGCATTTTTTGCTTCTGTATCAGAAAGAAGAGTCACACTATTTCCTTTTTGCACAAAACCTGCTTCTTTTGCTGCATTTATACCTATTTGGACAGTGGCCTCTGGGTCTTTGAAATCGATTAGGAGAGGATGTATTCCGTAGCATAGCTGTAGATTTTGTTGGGTCTTTTGTTCATTTGTAAGAGCAAGAATTGGTACATATGGACGGAATTTACTAACTTCTCTCGCTGTTCTGCCGCTCCGTGTGAATACAAGTAACGCATCAGCATTAGAAGATGCGGAAAGAGTTACTGCTGCCTCTGCTCGTGCTTCTCTTTCGTTATGAACAGGCATTCGTACAGATTCAGGGAATCGTGAAAGATGTTTTTCGGTTGTGGTTAATATTTTATTCATTGCCTCTACTGCTTTGATTGGATATTTGCCTGCTGCAGTTTCTCCAGAAAGCATTGTTGCATCTACTCCTGTCATTGCGGCGTGGGCAACATCCGTAACTTCGGCGCGTGTTGGCATTGGATGATCTGTCATGCTTTCTAGCATGTGTGTTGCAACAATTATAGGGATGCCTTGATCGCGGCAGCGTGACACCATTTCATCCTGTATAACTGGTAATTCTTCAAATGGGATATCTGTTCCTAAATCTCCGCGAGCAACCATAATCGCATCAGAAACTGCCAGTATTTCGGAAAAATTATCAACTGCTTGTTGTGTTTCTACTTTTGTAATTATTTGAATGGAACTGCCCTTTTCTTCTAATGCATCTCGTACTGCTTTTACTTCATTGGCTGTACGTATAAAGGAGAGAGCAAGGAAGTCGACATCTTCTTCTATTGCGAATGTAATGTCTTTCCAGTCTTGCTCTGTTACAGATGGCAGATCGATATCTGCTCCAGGTAAATTTATATGACGCCTGCTTCCTATCGATCCATCTCCTTGTGCTTTTCCAATTACAGTTTCATCTTTTTCTACAGACACAATATCGAACATGAGTTCTCCATTATCAATAACTATACGATCTGTTTCTGGAACATCTGCAAAGAAGCGGTCGTAATTAACTTCTATAACTGTTCGTTTTTCGTTGGGTAGGGGATTATGTGAGAATACTACTTCCTGATCTTTGTGAATTGGTATGGGATGTGCAATTACTCCCGTACGTATTTCTGCCCCCTTTGTATCAAGCATGGTTGCAATGCAATGCTCACGAGATAAATTAATCTGCTTAATATCGTTCAGAATGCTTCTACAGCTGTCGTATGTACCGTGAGATAGATTCAGTCGTACTATGTTCATTCCGGCCTCAGCGAGCTTTTTAAGCATTTCTGGAGTATTACTTGCGGGGCCTATCGTGCATATGATTTTTGTTGAGCGCATATTCATATTCTATCAGTTTTTTTTGATCTGTAAGCGCAAATTGCCTTATATGGTAATTATACCATTTTATGGAATATTTGACAATTCCACTGAGAGGCAGAAAGACGTTAAAAATGCTATACTAATAAGATTTCATGCATAAAAACAACAATCTCTATCTGCTTCTCTCTGTCCTCGTAATTGGGGGATTTGTTACGTGGGGATTGCCTTTCCAAAATGATGATGTGAATCGTAATGAAAGTGGAATTCCACTCTTGTATGGATATACAACTTGTGGAGATGGAATAGTGTGGGATGGCAATGAGGAATGTGATGATGGAGACACTAGCAATGGTGATGGTTGTTCTAGTCTATGTACGGTTGAGGGGGGCTGGACTTGTGATGATGCTTCTCCAACTGTTTGTCAGTTATGTGGAAATGGAATTAAAGAAGGAACAGAAGCTTGTGATGATAGTGATACCGATTCTGGTGATGGATGTAGTGCTACTTGTACTATAGAAACGGGATTTAGTTGTGTTGGAACAACACCAAGCGTTTGTTCATCTACATGTGGAGATGGTGTAGTAGCAAGTGATGAAGAATGTGACGATTATGATGCAGATGCTGGTGATGGTTGTAGTGATACCTGTACTGTTGAATCCGGATGGACTTGTGATGGTGCTTCTCCAACTGTTTGTCAAAAATGTGGAAATGGTGTTAGGGAAGGTACAGAAGCTTGTGACGATGGTGGTATTGCCAATGGTGATGGGTGTTCTAGTATTTGTGCCATAGAATCTGAATATTTGTGTTCTGTGGAGTGGAATGATCCTAGTGTATGTTCTGCTGCACACAACTCTCTAGTTGGGTATTGGCCATTTGATACTGGTTCTGGTTATACTGCATTTGATGGTTCTGTAAGTGGCAATAATGGAACACTTACAAATATGACAGTTGCCGATTGGGTAAGCACAGTTCCATCTGTTAGTTTTACGAATTCAGGTTCTTTAGATTTTGATGGCAGTAATGATTATGTAAGTGTGCCAAATGGTGGTGGTTTAAATGCAAGATCATCTGGGTCTATTGCACTTTGGGTTAAGTGGAGTGGTTCTCAAGATGCTGGATTTGGCAGCTATGTGTATGGCCCCGTTATTGCGAGACAAAATGATGGAAATTGGTCACAGCATATTATTGGATTAGATGCTTCGGCTCCTGCAACTTCTCAGATTAAATGGCTTCCTTATACATACAATAATTGCACTGTTGTAGGTGTAACAAATGTTGGTGATGGGGCATGGAGACATGTAGTAATAACATATGAGAATGGATCACATAAAATATATATTAATGGTAGTTTGGATGGATCAGGATCTTGTACTGGAACTATTGAGGATGATTCAGATATTCCATTAACTATAGGTGCATGGTCAGGTGCCGGAACGGGTTATGCAACTGCATTGATCGATGAAGTTCGTGTATATAATAAGGTTCTTTCGCCAGTGGAGGTTGCAGATCTTGCAAGCGGAGACAAAACAATTGTTGCTGTTTGTGGTAATGGAGATATTGAAGGTGAAGAAGCTTGTGATGACAGTGATACAGATGCTGGTGATGGATGCAGTGCCATTTGTACTGTGGAATCTGAATGGACTTGTGATGGTGCCTCTCCAACTGTTTGTCAGTTGTGTGGAAATGGTCTTAAAGAAGGTACAGAAGCTTGTGATGATAATGACACAGATGCAGGCGATGGATGTAGTGCTACCTGTACAGTGGAATCTGAATGGACTTGTGATGGTGCCTCTCCAACTGTTTGTCAGTTGTGTGGAAATGGTATTAAAGAAGGCACAGAAGCTTGTGATGACAGTGATACTGATTCAGGTGATGGATGTAGTGCAACTTGTACTGTAGAGAATGGATTTAGTTGTGTTGGAACAACACCAAGCGTTTGTTCATCTACATGTGGAGATGGTGTAGTGGCAAGCGACGAAGGATGTGATGATGATGGCACTGCTGCTGGTGATGGATGTAGTGCTACGTGTACAGTTGAATCTGGATATTCATGTTCTGGCGAGCCAAGTATATGTGCAGAAACATGTGGAAATAGTGTATTGGATGGCGCTGAAGAATGTGATGATGGTGGTACTGCCAATAGTGATGGATGTTCAAGTAGCTGTACTGTAGAAACAGGTTGGACTTGTGAAAATACGCCTATGCCTAGTACATGCGATGGAATTTGTGGAGATGGACTTATTAAAGGAACAGAAGCTTGTGATGATAGTGATACAGATAGCGGAGATGGTTGTAGTAGCACATGTACAATAGAAAATGGATTTGGTTGTACAGGAGAGCCAAGCACTTGTACTTCTACATGTGGAGATGGGGTAGTAGCAAGCGATGAAGCTTGTGATGATAATGGTACTGATGCTGGGGATGGTTGTAGTGATACCTGTACAACAGAAACTGGATTTAGTTGTAATGGCGAACCAAGTATTTGCGCTTCTACATGTGGCGATGGAGCAGTGGCAAGTGATGAAGGATGTGATGATAATGATACAGATAATGGGGATGGTTGTAGTAGTGCATGCTTAGTTGAAACTGGCTGGTCATGCAGTGGTACACCTAGCTCATGTAGTGTGATTTGTGGTGATGGAATTATTCCAGGTCAATATGCAATTTTAACTGCTCGAGGTGATAATTCGGTAACGATTATGGATATTTCTGATCCTACTAATCCTGTTAAAAAGTCAGAGATTTATGATGGCGATGGTGAATTTAGCAAGTTAAGTGGCGCAGAACACGTATTTGGATCTGGGAATCATATATTTGTTTCTTCTATAACAGATGATTCATTTTCAATAATTGATATTGCTACAGTTACAAATCCAGCTCTCAAATCAGAGGTATATGATGATGGAAGTGGAGCTGCAAGTTTTGGGATTGCTTTTGCTAATTATGCTGCCATAGCGTCACAAGTTGATGATTCAGTTACATTCTTAAATATCTCTAATGCATCTAGTCCCTCTTTATCATCAGTTGTATCCGATGGAGATGGAGAGTTCAATTATTTGGATGGAGCTGTAAGTTTGGCAATATCTGGTAGTTATGCATATGTTGCATCGCGTTATGATAATTCTCTAACAATAATGGATATATCTGATCCATCTGATCCAGTTTTGAAGTCAGAGGTATATGATGGAGACGGAGAATTTAGTAAGTTGGCTGGTGCTCGTCATGTATATGTTTATGGTAAGTATGCATATGTGATTTCTAATACAGAAAGTGCACTTACGATAATGGATATATCTGATCCAACTGACCCAGTTCTAAAATCGGAGGTCTATGATGGAGATGGTGAGTTTAGTAAATTGGGTGGAGCAAGTTGGGTTTATGTTTCTGGTACAGGAGCGTATATAACATCAAATACAGACAACTCTCTTACAATAATGGATATATCTGATCCAACTAATCCGGATCTTGATAGCGAAGTGTTTAGCTCAGATGGTGAATTCAGTGTTATGACTGGAGCAACATCTGTATCTGTATCTGGTGATTATGCATATGTGGCATCTAGTACGGGTGATTCTCTTACGATAATGGATATTACAAATCCGACCAATCCTGTATTAAAATCAGAGGTATATGATGGCGATGGAGAATTTACTAGATTAGATAATGTTAGTTCTGTATTTATTAAAGGATTCGAAGAATGCGATGATGGAAATGCTAATAGTTTCGATGGATGTTCTAGTACTTGTACAGTTGAAGTAGGATTCTCTTGTATGGGGGATCCAAGTAGCTGTTATGCAGGATGTGGCGATGGAGTCAAATCAAGTTCTGAAGCATGTGATGATGGTGATACTGATAACAGTGATGGTTGTTCCAGTGTTTGTGTAGTAGAAAATGGCTACAGTTGTACTGGATCTCCAAGTACTTGTACTTCTACTTGTGGAGATGGATCAATTGCAAGCGATGAATCATGTGATGACAATAATTTGATTGCTCTTGATGGATGTGAGGCTGACTGTACTATTTTGTACGGTTATGCTTGCATAGGAGAGCCAAGCGATTGTGATCCGCTTTGTGGTGATGGAATTTTGAAGGGTAGTGAGCCATGTGATGATAATGATACTGATTCTGGAGATGGATGTAGTGCTACTTGTACTGTGGAAACAGGATTCTCATGTAATGGTGAACCTAGTACATGTGCATCTACATGCGGTGATGGTACTAAGGCAAGTGATGAAGGATGTGATGATGGAGATACAACAAGTGGAGATGGTTGTAGTGCAACGTGCACAGTTGAAAATGGATTTAGTTGTACTGGTACAACACCAAGTTCATGTACATCCACATGTGGAGATGGTTTAGTTGCTAGTGATGAAGCATGTGATGACGGTGATACAGATGCAGACGATGGATGTAGTGCTACTTGTACTGTAGAAACAGGATATTCTTGTACTGGAGAGGCCAGTACTTGTACTCCAATATGTGGAGATGCTCTAATTACTGGAAGTGAAGAATGTGATGATGATGATACGGATTCTGATGATGGTTGTTCTAGTGTCTGTGCAATCGAGGCTGGTTGGTCTTGCATAGGCACGCCAAGTGTTTGTACAGAAGGTTGTGGAGATGGGCTCGTCGTCGGTAGTGAAAGCTGTGATGATAATGATTTAGATGCCGGAGATGGTTGTTCTGCTGTTTGCCAAGCAGAACATGGATTTATTTGTACTGGTGAGCCAAGTACATGTGCTTCTGTTTGTGGTGATGGTTTGGTGGCAAGTGATGAAGTTTGTGATGATGACGATACTGATGCTGGTGATGGTTGTAGTGCCACATGTACTGTCGAAACCTATTTCATTTGTTCAAGTGAACCAAGCTATTGTACAGGCATTTGTGCAGACAATATTGTTGTTGGAGATGAACCTTGCGATGATGGTGGTACGAGTAATGGTGATGGATGTTCTAGCTCTTGTGATGTTGAGAGCGGATGGACATGCAGCGGTTCTCCAAGTGTATGTATTACGACATGTGGAGATAGTATTGTAGCAGGAGAAGAGGAATGCGATCCTCCAGGGGCTGATTCATGTTCGGATAACTGTATTTATAATACTGGTGGAGGAGGAAGTTCTATTGGTACAATATCAGGTACAAAAGAGAGTAGAGCGGAATACATTTCTCTCTATGGTATTCTGGATCCAAATCGTCCACTTGCATCTGATATGCCTGCACGAGGACGTCCACTTACTTCGTGTGGCGACAATAAAATTCAAATTGGAGAAGAATGCGATGACGGAAATACAATAGATTTTGATGGATGTTCTGCCTTCTGTTATAGAGAAATTGGTTATTGTGGAGATGGACTATTGCAAAGATCTTATGGAGAGGAATGCGAACCTGAGAAGATTCTAAAAGATAAAATGTGGGTTTATCCTGCTGTGCCTGAGTGTTTAGAGGAAGGAGAGCTACACTGCACTGCTCCTACAAGTCCAATAGGTGGATGTCTTATAGTTAATTCTCCTATATGTGGCGCGCCACCAGATGCAGCATCTGTTGAAGAAAGATCATATTGTGGTGACGGTCGTAAAGATCCTGGTGAAGAATGTGATTTGGGAGGAATATGTATTGGAGGTAAATATCATGGCACATTGTGGAGAGATAGAAATGCAGCATTGCTTTGTAATGGTAATGGAGGCGAAAGTTTCCCACGATCAGGTGATGGATGTGATGATAAATGTAATCGAGAGTTCTGTGGTGATGGATATATCCAATCTGTTGAAGAATGTGATAACGGAGGTGTATGTTCTAATGATGTAAATATGCTCTGTAGGTCTGATTCAGATTGTGCTGGAGGATCGTGTAATTATAACAGTGCATTAAATACAGCTTGTACAAGTTCTTGTGATCTATGTTATGGAATGTATAGGGCAAATATTGATTTAGATTCTGTAAAAAGCGGCAAACACACTTTGAAGGTTAAGGTAACTAATCCGTGTGGAGTTTGGTCTGTTGAGGAAATTAATTTCACAGTAGAACCAGAATCAACACTTTCAACGCAAAGTATACCTATTCATAATAACGATTTGCCTCTTAGGACTACTACTGCTCAGGTTCGACGTGGTATAAGTCCACTTCACCTGTCTCTTGTTTCCAATAAAGAACGCTTTGTTTCTGGGGTTGATCAAGATATTTCGTTAAGCCTTATAGTATCCGATAACGATGGCAATCTTGTTTATTCATTACCACCTAAGGCTTTTGCAATTGCTATAGACGATAAAATTGTCAACAATGTTACATTCCAAGAAACCACATCTGACAATTGTGCGTTGCAAATTCAACAGTTGAGGATATCTAATCAAAAATATGATTGCAATACACCACGTGGAACATCTATATGTGGTGATGGAATAAAAGAAAGTAATGAAGAATGTGATGATGGAAATCTGAAAAATAGTGATGGATGTTCTGATAAATGCATAAATGAGTTATTTAAATTTGCTGCACCTGCTATGAGAGGAGCAGAAACAGGAGGAGTATATCTTGTGCCAACATTTACCTCTTCAGTTGCTCCAGCTTCATGCAAGGTGCCTATTCAGTTCGAATTAACAGAGGGATCAATTCAAAGTAGTGGCAGAAGCTTGCTTACAAAAGCTGATGGAATTGATCTGGCGTTGAGCGATGTTCCTTCGGATGCATGGTTTGCTACATTTGTAGATGCTGTTGCTAGGAAGGGCATAATATCTGGTTATCGAGATAATTACGGGCGACCACTTGGTATATTTAAACCAGAAGCTTCTGTAACACTTGCTGAAATGGCAAAGATGGTTAGTGAAGCAGCCAAGCTTGGTACTTCTGGCAAAGAGCCAACCACTTTGACTGCGAGAGGACATTGGGCTCAGGGTTATATATCCAAATTAGAGGAATTTGGTGCAAGCGCATTCCAAGATTCTGATGTAGATGTTGATTCGCATGTTTCAAGAGGATTGGTAGTACTTAGTATTATTGAAGTACTTGGGATTATGCAAAACCAATCTCAATCTATATTTATTGATTTACCAGCTAATCATCCATATAGCTCTGCGATGAATACTGCTGCATCGCTTGGAATTATCGAGGGTGACAAAGACACGATGGGTATTCCATTATTTACAGTACGTCCAGATGATACTATAAACCGCGCTGAGATTACTAAGGTGATATCGCGCTTCCTACAGTCTTGTTCTTTGGGTACAAAGAAGGGATTAAGTATTCAGGGAAGTATTATAGAAATACGTAGTGGCGGCATTCTGTCCACTGAGGTGCTTCTTGTTAGTTTGTTTGTATCTCTTTGCGCAGGGTTGATTGCATATAGAAAAAAATCCAACTCTCACATCGAGCTACATGAATAAAACAAAAACTATGATTGGCATTGTAGTTGGGATTACTCTGGTTATTCCCCAGATTTTTTTTCATAATGAGGGTTTTTCATTTTTATATGGAGCTGTAGGGAAAGGTACAGGATTAAATCCTTATACAATTTCTACTTGTGAAGAATTGCAGGCAGTAAATGCAGATTTAAGTGCTAATTATAAATTGGTTAACGATATAAATTGTGGTGCCTACAACAAGAACTCTTTAGATGAGTGTAAAACATTCGATAATAAAGATGAATGTAATGCTAATGATGCCGGTTGTTTGTGGACTGAGACAATGTATTGTGAAGGTGAACTTTTTGATGGTTGTGCTTATCAGGAATATGATTGTTTAGAATGGTGTGGTGGCAATGAATGGAAAACAAATAATTCATGCGATACAGATCTTGGTTTTATTCCAATTGGTACGTTAGATGATCCATTTGTTGGAGTCTTAGATGGAAATGGTTATTCTATTACTAATTTAAATATCAATAGACCAGACGCATCCAATGTGGGACTTTTTGGTGTAGTTGACGGAGGTAGTGTAGAAGATGTGCGTTTGAATAGAGTTAATATTCAAGGAAGAAATAATCTTGGCGTTTTGGCTGGCTCGTTGCTTAGAGGAAGAGTGAGAGATATAACTATTACTGATGCAACCGTTAAAGGCGAGTTTAACATTGGTGGAATTGCGGGAGAGAGTAAGAACAAGAATGGCATGAGTGCGATTATTATGTCATCTATCTCCGAATGTTTTATAAATGGCGTTGGAGGGGTTGGTGGATTAGCAGGTTTAAATGATTCAAGCCTTTTAAGTGTATTATCTGCTTCTAAATGTGTTGTGAATGGCACGCAAAATGTTGGTGGGTTAGTAGGTAAAAATATTGGAGGCGAATTAATTGATATTTATTCGGATGTTTCGGTTCAAGGTGAAGTTGGAATAGCAGGGATTGTTGGGACTAATAAAAAAAGAGGGGTGATCACAAATGCTTTTGCAGTAGGCAAGGTTGATTGTTCGGATTGTGATAATGAACATGTTGGTGGCTTAGTTGGAAGTAATGTAGATGAAGGAGTAGTAGTTACATCATTTTATCTAAGCGAAACAAGCGATATTCAAGATCAATCAAAAGGAACTCCACTTTCTAATAGTGGAGCAGGAGTAAAACAATCATTTGTAGGATGGGATTTTGCAGAAACTTGGTTTATGAACGGAAGCCATCCTTCTTTAAGAGCTTTAGCTTCTGCTGAAGATATCTTAAGAGTGTTACATAGCATAGAAGATATAGATGAAGTGGAAGAGCCAGAAGTTGAGCCAGAGATACCAATTCAGGAGGAAGCTAAGATTGAGGAGCCAATTGTGGAATCAGGATCTGTACTAAATGGGAAGGTACATGTATTTGTAGATGAATCTGAACAAGGACGCGAAGGAATGACAGTGGCGGCCAGCGTAAATGGTGGCCCTGTATTGTCACGAGCAAGAATTGGGGAATCAGGTGAATACAAATTAGAAATTCCAGCTACAGAATATGGAGATCTAGTATCTGTATTTATAGAAGGTGAAAATAGAAAAGCACTTACTTTGTTACGTGCAGAAGGTGACGATATGCAGGGGGTTGATTTGTATTACAACAAACTAACATTAATGAGTGCCTCAGGAGCATCTTCGTATACAAATGATGATGTAATTATGGCAATAACTAATGATGGTGTAATTAATGAGGATTTAGAAGGGTTAATCAAGTTCAATGAATTAGATTTAGAATTTCAACCAGGTATGAATTTATATATTCAAGAAAATTGTATATTTAAACTAAAGGGCAAATTAACAACATATGATCTATTATTGCACGGCAATTTGGAACAATGGGATTTTGATATAAATATACTTGGTGAATATATACAAAAATCAGGAGTCTTTGGTGCAGGAAAAGGAAATATTAGTTTTAATGGAAGTGTAATAATTGAAAATGGTGTCTTTAAAGGCAGTAAAGGGACTGTTGAGCTTAATGATGATCTTGTTGGAGTATTTAATATAAAAGGAGGTGAGTTTATTGCTCCTAAATTACTTATAGTACGTTCCAAATGGGAACAAACTGGTGGTAAATTTAAACATAACAAAGGTACAGTTCAACTAAAAGGTACATCACATGATTTGAATATAGAAGATGGGCAGGAATTATTTAATTTGCTTGTGGATAAAGATGATAGAACACGTGTTAATTTATCAAAAGTTTCTGTAAATATATTAAATGATCTACATTTAAAAAATGGAGTTATTGATGGTGGCACTTTAATAGTTCAGTCTGGATTGACAATATCTGACGGGTTTGATGGCGGAGAAAGTTTAATAAAAATATCTGAGTCAAAAAGTAATATTGTTGATATCGCAACAGGTGCAAAGTATCCATCAATGGAGATTGATTCTACACATGCAATTGTAAATCTTTCGGGTAGTGGCGATGACAATACTGCGATATTTGAAAACCCAATTACATTGAGCGGTGGAGAATTTAGAATAAATAATGTAGAAGTATTAATTCATGATGAGTTCAAATTGAATGGTGGTTCGGTTACTATAAATGATAGTACAATTACTTTTGATGAACCAATTATTATTAAAGGAGGCTTTTTGAGAGCATATGATGGTATTCTTACATTTAAAAACCCTTTAGAACTTAATGGTGGGAATATAGATTTAAGAAACGCCAAAATAATGTTTGACGATGACGTTAAAATCGAAGATGGAACATTCCAAGGCGGCTTAGGTGATATTACAATAAAAGGAAGCTTATCTATTAATGAAGGGAAATTTATTGCTCCGGTTGGTGTTCTTAGTATTGATGGTGATATTAATCAGGGCAAAGGAGAATTTGATAACAACGGTGGAATGGTGGTTCTCACTGGACCAGATTCGAATGTAGCAGTAAGAAAAATACAATTTATGGATCTTTCTATAGATAAAGGAATCAATTCTGTGCTTAGTATTTCAGGCAGTAAAATACTCGTTAAAAATGATCTATTGTTAGTAGGAGGAACGATTGATGAAGGCGAAATAGAGGTCTATGGGAATGTATCATCCGGTCCAAAATACAATACAGGAACTTTGATGCTTAGATTTACAGGAGAAAAGAATCAGACTTTGTATCTGGAGAATCCAGAAAGATTCCATGGTTCAATTGATATTGATAAGATAGAAACCGCACGTGTTGAACTTTTGTCTGGAATACCGTTGACTCAGCCTAAGCAGAACATTGATATTGTTAAAGGCATATTAGATTTGAATGGACAAAACATGATTTTTTCTGGGTCTACATTACCAATTACTGTTAGAGATAAAGCAAAATTAGTATTAAGAGGAAATGAACATATTCCAGCATTGAATTTGAAAACAAATTCTACAGTTGAATATAATTTAAGGTCAGGTCCTGTAAGATTATCTGACGCTAATTATTACAATCTAATTTTAGATTCAGATAGAGGTATGCGAATGTTTTTGCCCGAACATGGTTTATTTGTTAGAGGAAATTTGTCCATTAGGGGTGGTGTTGTAGAGTCTGATGATAATCAACATATAGATCTTTATGGATCTTGGTTACATACAGGCGGTGATTTTGTATCAGGAGTTGGAACTGTGATTTTAAAGGGGGTAGATAGCTATATATCTGGTAATAATACATTTTTTAATCTTGTTAAAACTGCAGAAGATAATAAAGAGTCTTTTGTTGTAGAATCAGATACGACGCAGATTGTGAATGGAACGTTCACTCTATCGGGTTCTGGATGCAATCTTATACAAGTTCGTTCTAGCGATCTTAATACAAATTGGAATCTAAAAATTTTAGGGCAGAGTGTTCTTAAATCATTGGATATTAGCGGTATGACATATAAAGGAAGAATACTGACTTGTTATAGTGAATGCATTGATCGTGATAAGAATGATAATTTTGATTTTCTTGCTGAAAATTGCTCAATATCAAAGCAGATTTGCGGAGATGGAAAGGTAGATAATGATCTAGAGGAGTGTGACGATGGCAATCTTGTTCCAAGCGATGGCTGTTCTTTGCAGTGTCAAATTGAAAAAGGATACTTATGTAGAGAGGTGCCTAGTATTTGCCTTGCTACATGCGGCGATAATAAGGTGCAAGGTCATGAGACTTGTGACGATGGAAATAAAAACGATAATGATGGCTGTTCTCATATTTGTTTTGAAGAGGAAGGCTATCATTGTTATGCTGCTACTGGCACTTGTTATTCTTTGTGTGGAGATGGTTTTGTAAGAAAGGATGAAGAGTGTGATGATGGAAATGATGATAGTTTTGATGGATGCTCACGCGTTTGTAAGGTGGAAACAGGTTTTTCATGTAACAAAGCAGAGCCTAGTGTGTGCGTCTCAGAATGTGGCAATGGCACAGCCGAATCTGGTGAGGAGTGTGATGATGGGAACAGTAACAGTTATGATGGATGCTCTTCACAATGTTTAGTAGAGCCCGGATTTATGTGTAAAGGTGTACCAAGCATTTGTTCTGTTGAATGTGGTGATGGAATTATTGGCAATGGTGAAACATGTGATGATATGAATAAGACATCTAGTGATGGCTGTTCCAAGCAATGTATGGTTGAAGTAGGGTATGTGTGTATGGGCGAGCCAAGTGATTGCACGCCTCTTTGTGGCAAAGATAGATTTGATTCATCTAGTTGTAACGGTGAATCTTCATATAGGGTTGTACTTAGCGGTAATCAGTTATATCCGCCGGTTGAAACTTCATTGAGTGGATTGGTTATTATTCGATTAAGTGAGCAGAATACGGTGCTATATAGCATGTTTCTTTCGGATGAAGATTATACGAGTATCAATATTGAATATAATGGAAACGAATTGTTAAGCTTTAGTGGTACTTCTGGGCAAACGCGCGTTTTAACTCAAGAAGAGCTTATTCTTATGAAATCAGGAGAATTAAGTGTTGTTGTAAGAACAAAAGAGCATCCTAATGGCGAAGTGCTTGGTACAATAACTAAATCCAAATAGAACTAATTATTGATAGTTTTTTTACGTATTATTTTATTTGTAATACGACTTAATAAACATGGATGTTCTCTGGTGCATTCCAGCCCTATGTAAAAGACAGGCACCATTACAAGAGTTAACACAGTTGCAAATGTAATTCCAAGTGCAACAACTAGCGCAAGGTCAACAAACATCCGTCCTCCAAATATAAGAGGAATCATTCCTCCTGCGGTAGATAGTGTTGTAAGAATCACTGGTTCTAATCGTTGTTCACAGCCTTTAATAACTGCTTCGGTGAGTTCTAATCCTAATGATCGGTTAATATTTATTCTATCAATTAGAA
Source organism: Kiritimatiellales bacterium (assembly GCA_021734665.1). GTDB lineage: Bacteria > Patescibacteriota > Gracilibacteria > Peribacterales > Peribacteraceae > UBA2144. The sequence goes on from JAIPIN010000008.1 coordinate 21,946, forward strand.
CAATCGCATCGTTTACAACGATACCGGTAAGAGCTGCCAGTCCAATTAGCCCTGGGAAAGAAAGTGGGAATCTTAGTAACGCCAGGCCTCCAAGAACTCCAATAAGTGCTAGCGGAATTGTAAATAGTATAATAAATACACGCTTGAATGAGGCAAATTGGAAAACAAGTATAGCGGCAATAAGAATCATTGCGATAACTGCCGATCGCCCTAGTGTGTTGAATGATTCATTAATATCTTCAGTCTCTCCACCAAATTCAATGCGTATGTTTTCTCCTAAGTCCAAAGATGGAATGCGCTTTTGTAGTTCACTTATAACATCGCTAGGAACATAATTTTCTAAAACATTACCTTTAACACTTACTACTCTGTCTGTGTTGTAATGCCTAATAGTTGTTACTGCTGGCTGCAGGGATACATCTACAAGTTCACTTACAGATACTTGACCACGGATAGTAGGGATAAGTAAATTTTGAATTTCTGAAATACTTTGTGGATTAATTCTACATATGGTCATGTTTTCTTTTGCTTCTTGCAAAGTTACAAGAGGATTATTCATGCAAGATATATCACGATAATCTAATTGAACTAATATTGGAGTCTCTTCTCCTGCACGTAGAATTTTAACTGAATCATTACCAAAGACAGATGTCCTGAGAGTTTGTGCAACTTGAAGAGCTGTAACTCCAAAGTATTCAAGGCGATCGCGCTTTAGCGATATATGGAATTCTCCTGGAGAAGATTCTAAGTCATTGAATATGTCTTTTGTACCTTCAATGCTTTCTAGTTCTTGTTGGAGGATATTTGCAGCTTTTTCTAGTTCTAATACATTGTCGCCTATAAGACGAGCTTCGATAGGGGATCCTGTTGGAGGTCCTCCTTGCGCTTCTGTTAAAGTTACTTCGGCATCGGTAATAGTTCGCACTTTCTCTCTTAATTGTTGTGATATGTCGATACTAGATATATCTCTTTCGTCAGAATTTGTGAATCGAATGTTGATGAATGCTTTATTTGTAGAACCACGTCCTAAAATTGTTATAAAATGCTGAACCTCTGGTAATTCAGAGATTATCTTTTGTACTTTTTCAACAGAAGGTCTTAGCGCTTCCAAAGTAGATCCTTCTGCGGCTTTAATGTCTACATATAGATAATCGAAGTCTACTGGCCTAAACATTTGTACTTTAACGAGTCCAACAACCGGTAAGCTAATCGCAATAATAAAAGCGATAATCATTCCTACAACCCAAAGTCTTCTTTTCTTCTTTGAGGAAAGTATTGATTTTATACTGCTTAAATACCAGTTTCTAAACGGCCCAATAAATCTGTCCATTATAGATTTCTTATGTACTGTACCTTCTTTTGTTTTAAGGATTTTAGCAGCTATTGCAGGCAATATCATCAAAGCAGTAGCAAGAGATGCAATCAGTGTAATATTGACCGTTATAGGGATGTGTTTAACGTATTCTCCCATAATACCTGTCATAAGAGATAACGGCAGAAAGGCGGCAATAGTCGTCAGTGTTCCTGATATTAAGGGCGATCTGAATGTTGCAACAGATGCGAGTGCTGCATTTTTAGGATCTAACTTATGATTGCGAGTGTTGTCATGAATACCTTCAATAATCACAATCGATGTATCAATTGCTATACCAAGTGACAGAATTAGTGCAAAGAATGTTAGGAAGTTGAATGTTTCTCCTATCAGAAGAAGTGTAATAAATGTGATTAAATATAGGATAGGGATAGAAAGAGCAGCTGCTATAGCCTCTTTTAATCCAAGCGCAATAAATAGAATTACAGCGATTATTCCAGTTGTTTGCAGTGCACTTTTAGATAGTCGTGTAATATCGTCACGTATAAAATCAGATATATCTTCTGTGACTATGATTGAAAGCGAGGAGGGGAGTGTTTCCTTGAATATCTCAACTTCTTTTTTTGCTTCATCCACAATTTTTACAAGATCAGATCCGACCTTTTTATAGATATCTATTGCTACTGTGCGTTCTTCTACGCCTTTTTCTGTTCTGTATACATAGGATTCTGATTTAGCTTCGGAAAATACTTCTCGAATTTCTGCTACATCTTTTAGAAAAATATTGCGTCCATCTTTATTAGTAATTACGAGCTTTGATAATTCTTCTTGTGAATTGAATTGTCCTTTAAGTGATGCTTGATAGTAGAGTTCGTTGGTACGAATAGAGCCTACTGGGAAGTCTAAGTGATTAGCAGCTATTACTTGAGCAATTTGAGTAATAGAAAGGCCAAGTCCTTCTAATTTCTGAATATTTATCAGTACCTGCATTTCTTTTTCTGGTAGCCCAAGAACTTCTACTTTATTAACGCCCTTAATACCTTCAAAGATTTGTTCTAAATCTTCTGCGTAAACTTTAAGCTCTTCTAAAGGAGCATTACCAACAAGGGCGAATGTAACTATTGGCACATCTCCAGCGCGAATCTGTGTCACTATAGGATCGTTAGCTTCTTCAGGCAGATCAGGTTTTGCGCTTTCTACTTCATCACGTAATTTGCGTATTGAGTCATCTAAATCGGCAGAAGCATCAAATTCTACAACAATAGAAGATGCTCCTTCTAACGAGCTTGAAGTAAGTGTTTTTAAATCATCAAGGTTTTTAAGTTTTTCTTCTAGCTTATCTGTTACTAGTTTTTCTACATCAGAAGGAGAAGCTCCAGGATAAACTGTTACAACTGTTCCAATAGGTATTTTTACTTCTGGATCTGATTCTAGAGGCAAAGCGGACAAGCTGTAAAAACCTCCTAAAACTAGTCCGATGAGTAGTAGTACAGTCATGTGACCATTGCGTACAAAGAACGCCATTGGGGATTTGGCGACTTGATTGGCCTGTTCATATAGGTGGCTTCTTTCCATAATTAGATTGCAGTAAGTTCAACCTCTATTTTTTCATTATCAATCATTCTGCCTCCTTCTGTTATTAGTGCTTCGCCTTCGCTTAATCCTGATTTAACTTCTACGAACTTTCCTACAACTTCGCCAATTGTTATAACTGACTTCTTTGTTACTGGGAATTCTCCGGGGCCTTCTAGTGTCCATACAAATATTTCTGATCCGCTTATATGTACAGATGTTAATGGAACGAAAATTCGTTTGCCATTTCCGTTTTCAGATGTACTTGTGAACGTTAATCTCACAAATGTTCCAGGCGTAAGTTCGGCTTCGTTATGAATGATTTCCACTTTGTACTTCTTGCTAATAGAATCGGCACTAGGTGAAACAGAAGATACAAGTGCCGTACCTGCATTCTCTATAGAGACTGTATCTCCTTCGTATACGTTTTTAACTTCTTCAGAAGAAAGGTAAGTAACAATTTTAACTAGATCATCATTCTCTACAGTTACAAGCAGTGTGCCTGGCTGAACTTCGTCACCAACATTAATAGGTATATCTATAACTTGGCCTGCAAAAGGGGATCGGACATTTCTTTTATCGTCAGAAATTTGTGCTTGAGACAGTTCTCCACCGGCTCCTGCTAGTGCACTCCTAGATCCTATTTCAGAAATTTTTGCACTTGCCTGTGCGTTTTCATAAGCACTTTGGGCTTCTTCTACTCTTCTCTGTGCTGCTTGTAGAGCAAATTCTAAGTCTGCAAGTGTAGATTCATAGCCTGCACGAGCACTCACCAATGTTTGTGAATCGTTCCCGCTGCTTTGTTGCGTCAAATTAAGCGCACTCTTTGCAGAATCCAGTTGTGTGATAAGAGATTGAACGGCAGTTTGTTGTCCGATTACGGTCGCAACTTCCGCATCCAATTGTGATTGAGGATACTGCGGGCTGGTTACGCTAAGACGCATAATCTGCAGTGTTTTTTCCAAAGCTTGTGCAGTGCGATTCAATAATTGTTTTGATTCTTCGTAAGATACGTTATATGAACGTAGCAATGTGTAGGTATCCATCAGATATTCACTCACTTGTAATTTAAAATATGGATCGCGCACACCAATGTGCGTTTCGCGAATGTTATCCAGATCTTGGTATTCAGGAGAGTATTCTAAAATTTGATCTGCAGTAATTAATGCAGAGTTAACGGTGCTTGGTGTAAGGTTTAATGCATTGGATAATGTGGATTGCGCAGAAGTAACAGATAGATCTAAGTTAATTTCGGAGGCTTTTAAAGCTTCTTCTGCCTGTATCTTGCGAGCTGCATTTTGCTTAAGCACTGTTTGTAAATTCGACTGAGCAGATTCCAATCCTATTCGAGCTGAATCTACATTCTTTTGCGCAGTTAACTTAGTTTGCTGAACATTTTGATATGCAGTTGCATATGATGTATTTGCAGTTCGGAAACGTGCGCTTACACTTTGAGCATCTAATGTTATAAGTGAATCACCATTGATTACTTGATCACCTGCTTTCTTATTGATTGATGTAACAGTTGCGCGGAATTCTGCAGTAATACGTGCCGACTTTTCAGCTGTTACTTCACCAGTTGTAGAGAACTCGTGCATTAAGCCACCTTTGATTTCCATTGCCGTAACTTTAGGTCGAATTATTTCTTCCTCTTGTTCAGCTTCCTTATTGCAGCCTGTCATTACGACGGATGCGCTTAGTAAAATGAAGATTGCCGTTAAGTAACGTAAATGCGAGGTCATGTGATCAGTTAGCGAAAATGAGTGCATACTATATAATATAAAATGGCAAAATGTCAATGCTATGAAACCCGAAATGAAAGCGCACTTTAGGGGGTTATGGCAAAGAATCAATGCTCTTTACCTTGCTAAAATCTTTGTATGAAGTCTCGTTGGTAATACGAAAATTTTGGCCTAAAAAGGCGATTGGAATCGTATTTCGTATCCAGTATCTCGTATTTCGTATAGGTTGGGAAGTATCCGTTTAGAATATTGGAGTATTAGAGTAATGGAATATTAGGGGACTACTATCTGAGATTTTTTCTAATATTCTAATATTCCATTATTCTAATAATCTATAATACAGATGTGCACAAAATATTATCAGTTTTAATTGGATGCAGCTTGCTGTTAACAGGCTGTGGGCTCATAGAAAAAGCTATTGAGGATGAATCGGAGGAATTTGATCTTATAAGTACAATAGATGGTCCATATGAGTTAATGGAAGAATGGCTACGCAATAACATGCGTGAAAAAGGTTTGTTTCATTATCTCTACTTTATAGATAAAGCAGAATACTCCTCAGGTAATAATGCAATAAGACAATTAATGGGTTCCAGATTGTTAGCTGAATTGAGTAAAGAAGATGAATCTTGGCTACCTATACACAAAAAGAATTTAGATTTCCTATTTAAGTATTGGTACAAGGAAGAAGGCGATAAGGGTTATATATTTTATGCAGATAAATCTAAGCTTGGTGCTAATGCAATGGCACTGCGAACCTTGGTTTACAGCCCATATTATGATGAATATGAAGACGAAGCGCAGAATCTTGCAGAAGGCATATACTCATTAATGGATGATGAGGGTTCATTTTTGCCTTGGTATAAAGAGCCAGATTATGAATATGATAAAGAGAGACTGCTTTATTTTTATTCAGGCGAAGCGATATTAAGTTTAGTTGAGTATTACGAAAGATCAGGTGATGAACGTGCACTGGAAATGGCAATAAGAGCTCAGGATTACTACATAGATCGTTATGTATATCAGATGGATAAATATTATTATCCGGCATATGTGCCTTGGCATACGTTGTCTTTGAATAGGCTTTATAAAATTACGGGTAATGCAGCTTATGCAAATGCGATATTTGTTATGAATGACAAGCTGTTAGAAATATTAGATACAACAAATTACATTGGACGTTTTTATAATCCTCAAACTCCGCAGTACGGAACTCCTCATTCATCATCTGATGGTGTGTACACAGAGGGCTTAGCCTACGCTTATGAAATTGCTATTTTGGTTGGTGATGAAGAGCGAAGAGATCATTACAGAGCAGCGCTAGAGTTGGCAGTGCAGAATCTAATTAGTTTGCAAGTAACAAGAGAGGAGGGGAATAAACATGATTATCCTGTGAGAGTGGTTGGCGGAATGAAAGTATCTGTTACAAGAAATGAAGTAAGAATCGATACGGTTCAACACACTATGGATGCACTTCGTAAGATTGTTGATGTTGTGAGTGATCAATGATTAGGAGATTTTGTTACTAATTGCTCTTTTTTATTTTTGGACCATTTTTTAATTTCGGACTCTCTTTTCATTGCCTCAGATTGTGTTTGAAATTCTTCGCTATGAATAATCTTCACAGGTCTTCTGGCTCGTGTGTATTTGGCTCCTTTTCCTGCATTATGTGCATTCTCTCTATCAGAGATATCTTTGCAATATCCCGAATAGAGCGAGTTATCGCTACACCTAGCTAAATAGAAGTGATAGGGCATTGGTATGATTATAGCTTCTTATCTAATATCTAATAATAGCTCCTCAAAGATGCAAATATCTTGTAAAATATAAGTATATCCATGCGTAACTTGCCCCGGTAGCTCAGTTGGATAGAGCGGCAGCCTTCTAAGCTGTAGGTCACAGGTTCGATCCCTGTCCGGGGTACCACGTAAAGGCGCGTAGCGACTTTAGTACCACATGGCAACGAAGTAGTTTTACGTGGATTTTTAGACGCACCCACAATAATACAACCAGTGATTTTACTAGCCATGTTTCCACCATGATATGCCAATAGCATATACAGATGTTATCAATCCAATGAATATCATGCTTAGTGAAATAATAGATTCTGGTTTTCTCTTAATAATATCAATTATTATTTCTATACTATTATCTGAAGGTAATTGTGGCATCATTTCTATAATTTTATCTTGTGAATTAAAAATTCGATTAGCTGTATTTTTGTCTCCACTAACACCTGTAAATATTTTAAGTGCAATCATATTATTAGTAACTTCATTCTGTAAAGACGCATATTGTTCAATGTATTCTTTCTGGTAATTGATATCATCAAAATATTTATTGAGTGAATACAGACTTAATATAGTACCTAAAACTATCATAATAAATCCGAATAACATTAACGCTTTATACTTCTTATCTGTTTTCTCAATTAAAACAGGCTGACGAATTTGCAAATTCTCTTCTTTTTCATTTGGATTAATTTCAGAAATATCTGATGTTTGAAAATGTGTGTTTGTCACAATAGTATTATACATCCTCTACAGTTGTTGGTCAATTGACACTATTTATCATAAGCTCACACAGGAGGTGCCACTATTTGTGGTAATAATCCCTACAACCATTTAACTAAATTGTTGTAGCGTTTATTCTTAAATTAGAGGCCATATTAGCCTGTTTAAGCCAGCTACTAGCCCCTAGCCCCTAGTCCCTAATCCCGCTATAATACATAAGATGAAGTACAAAAGAATCATGTTAAAACTCTCAGGAGAAGCTCTTAGCAAGCCTGGGGGATTTGGGTTAAATCACACAGTTTTAATGGAAGTAGCCAAAAGTATCAAAGAAGTATCGGATAAAGGGATTCAGGTAGTTGTAGTGGTTGGAGGAGGCAATATATGGAGGTACAGAGACACAAAAGATAGTGGGATAGAGCGTACTGCAAGTGATGCTATGGGAATGCTTGCAACTATTATGAACAGCGTAGGACTTCAGTCTGCATTAGAATCTTTGCATACATATACTCGTGTTTGCAGCGCTATAGATGTTCCTCAGCTTGCAGAGCCTTATTTGCGCAGGCGTGCAATCCGTCATTTAGAAAAGGAGCGCATTGTTATTTGCGCAGGAGGAACAGGAAATCCTTACTTCACAACAGATTCAGCAGCTGCACTTAGGGCTGTAGAACTAGGGTGCGAAATTCTTCTTAAAGCTACAAATGTAGATGGCGTATATGACAAAGACCCCGATAAACATTCAGATGCTAAATTATACGATTCGCTTACATATCAAGAAGCTATGGATAAGCATTTAAATATTATGGATCAAGCAGCATTTAGTTTGTGTCAGGATCAAAAGCTTCCTATCCGAGTATTTAACTTTAAAGATAGAAGTAATTTGATCAAAGCCGCAGAAGGAGGAGATGTTGGAACGTTGGTACATGGATAAGTTTAGCTATTAGCTGTTAGCAATTAGCTATTAGAAAGATTGTTTTCCGTGAATTTTTATTTCTTGGCTTAATGGAAAATTTTGGGGGCTAAAATGATGTCTTTTCCGCTAATGTTAGCTGAGATATGCTTATATTTTCCCCGATGCATCATGAAAAATATGTTCTAATTGTAATTCTCACTCAATTAAAAAGGATGGAACAT
>JAIPIN010000009.1 GCA_021734665.1 Kiritimatiellales bacterium
AACTATTAAGCTGTCTGTATGCCATAGCTGAGGTGGGAAGGTGGTAGGAATGACTTCTCTACCGTACCTCCTCTCTATGGCATTTCAGAGGGAATCAGGTGTTGCACTTGGGTGTTGCACTTCGGAATGGAATTTAAGGGATATTATCATTTAAGTATTTACGTAAATACTTAAATATAAATAAGCCTAAGATAGTAACATATTTGCGCAAATATGTTACTAATTTTTATCTTCATAAATGATCAATCCGCCAACTAGTTGATTACTTTTTGATGATATCATTTAAGTTATATGCAACTTTCGCACCCTCCTCGGCAACATAACACCCAAACCAATTAACTGAACAATCTGCCCAACTGTGAATCCAAGTGCCAAGCTATACACTCCATATTTAGGAGCCAAATACCATGCAACTGCAATGGCTACCGCTCCATTCATCACACTGAGGATTGCTGGTGTAACCGTATGCTTAAGCGCATAGAACGATCGCAGCAATAAGTGATTAAGACTCTCAAACGGAATACTAATTGCATACAGTGCCAAACAAACAGAAAAAACGGGCAGCACAGCAGAAAGATGTACAAGCCAAGCAGCAACTGGTGCAAGAAATGCTAGCGCAATCGCTCCAGGAATTGTCAAAACCAATAAAATAACAATCCCCTTCTTTAGGTATATCCAAAATCTATCTGCCTCATTTTTAGCAGCGGCTTGGCTTAGTAACGAAAACGCAGATTGTGCGAGCGCAATTCCAACAACACCAACAGCGACAGCCTGAAAATTACGAGCATACGAATTGATCGTAATCGATCCTGTAGCTAAACCTGATGCCACACGATCAAACAGAAGCAACTCTAATTGCAAAGCTCCAAGTGCAACCATACGTGGAATCATCAACCTAATAAGTTCTGGAATATCCGGATGCCAGAAAATTATCCTCGGCCTGAATCCTGATCTAATGATTCCAACTAGCCTGATAAGAACATATATAATCGCACCACCAAGCGTTCCATAAATCGGACCGAATGGACCAAAGAATGGAGTGAGATAGATTGTTCCTAAGATAGTTCCAAGGGTATAGAAAATTGGAGTTAGCCCATAAATCCAATAACGTTGAATCGTTATCAAGTATTGACCGAATGCATTTCCAAAAACAAATAAGAAATTTGTGAGCAATGCGATACGTGCGAATTGCACATAGAGTTCTTTTCCTTCTCCTTCAAATTGTGCGAATGCCGGTGCGATCTGTGGAAAGAAAATTGCAGCAATCAATGCAACTGCTCCAAAAACCAACGCTGCCACAGTAACTACCCCACTTAATAGATCTGACATATTACCTTTCTCGTCTTTAGATCTGTATTTAGCCAGAAGTGGCACCAAAGCAACGGAGAACCCCGCCATAATTACAACCTGAAACAACAGATCCGATGGTCGAAATGCCGCTATATATACATCCACCACATCTAGCCCTGGGAACGTTTTTGCCAATATCCTATCGCGAATAAGCCCCATAAAGGATGCTCCAAATTGCATAGATGCCAAAACCATCGCTCCTCCTAGGATTCGATGTTGGGCAAGTGAAGATGGAAGTGAAAGTTTCACAGAACCAGATCTTAGCAGATTTACGATTATGAATAATGATAATGTTAACTTTTAGCGACTTGCATCATGAAATATGACGTCGTAAAGTCGAAGTGCTATGTCAGGTCATGATGGAGAACTAGATAGGCAAACTCTCGAAAGTGGATTACCAGTCGTTATACGAACGGCAGAAGTTGGCGCCTGTGATGATCTAGATTCACCTACATCAAGAAATGGTCGCATAGATGAAATATTATTAAGAGCCAATGCCCAAATGCAAGATAGAACAAATGGAAATGGAGAATGAATAGTGAAAAATGAATAATGATAAGAATATTCTTCCATAATTATTCACTATTCACTTTTCATTATTCACTTATATCCTGCATAATCCTTTTGCATGAACACTAAGCCAAATTCATCGGTCACCATTATCCCCTTCTCCCAGATGTCCGATGAGGATGTTTTAAAGGAGCTCAAGAAATACCAGATTGGATTAACTATTGAGGAAGCCCGCAAGATCTCGGAAATGCTTGGACGTGATCCTACTTTGGTAGAAGCGGTAATCTGGGGCATTCAAGGTTCGGAGCATTGCAGCTACAAATCATCTGCCAGATTTTTAAAAAACTTCCCCACTTCTGGAAAACATATAATCATGGGGCCGGGGGAAGACAGTGGAATTGTTGCAATAACAGATGAGCCAAACGGCAGGCGTTGGGGACTTGTGATTAGTCATGAATCTCACAACCATCCATCGCAAATTGTGCCATACGAAGGTGCAGCAACAGGAATTGGAGGTGTGGTCCGTGATGTAGTTTGTATGGGTTCTCGCGTTGTTGGATGTTTGGACCTACTAAGACTTGGAGATTTAAAAACGGAAGAGAGTAAAACAATCGCATCCGAAGTTTCTAGAGGAATTTCTGGTTACGGAAATCCACTTGGTATACCAAACCTTGGTGGCGACACAGTTTTTGATTCGTCTTACAACTCCAACTGTCTAGTTAATGCCATCGCACTCGGAATTGTGCGCGAAGATGAAGTGATTCACAGTTATGTACCAAAAGAAGCTGGAAAAATTGGTTACGATATTATTTATGTAGGAAAACCAACCGACAGATCTGGTTTTGGTGGCGCGTCTTTTGCAAGTGCAACTCTGGAAGCCGATGAAGACGAACAGAACACAGGAGCTGTGCAGGAACCAAATCCATTTTTGGAACGTCACATACTTGCCTCTACATATGCCCTGTTTGATTGGCTAGCTCGAGCCAAAAAACTAGATAAGGTTTCGTTTAAAGATTTGGGTGCTGGCGGAGTAATTTGTGCATCAGTAGAACAGGTCGCAGACCAAGGATTCGGCGCAGATGTTGATTTGGACAAAGTGCACGTCTCGATACCAGATCTTCCACCAGAAGTTATCGCCTGTGCAGAAACTCAAGAGCGATTCTGCTGGATGTGCCATCCGGATCTCACAGAACATATTCTTAAGCACTATAATGAGGATTGGGACCTTCCGAGTATTGCAGAAAATGCACGCGCAAGCTTGGCAGGTAAAGTTACAGAGGGCGGAATCTACAAACTTACATATAAAGGACAAACAGTTGTAGAGGCAAAGGCTCTAGATATTACATGTGGCTTGCAATACGCACGACCGACTAAAGAAATGGAGTGCAATTCGCTTGAGCCTGATATTGAATGTGATGGAAATAATATTAGCGTCCAACGTCTAACGTCTAACGACAAACAGGAGACTTTGGACGTTGGACGTTCGACGTTTCAAACGACCATCACCAATGTCTTCAAAGAGATGATCGTACACCCCAATTTTGCCTCCGTCTCCCCCATCGTTAAGCACTACGACAAAAATGTTATTGGTAATAGTGTTATTGAACCTGGCGAAGCAGACGCAGGAGTAATTGCACCGCTGCAAGATTTAGAAAGTTTTGTGCACACCGGAGAGCATCCTGGATGGGATTTGAACGAGGATGAAAAATGGAGAGGGATAGCAGTTGCCGGTGACGGCAATGGACGATATGGACGAATCTCACCGTATTTAGAAGGGCTCAATGCATCAGTTGAATCCATGCGAAATGTAGCTGCAGTTGGCGCAAAACCCAGAGCTGTTACAGATTGTTTGAATTTTGGCAACCCAGAAATACCCGAGCAACTTTGGCAATTTGAAGAAGCTGTGCGTGGAATTGTAGAAGCAACAAGCAAAGTAAAAGTTGATGGCGAAAACGTTCCAGTTGTCTCTGGAAACGTCAGCTTTTATAACGGGCAAGCAGACGGTAATGCAATAGATCCAACTGCAGTGGTTTGCTGTGTTGGGATTATGGACGATGCACGCAAAGCAATCACAATGCAGCTTAAAAAAGCTGACTCAAATCTATTCCTTATTGGAGATCGTAAGGATGAATGCGGCGGATCTGGGTATTACGAGATTCTAGAAAATATGTCTGGAGCTGCTCGTGATGAACTACTTGGCAGAAATGTACCAGTTCCCGATCTTAATGAAGTCTCTTCTCAAATAGAGCTGGTCACACGCCTGATAGAAGAAGGTCTTTTGAACTCATGTCACGATATATCTAATGGAGGACTACTTATGGCACTATTTGAGATGACTCTACCTCAGCGCAAAGTTGGTGGAGACATTGGAATTAATGTCGATCTATCATCATTAGAAGGTTCACTTAGGTCTGATACTCTTCTCTTCTCCGAAACTGGAGGCTACATAATAGAAGTAGATCCAGAAAACCAAGAGGCAGTAGAAAAGATTGCAGGACATATCGGCGTTAATCTAATTCCACTAGGAAGCACAACCACCTCCCCTACTCTTCAAATAAATCGTGGTGATGAACAATTACTATCACAAGAGCTAAAAACGCTACAAAATGAGTGGAGTTTTGGGCTAGAGAAAGCCATGAAATAGACATTGACGAATCGTTGACATAACGTGAGCTTTGTGATTAAATGCTTTCCTTTACCCTTCCCTATAGTGTTTAGCATTCGCACACATTTACTCAGCCTCTTAAGCGGAGTTCTATTCGGACTTCTGCTCACAACTAGTGCACAAGCAGCTGGAGGCAGAATGACTATTGAGCAAGTAAGCAATACAAATCAACTTGGGACTTGGGTTCTTAGTACGCCTGCTGGTAAAACTATTACAGATAGCAGAGGTGAATATGTAAAAGTAGTTGATCCAGTGATTGGTGGAACATATGGGCTCAAGGTAACTCCCCCACGCAAAGCTCGTACAACGATTATTGTATATCTAGGTAACGAAGTAATTAGGAAAGTTGAAGGATCTCATCTGTCTTTTACTGTTCGTGATGATTCCGAAGTTCGCATAGTAATCACACATCGCTTCTTTGGAACAATTTTGGTTACAAGTGATCCTCCTGGGCAAGATTTTGTAATCAAAGGTAGTGATAGCATTGTTTATTCTGGCGAAACTCCAGCAGGGTTTAACAGTGTTCCACCTCTATATTACACAGTAGAATTCGATCATAAGATCGGATGTAGAACACCACGTAATCAAAGAAGACTTCTTGATCCAAATGCATCACTGTCTTTCCATGGTGTATATGACTGCAAAGCCCCACTCACTGTTGGCGAAATAATTGAAGAACCAAAAGTGGAAGAAACTGTAAAATTACTAGATGTTTCACTTACATCAAACCAGGCAGAAGTACTTCCCGGAGGCACTGTTTATTACACACTAACTGTTCAAAATTTGGATAAGCAATCCGCAGAAGAACTAACTGTTTCTGTTCAATTTGATGCATCCCAAGGAAATGTAAATGGAGTACGAAATAACGGAAAAGTTGAAAATAACCTGATAATTTGGGAAATCCCAAAGATTTTTGCCGGTCGTAGATGGTCTACTTCATTTGCCTTTGTTGCCAATGATGATTTATCTGCCGGAGAACGTATTGCGATGACAATGCGTGTATCTGGAGAAGGATTGCTTGAAGCAGGAATATTAGAAGAAGTACTAACACAGGAAGTTGGAGTAACACTTCTGCCACAAACTGGATGGAGAGCCGAATTACTTTTCACGGTTCTAATGGTGATCGTATCCTCTATTGCCTTATCGATATGCCGAAAACGATTTGTACGTGTAAAAACGGTATAATAATGAAAAGTACGGGGAAGGGTTCCGTCCTAGCAGTATGTGCTTGCACAGACTGCTTTGACGGACGTAATTATATGATTGGATGACTGGATAGTTGGATGGTTGGATGGTTCTAAAGTGACAACAGACCTTATAATCGCTTGCGAACCATCCAGCCATATAGCCATCCAACCTATTTACCCATCATTTAAAAAAAGCTCTACTTGCCTATTTCATGATAAACAGCGAAAATACCGCCCACAGCGTTCCCCCATTTTTATTATGAATAAACGATCAATAGCACTACTGAGTCTCTCCGTTTTAGCATTACAGATATCTCCTATTTACGCAGCCACAGGAGATACTATTGATCCTGAAAGTGGTTCGGGAACCGTAGTAGAAGAAAGCGGTCTAGGTACAATTATCATTGAACAAATTAATCCTATTGATAGTTTGTATCCAGAATGGACACTTATCAAACCAAATAACATAACTATATCTGGAAGGCACAAAACACAAGAAGTAAAAATAACTCCAACTGGAAATTACTCAATTTTAATAGATCCTCTAGAGGGGGCTACTGCATCAGTAGAATTATTTAATGGCGATGAATTGATTAATTCATTCGATCATCCTCAAGCCAATTTTGTTCTAAGAAGTGACGAGACAATTAAAATTGTTATCACAAGTGTTTTTACAAAAGTTGGAAAAATATCTGTAACAAGTGACCCTGTCGGATTAACATTTACTTTGAAAGGTCCTAATAACTTTGTATCTGAAGGTACAACACCAGCAGATTATCCAGAAATGCCTGAGGGGCTTTATTCAGCCACATTTCATAAAATTGAGGGGTGTATTGATCCTATACCTCGATCAGATCGTCTTGTAAAAGATAGCCGCATTACACTATCTATTGATTTGCAATGTGAAGGGCTAGAAGATCTGATCCCAACAGTAGATACAAGTAAGCATCTTATTTACGTAACTGCCACATTAAATGGCAAAACAGTCATCTTTACTGATGTACCTATGGAAGCTTGGTTTGCTCCATTTGTGAATCAAACATTGCGTGCAAATATAATGTCTGGCTTTAAAGATTCAGACGGAAACCCCACAGGGATATATGGCCCAGAAAATAATGTAACAATTGCAGAACTTTCAAAAATAGCACATGAAATCTCTGGCGTAGATGAAACAAAAGCACGATGGAATACACACAATTTAAAAGCACGTGATACTTGGTTTGAGCAATACTTTGCATCTGCAGAAAATCTAGGATGGCAACTTTTCGCCGATTCACGTCTTGATCCAACACGAAATGCAACACGTGCAGAAGTTGTAACAACACTACTGCAAGCTCTGGATGTTCCACGTTATTGGCCTAAAGGAAAGATGTTCCCAGATGTATCTATAGAAACTAAGTACAGCTCTTCTATAGAAACAGCCGCATTGGACGGACTTGTAACTGGATATTCAGATGGTAAATTTAAACCTGACAATCCAATAAATAGAGCAGAGATCTCTAAGATCATAAGTCTAGCCATTGAACTATACGGTGAAGATTCGTCTGAAATTAGATCATACAATCAGGAGTAAACCATCTCGCTAGCCAAATTAGTAATATCCCCTGCCCCAAGGAACAGGAGAACGTCGTTATACTGAAGAATATCATTCTTCAACATTGATTTTGTCTTCTGAAGATCAAACCCATAAATAACTTCGACTTTACTCTCACGTGCAATATCCTCTGTAAATGCAGATACATTCACTTTTTCTTTTTCTATGTCACTACGGGCATCGTACACATCTGTTATAACTACCAAG
This sequence comes from Kiritimatiellales bacterium, assembly GCA_021734665.1. Classification (GTDB taxonomy): domain Bacteria; phylum Patescibacteriota; class Gracilibacteria; order Peribacterales; family Peribacteraceae; genus UBA2144. The sequence continues at coordinate 7,514 of JAIPIN010000009.1, forward strand.
TCAGCCTGACTAAAACACTTTGTAAAATCAGCATAAAGCTTAATAGTACGATCATGCATGTGTGGCTGGAATACACAAACAAGTCTACGATCAGGATAAGCACCCTTTATTGCCTCCAAAGTTGCCTCAATTTCGCGTGGGTGATGCGCATAGTCATCTATTACGGTTATTCCGTCGCTGTACTCCCCTTTTATCTCCATGCGCCTCCAGCATCCTCTATAGCCCGATAATTCTGTTAGAGCCTCTTTCTGAGGGATATCTAATATCTGGGCTAAAGCCAAAACAAGCTGAGAATTCTTCTGCATATGAACCCCTGGAACAGATAGCTCAGCCATAGCGAAAGTATCTGCATTTAAAACTTCTTTACCCGACTCTTTTGCAACTCTTGCACAATCTTTATCTTCCAAATGCGTTATTACATGCCCATCCATAGATAAACTCTTCAAAAATTCTACGAATGCCTCTTGATAATCTCCTACAGAATCAAATGCATCAAAGTGATCTCCGTCTACATTTGTCATTAAAACAATATTTGGATGAAGTGCGAGAAATGACCGACGATATTCGCAAGCTTCTAAAAGAAAAATATCACTTTCGCCTTTTCTCCAATTAGAACCATCCAATTCTTTTAGCTTTGTTCCACATACAATCGTTGGATCTTTTCCGGTTTCCAGAAAAACTCTAGAAGCCATGGCAACTGTAGAAGATTTTCCGTGTGTTCCACATACCGCAATAACTGTGTGGTTCTGAGAAAGTTCTCCTAGAGCCTGAAAATACGATTGCATTTTTATACCAAGCTCTTCTGCACGCCTGCGCTCAGGTGAATCTTTAGGAATAGCTTCGGAGTACACAAATAGATCGACGTCTCTTGGAATAAATGTTCCATCTTGATTTAGCGCAGCCGAGATCCCCTGCTCTCTTAGATTTTTTAATAGATCACTCTCAGTGCGATCGCTCCCAAGAACTTCATGCCCATTGGCATTTTGCAATGCCGCATAAGCACTAAGGCCAATTCCGCCGATGCCGGAGCAATAGATTTTCATACTTGGAATATTAGAATACTAGAATATTAGAGTAATAGGGTTTTGTGTCTAGCAGAAGCAATAAGACTAGTATTCCATTATTCTAATATTCCATTATTCTAAGCATAGTGGCTTATAAAAACCTCGAACCCGTCTCCAAACAGCTGACCATAGTAATCGGTCTGACTGTAGTCGGATTTATGGCATTTGGACTGGCGCTCTCTTATTACCGTAATGTCCTTTTTGAACAAACACTCGCTAATATTGGAGTTCATAATGACATCCTAAGATCAGATATAGAACAAGGCTATCGCGACTTGGAATACTTCCGCTCAAGCCAGTACAAAGACAAATATGCAAAAGAGAATCTTGGACTAGTTAACCCTGGTGAAAAAGTACTAATAATCCAACAGGCAAATCCTTCTCTGGAACCTGACGGAGAAGAAAGTGAAATGAGAAAAGAGCAACGCGAAGCTGCATACTTAGAACTACTTAGGCAAATGCCCATTATGGAACACTGGAAACTCTACCTATTCCAAAAAGATAAGCTGAATAAATTGAGGGAGGGGGTTTGAGCTAGGCAGCCAACGGCTCTACATGAACAAAAGTGCATAGCTCTTTACGACCATTGAACTTGGTCATGTTCTTCTTACTAAAGGCAACTTTACCATCTGTATCCGCATGAATCGTCCAATCTTTACCAAGATGTGTATTATCTCCAGGCCTAAATTGAAAGCCTTTCTGGCGAATCAAAATCTCTCCTGCACTTACAATTTGGCCACCAAAACGCTTAACGCCTCGTCGCTTAGACTGGCTATCTCTGCCGTTTTGGGTAGACCCACCTGCTTTCTTATGAGACATATCAGAGGGATTTTACGGTTTTTCTGTTACCTTTCAAGGAAAAACACATAAAAGTCATGTATCTATTGTTTTAATAATTACCAATATTATTTGGTTGCGGGGGCAGGATTTGAACCTGCGACCTCGAGGTTATGAGCCTCGCGAGCTACCAGACTGCTCCACCCCGCGTCAATAATGGCATTGTGAAGAAAAATGAATGTCCACGCAAGAAATTCATTAAAGATAGTCACATAACAACTGATCTAACTGTATTTCTCTTCTTTCTTACATGCACATTCTCTTGTACCATTCCTTCAATGTCAGAAATGGGTGGACCAGAGGCATTCAGCCCCGACGAAGGTGTCGGAGGAGTTAGTGAAGCTCTAAGTGAAGAAGCCAAGCAGCGTTTTGCAGCCGCGGCTGCTGCCATGCAACAGATAAGAAAAGAAGAGAAACAATCCAAAAAGCGTGATGACCAAGTGGCTCAAGTTATTATTCAATTTTTAGGAGATCAAAAACACGCACATCTATTCGTACTTATCTCAAGACTAGTAGCACGAGATTGCCCAAGTATATTCATTCTTTCTATACTATCTCTAATTCATGAAGAAAGCCTAACAACTGTGAGTAAGTATCTAGAAGAAACAATAGGGAAAACATCCGAAGAGACAGTTGATGAAAGCATGGCACTTACAAAAACAGACGAGCTTGATGCTGATACAAATCGAACGCTCATAGAGTGGATAACACGAATGCAGATGGTTCTATCTATAGCACCAGAGAAAATTCTGCTCAGACTAATGATTGATGAAAAAAATATAGATGGAACAGTTCTACAACTAACTACATTTGTACTACAGGAATTCTTCGAAAACCGCGGAAAAGAAACTCCCTTTGAAAAGATTCAGCCTCTAACTGCGAGTATTTTGCAAACAGTGTTGCAACCATTTATGGGAATAGCGAGGAAAGCACTCCTTGAGAGAAAAGAGGGAAATGAATAAGCAAATCGCATCTTAATTGACAATTGATAATGGATAATTGATAATTATCTGCTTTATGCAACAAAAGGAAAATCCATTGCAGGCAAAGAGCTATGCGTTTTCCTTAGAAATCCTTGAAGTCTATAAAAATTTACTTGCTCAAAAAGAATTTATACTCAGCAAACAGCTTGTTCGATCTGGCACAAGTATTGGAGCAAACATTGAAGAATCACTACAGGCACAATCCAAAAAAGACTTTATTGCAAAACTTTCAATTTCATTGAAAGAAGCTCACGAATGTCGTTATTGGATTCGTCTTTTAAGAGATGGTAAATGGTTGGATATACAAGCTGCAAAACAACTACTGCCAAAAATAGAAGAATTAATAAAACTTTTGACGGCAATAATCAAGACGTCAAAAAGAGCTCTGGAAAGAAAAGTTGATGCCTAATTTTCAATTATCAATTTTCAATTATCAATTTTTTCCTATCGTTTAAGCACAGCAAGGAACGCCTCCTGAGTAAGCGTCACCTTCCCCATAGACTTCATCCTCTTTTTACCTTTCTTCTGCTTTTTAAGAAGCTTTTGCTTTCGCGACACATCTCCGCCATAAAGCTTTTCCGTAACATCTTTTCTAAACGCTGGCAGTGTCTCGCGTGCGATTATCTTAGATCCAATTGCCGCCTGAATTGGTATTTGATACTGAGCTTTAGGAATTGATTCTTTAAGTTTTTTGCAGATTACCGCCCCAGCTTGCTGAGCTTCGGTCTTATGTACAATTGTACTTAGCGCATCTGATGGCTCGCCCAGAAGCATAATCTGCATCTTAACCAAATCCCCTACTCTGTATGCAATCGGTTCGTAACTCATAGATGCATATCCTGCAGTTGCAGATTTGAGCTGATCGAAGAAGTCCAAAACTATCCCTGCAAGAGGAACTTCAAAATGCATAAGTGCCAGATCTGCATCTAAGTATTCTAATGCCTGATATACCCCACGTCTTTTTTGGGTGATTTCCATTACAGAACCTACATCTTGTTTTCTGCACACCACCTCTAGCTTTACCCATGGCTCGCGTACTTCCAATATATAAGTAGGATCTGGAAAATCTGAAGGATTACTAATCGCTGCTGTGTCTGGTTCATCCTTCTTTAATAAGCTTGCACGAACAATCTCGGCAGGACTTTTGGAATTCAACTTCACTTCATACATCACACTTGGTGCAGTGATAATCAGGTCGCAATCATGTTCACGCTCTAAACGCTCCTGCACAATATCCATATGCAAAAGACCTAAGAATCCACATCTAAAACCATTCCCAAGTGCAGCATTTCTTTCTGGCTCAAATTTTAGAGCTGCATCGTTTAACGCCAGTTTTTCCAAAGATTCTCTTAGTTGCTGATAATCATCAGTCTGCGAAGGATACAATCCTGCAAAAACCATCGGCTGAACTTCTTTGTAACCAGGCAAAGGCTCCAGATCAGGCGATGAAGCAACTGTATCTCCTGTTCTTACATGTGTTACATCTTTAGCGCCTGTAACAAGATATCCAATCTCGCCTTCTGTTATTTTTTTATCAGAAACGTAAATTGGAGCAAAGTGCCCAGCATCCATCACTTCTACCTGCATTTTTGTACCCAGCAAATGAACTTTTTGCCCCTTAACAAACTCCCCTTCCAATATACGAACATACGCTACTGCGCCTCTATACGGATCCATTACGGCATCAAAAATCAAAGCCCTAGCCCCAGCCCTAGCCCCAGTTCGAGGTTCCGGAATTTTATCAATAACCTCATCTAAAACCTCTATAACCCCCGTCCCATCCTTTGCAGAAATTAGTAGTATGTCTTCCTTCTTACATCCCAAAAGTTTTATAACCTCTTCGCTTACGCGCTCAGGATCTGCTGCAGGAAGATCTATTTTATTTAGAACAGGAATGATTGTTAGATCATGTTCCATAGCCATGTACAAAACTGCCAACGTTTGAGCCTGAATCCCTTGCGATGCATCTACAAGAAGAACCGCACCTTCGCACGCGGCCAAAGATCTACTTACTTCATATCTAAAATCGGTATGTCCTGGTGTATCTATCAAATTTAGTTCGATACCTTTATGCTGCATACGCACAGGCTGCAGCTTGATCGTAATCCCCCGCTCTCGCTCCAGATCCATAGTATCAAGTAGCTGCTCCTTCATCTGGCGCTTTTCAAGCGTATGTGTTTTCTCAATCATACGATCGGCAAGTGTAGATTTGCCGTGGTCAATATGCGCAATGATGCAGAAATTACGTATGTTCATATTATAAAATGGCAATCTCGCCGCGCCGTAGTCCGCCTGCGGCGGACGAAGGCGGGTGATCAATATGCGCGATGATGCAGAAGTTACGAATTTTCATATATGTATATAAAACATACAATAGAACAAGCCTGTCCTGAGCAAGTCCGCAAAGCGGACGAGTCGAAGGACGGAAAAATCCTATCTTAAAGATGCGCGTGATGCGACGATTTTCCTCTTTATTGGAGACTTTACTGATCTACCTTCTCAAGAAAGTCACCCAAATGTTTTAATAAATCCTGGTAAGCATTCTCAAGACCTGCAAATGAACCAAATTTCATTATGCGTGCCCTCTCATTACGAGTAATAGAGAAATTCATTAAATCTTTTAACTTAGGACGACCTTCATTTTTTATACCTCTGGAACGACACTCATTTAGCTGACGATACGCAACGCGCACAACATCCTTAGGATCTTTACTGCTTACTTTTATATAATCTGTAATTGGGAAGAAATCGTGCAGTTCTCTATTCTGTATGCCCGCATATTTAACTATTTCTTGTGACTCTTCTAGTAATTGATTTTGTTCTTTTGATAGCTCGCCAGATAACCCATTCATAGAACTGAGTTGTTTGTTCACAATAGAAGCAACTTCGCGTATAGCAAGTATGTCCTGTCTCTGCTCCAATGCCTTAATTTCGCGATTATAACGCGGAACATCACGATTCATCTGCGGATGTGTTTTCATCAATTCCAACGCATCATCAACAGCTCTCTTCTCTGGTATATCACTCAAGCTTTTCTCAAGATCGTATGATTGCCACGCTTCGTATCCAGTAAAGATAATTACTGCAGGACCAAGTATTTTACCAAATCTTCCCGCAAGCTTTGGCATTCTAGAAGGAACATTTGGAACAACCTTTGGAGTTGCTGATAAACCTGGACTTGGCTTAAGACTTCCTGCAAGTCCCCTTAACCTATTAAATGTTCCTGACGCAATCTTTCCACTTTGCTTTAATGCTGCCTTTCCTGCAGCCTTTCCAAAACGATACACCAAATATCCACCTCCTAAAGCAAAAACAATTCCAGCTCCAAAAGCTGCAATTGCTGCATAAGATAGCCCCTTTGCAATATCCTTAACCTTTTCTTTAATAGCATGAAGAGCTGCTCCAACATCTATGTGAACATCAATATTCTTATCTACACTCTCTAAGAATTTTTTGTATTCGCCTATAAATCCAGACTCTGGGTTTGTATCTCCAAAATCACCATCCATCTGCTCAAAAAGCATCAAGTAAACCGTTCCCGCCCCATACTTCTCCTCGAGCGCAGCTCTATTCTGCAACGTAACACGATCTGTAGGTAAAGGTTGTACAACATCTTGTGCGGCAAATTCAGATGAAGAAGGCATCTGCCTAATAAGAGACATAGTCTCCTTAAATCTTTCAATAGTACCTCGATCAAAGTTCTCGATTGCATCAATAATACTAAGTGCATTTTCACGCACTTTTTTGAATTTGTCTGATGCAAGTAGCCTCTCTTGCTCCTCAGGAGGTAACTTCTTGAACTCCTCCGGATCTATATCGCTCGGCCAACCTAATGCATCATCCAGCTCTTCTGTAAGAGAATTAAATGCTCGTTCCCGCATACCTAACATTTCTGGTACAAGGTATGTAAAGAATCTTGCTAATCGGTGATTTACTGTATTTACAATTTCTCTACCATCTTTATTCCATCGATCCTCAACCTTATCACCCCAGCTTGCTTCAAGCATTTCCTCTTCTGTCACATGCAAGAAAGAGTCCATCTGATCCAAATGGAAATTTTTTCTTCGTTCCATATTATTATTAATCGCCTGACTGATAAAATGTGGAGTTCCATCAGGTGACGGAGGATTTGCTCCAGTAAAATCAATACTCTCTCCAAATTGATTCTGAATTGCAGATAGCTCAGCCTGATCAACCTGATATTCTCCAAGCTTCTGTGTTAATGCAATAAGCTCTGAAGTTACTTCTCTCCTCTGCTCTCCTAGGCGATCCATCTCCGCATTGCGATCGTTAATTTGCCTGCGTAATGCCTCACTCTCAGCCACATCGTCATCATTAAATTCACCATTACCATCCTCTGCTATATCGTGTTTTAATTTTAGCTGATCTAACCTAGATTTAGCTTTTGCCAAACCTGCATCTCTTGCAATTCGCTTTTGTTCTTCAAGAAGGCTCTCATATGATTCTTTTAGCAAATCAATGTAGATTGCCTGCGGAAGGAATCCTTCCTCAAGACCTTGAATCCCATGATCTCCTGAGAGAATATCAATTATTCTCTGATTGAGTTCGTTACCTCGTCTCCATTTGTCGTCAGTAGTTCCGCTAAGAGCTTTTTGACTCATATCACTAACACTTTTAATTTTTTGATCGCGTATTCTAATGAGTGAAATGGTACGAGTAGGATCTTCTGCAATTCGAGCATCCAATAGCAAAACATTTGCAAAAGCCACGCGCTCCTCCATTGCATCAGACAAAGCTGAAACATAAGCCTCTATCTTTAGTTCCTCTTGCTGCAAAGCAAGTGAAGCCTGAGGCAAACTTTTTCGTAAAATCTCATAGCTCTTCAATACTCCTACAACATGATTAACTGTCTTTTGAAAATATTCGTAATACGCTCCAGCCTGATTAGCGACCACAAGTTCCTGCAACTCTTTTTCGCTTGGCTTATTTCCTTGCGAGATCTTCTCTCTAATAGCCGACTCTCTTTGTAATGCAGCACGACGATAAATTAATTCATTGTTTCTGTATTGCTCGTTAAAAGATTCAAATCCATTGTCCGATACATTCTTTTTTTCAAGATCCTGCAGACCTTTTTCCGTAATTTTCTCAGGTAATGGTCCCATATTTGGGCCAACTATTTTCTGTAAATCATCAAGTTCATCTGAGAAAGATAACCCTTCTGATTGGCGCGATAGTTTTTCTGGATTTGGCATTTATATTTGTTTGTTTGTTCAATTGTTTACGTGACAGTACCAAGCCCTGGCGGCGACGTTGGCGGAGGAACTTCAAAAAGTCCACCACCTGGCAAAATTGGTGTAGAAGGTGTTGGAGTAATAATTTCTCCTGCTGCTTCCGCTGCTCCAAACCACTTACTTAAGCCAGTTGATGCCATAAATAATTCCCAATTTCCTGTCATATAGAATCCCGAAGCTACTCCTCCAGCCACAAGGCTAGCCGCAAGCAGAGTTGTGACAACTGGATGCTTTTTAGCAAATCCACCAACAGCTCCAAGCGCCCTTCTTAGTAATCCTTTCTTCTCTGGATCCTTTTCTGTCTCCTCTGCAACTTTAAATTCAAAATCCTTCATCTGCTCAAGTGTAGTACCAACCATGTGAACCTGCTCTTCTAACAATGCAGGATCGAAATTGGGATCTATTTTTACAAGAGTATCTTGTTGCTCCATAAGACGAGCACAAATCCCCTCTCTCCCCTCTACACTTTGCATCTCTGCAACAATCCTTTCTAAATCCATCTGTTCCATCTTTTTGTCTATATCAGCATCCGTAGCTTGTTCAAGCACTTCATGAATTGCTTCTGGAGTTGGATAGAATCCACGTGGCACCTCTATGCTCTCGTTACCTGTTGCCGGTGCTGCAGAAAAAATAGACATTACTTAGACGAAATTTGTAAAGAACTCAGTAGTTCATGTCTTATAGTCGCAATTGCTGCAATATCCTTAATATCATTATCTTCACTCACTGTTTGCATAAGAGCTTCGATTATTTTACCAAGTGGTGTGGGACCAAGAACAAAGAACAGCTTAGCGATTTCAGCCTCACTTACACCTGATAGATCTGTATCTAGAACTAATTCTGCCAAATCATTGGCATCCTTTTTCTTCTCTGCAGCATCCATAAAGGAAGCAATCTTGGGATCATGTACTCTTAAAAGCCTTAAGCGAACATTGGACTTTTCTGGAGTTTCTTCATATGACTGACTCTCCTCCTCCACGCTCCACCCTTCCTGCAGCTCCTTGGACAACTTTTTGAAGAGTTCCTTCTCTGCCGGCTTTAAATGAAGAATATTCATCATATTTACTCTATTTTAGCAGAAAAAAGAATTTATTAGAAGTATTGATTCTTTAGATTGATATAAATGCATTCCTTAGCGCCTCAGCACCTTCACTCACAAGTCTTAATAGATCTTCTTGGTTCTCTCCCCTAACCGAGGCAAGCTTATCCCCTTCTTGCTGCTCTACCACTTCATAATTTTTCCCGAGGGCGATGGCAGCAAGTGCTCCATGATAACGCTGAGAAATAACCATGCTTCCCTGTGCAATTTCATTAGATAAATCTCTGAGCGTATTCACCGAATGTACTTCTATATCTCTGCCACATATCTCTTTGATCCTCTCGCACATCTTCTGTTCACCAATATCTTCTGACTGGAGTGAAAGTATGCGAAGCGCATCCCAATCTCTTTCGTGAGACCACTCACAAACCCTATTAATAAATCGGTCACTTGAATTTTTTCTTGGAATAATTATGAGCACATTATTTGAACTACTAGTAATATTTTTGGCTTTAATAAGCGCAATAACGGGATCACTAGTTTGAACTACTATTGTGTTCTTTTCCCATCTTTCAATACGATCAAATGATTCTTTGTCACGAACAGAAATGCTGGCAGCTCGTGCTACTACCCACCTAGCACACCAGCCACCAATGCGAGTTTTGAATGGTCCAATCCCCTGAAATGCCAGATGTATTTTCCTTCTAAATATCCTCGCAACAAATGCATGCCACCACCATAAGATGCATGCAAAAACAGACTCGGTATCCGTGAATAGACTACCCCCACCAAAGACTATTCCATCTGATTTTCTGATAGCACCAACCGTTCTCCACCAAGGCTTAAAGAATGACCTAAGGCCTGCTGGCAAACGCCAGAACTCTCCTTCTACAGGATTGGCAGACAGAACAGCCCACTCAATATCCGGAAATCGCTGCAGGAAATAATCCTTGAGAGCCTCGTCCCCTAGATTCCCTACGCCATAATTACCAATAAGCACTAAGTGCATATATCAACTATACCGTGAAGCGATAAACTATTCCTCTTTCTTTTCTTCTGTTTCGGGTTTGGGCTCGGGCTGGGGCTGGGGCTTGGATGCAACGAGGTCTTCCGATATTTCAGATTTCTCCTCAGTAATTTCCTCTTTCTCTTCTGTACCCTCTTCACCTTGTTCTTCAGTCTTATCTTCCAATACCTTCTCTTCTTCCTTCTTTTCCTCCACCTTAGCTGCAATTGCAAATTCTTCTGCAGTAGTGAATCTCTCACTCAAACGAGCTGCTTTTCCTTGCCTTCCACGTAAGAAGAAGAGCTTGGCTCTACGAACCTTAGCCACCTTCTTAACTTCTATTTTTACAATTACTGGTGAATGCAAAGAAAAGACACGCTCTACACCAACTCCCGAAACGATTCGCCTAACAGTAAATGTGCTATCTGTAGGTGCAAGACCCTTGTGTACGGAAATTACAAGCCCTTCAAAGATCTGGACTCGTTCCTTGGCACCCTCCTGAATCTTCTCGTGTACACGTACGGTGTAACCCGGCCTGATTTCAGGTCGATCTATAAGAGAAGAAGCCGACTGCCCTGTAATGATTGGAGAAGTCATGAGCTGAGAGAGATTACATATCAAAATTGGCACTGTAAAGAGAAAACGGCATGAATTATAAGGTATCAGGTATTGGGTTTTAGGTTGCAGGGATTAAAAAATATCAGTTCTCATGTTATTACATGAAACCTGACACCTGAAACCTGAAACCTGACCACTATTTCTTCTGTGCTTCCTCAATCTGCTTCTGTATAGCATTATGTACTACCAAATGACGAGGATCATTTAGAATAGTAGTAATAAAACGATCACGAAGACTTAATCGATAAAGGAAGTCTCCTTGAGAGAATATTGAATATTTAACATTCTTTAGTGATGGGTCCTGAATTAGCAGTGCCTCTAGCATCTCTTTCTTTACATCACCAACTACCAACAAATCCACCTTACTCTCGGTGCCTACAAAGTTTCCTGCCAACAAAATCAAATCTACATCTGGTAACTTTTTGAGGCTCGCAACAATAGGGCTCTCTGCCTGAATCTCTTTAGAGAAAATATTTCGAAGTTCTGGATAGAGCGAGAACTCTGGATCAACTCTGTAATACTTTTTTCGATTGCGATGCCTCGCGCGAACTAAACCAACCCTTCTTAGATTCTCAAGTTCTCTACGAATAGAGTTGATCTGCTCATGAAGAAGTCTTGTAAGTTCGCGAATGTAATACTCTTCCTCTGGATGCAAAAGGAACGTACTGAGAAGTTTAACTCTCGTCTGGGAACTGAATAATGCTTTAAGGATTGTTGATGACATGGGATCTTAACGTGACGTACACAAACTGTACTCATGAACATACTAATAGTGCAAGAAAAGTGATCAAGCAAATGATCAACTTTTTTGTTCTAATATTATATTAATAATAAGCCAAAACTCCTACATATAGGTACATAATTTGACTTATATATGAATACTATTTGTACTCATCATCGAGTACCTAATGTGTTCTGATTGTATATTAAGGCTTACAGAGAGCTCTGTGGCAATTTGGAAGAGTTCATATTGTACTCATGCAAAGGACATTGTTCATGCCTAAAAATACTGATATAATAATAAGAATGTTAAAACACAAAAAAATCTTAACCGCGAGTCTTGCAGCCATAATTCTTGGGTGCCTTCTAAGATTTGATAGCTTGGAATTTTTTGTGATACATAAAGCATTAGCACAAGCTGCTTCTGCAAATCCAAATGATTTTTATAATACTGCTATTACTGCAATTGGTTTTATACAACAAATTCTTTTATGGGTGCTCTTTAGGATATTGCTAATGTTGGAAATGTTATTTAATCCTAATACCTTTATTACAGATTTCTTAGACCCCACAGATCCAACAGCAGTAAGGCCATTACATGATCTATGGAAAATATCACGCGACATCGTAAATATCATACTAGCATTTTTGTTAGTTGCTGGAGCAGTTACTACAATTGTTACCGCTAAAGGAGAAATATTCAGCAGCTACATACGCAAATTCCTTATTGCAATAATCCTTGTGAACTTTTCTTGGTGGTTCCCTCGTGTAATTCTAGATACAGCAAACGTACTTACGGCAACCGTATACTCTCTGCCTGCGGCAATTGGATTTAATTGCGTAGATGATGAAGGAGGTGATAACTGCTATATTTGGGAAGATCCACAATTTGATCTTGATAAAACAAAAGTGGAAGCTCTTGGTAATGATTATGAGGTTGCATACGATATACTTTGGTTTAAAAGAACTCCACTAAGTGCTAGTGCCAATACGCCACCAGCTATTCTTTTGGGGCTTGTAATTAATAACGCACGCATATTTAAAATAGCAAAAATACCCAACATACCAGGGGTAGCAGAACCAGATAATATTCCATTATCTACAGAAAGAGCAGCAAAACAAGTACGTATAGTAATATATGCAGCATTTTCACTTATAATAATTGCAGCATTGGCATTCCCGTTAATTGCAATGCTAGTTGTTTTTGTAGTACGTATACCTATTATTTGGCTAACAGTTGCAATGATGCCATTTATGTTTGTAGGACTAATAATGGGAGAGAAAATGAAAGATTTTAATACTATGAATCTAATATGGAAGAAATTCCTTGGGGCCGCTTTTGTTCCACTTTTTGCAGCCGTACCTCTTTCGCTTGGATTCTTGCTTCTAAATAGCGGCATGCACATCATTGCAATGCCAGAATACGAGAAGACAATTAGCTCGGGAGTATTTGGAGTGGAAACATTCTTAAGCTTGTTATGGCTTGCTATGACACTTGGTGTTTTGTGGGTAGGAACATTTACAGCGCTAAAAGCTGCAAAGATCGCAGAGAGCATTGTTCAATCTATACAGAACTACGGACAAATGGTTGGTAAGGGAGTTGCCAAGCTTCCATTGCGAATTCCATTTATCCCCGCACCTGGCGGAGCACCTGGCGGATTCATGTCTGCCGGAGCTGCATATGCTAAAGTCAAGGGTTCACTCAATCACAATGCTGCAATAAATGAAGAACTAAATAAGCTATATCCTGGATCATCAACAGGTACGGGTGGCGCACTTGCCGATAGAGTTCTCACTGAAACCAAGTACACAACAAATAAAACGCATATTAATAATCACATTGCCCCTCATTTTACATCTGTAAATAACTTTAACGGAAAAAATGTTGCCGCACATGCGGCAGCAAATCCAGGAGAACTGGCAAAGGCAAAAAGGAACATCGAAGAAATAGTTGCTGAAATGAAAAAAGTTGATTCCAGTACAGTGATTGACGAAAAAACAATAAGCCAATTCGCAAACAGATTCGGCGCTAACTATCAAGAAGCAGTTGTGAAACAACTTCGTACACTATAATTACTTACCGTCCTTCTTCTTAAGCTCCCGTAAGTATACTTCAAGGATGTCACCTTCTTGAATTGGGATAGATGTTTCGGTACGCATACCACACTCAATCCCCTCCTTTGCTTCTTTCACGTCTTTTTCACCGTGCTTAAGAGATGTAATACGACCCGTTCCAACCTCTTTGCCTCCTCGCTGCAAACGGAACGAAAGACGCTTGATATTACCATCTGTTACTTTGCCTCCAACAATCTGCTCCGACTTCTTGTTTAAGAAAATTGCTTTAATCTCTATGTGACCCAGAATCTTTTCCTCTTCTTTAGGCTCTACAAGCCCCTTAACCAAACCTTCTACATCATCCAGTAGTGTATAGACCACATCATATTTACGAACTTCTACACCTTCGCGTTCCGCTGTCTTTTGTACACTTGTTGGAACCGGAACTGTAAAAGCTACAACTACACCTTCACTAGCCGCCGCCATCATTACATCGGATTCTGAAACCGCTCCAACAGCTGCATGAATTACCTTAACACTAACCTCGTCTGTAGATTGCTTAGCAAGTGCCTCTTTAACCGCCTCTAACGAGCCTTGAGTATCGGCTTTAAGTACTATTTTAAGCTGTGTAAGCTTGCCTTCTGATAGCCTGCTCACCAAATCTACAAAACGATGCTTCTTTGCTTTTTCTTGTTGTTCCTTTACCTCTGCTACTAATGAACGCGCCTCCTGCTCCGAAGCTACAACCTGCAAAATATCTCCAACTTGAGGAACTTTAGTAAAACCTGAAACACGCACTGCCCCAGATGGTGTAACTGATTCTATTCGCACTCCATGTGCATCTATCATTGTTCGTACTTTTCCAGATGTGGTACCGCAAACATAAACATCGCCTAACTTTAGAGTCCCCGTATTAATTAATACAGTTGCAAGCGGACCATGCGAAGGATCCAAATGACTCTCGATCACTGTGCCAACTGCTGTTCGATTTGGATTAGCCTTGAATTCGTTGATTTCTGAAATCAAAACCAAAGAGTCGAGCAGTTCTTCTATTCCCTGTTTGGTTTTAGCACTACAAGGCACCATTGGTATTTTTCCACCCCACTCTTCTGGCTGAAGATCTTGAGCTGCCAATTCTCCCTTCACGCGCTCTGGATCCGCTCCTTCGCGATCCATTTTATTAAGAGCAACAAGAATAGGAACACCTGCATCTTTGGCATGGTTAATTGCTTCGATCGTTGTTGGTTTAATTCCTTCGTCTGCAGCAACAACAATGATTGCAATATCTGTTACTTGTGCACCTCTTGCGCGCATTGCTGTAAACGCCTCATGTCCTGGAGTATCTAAGAATGTTATTTTGTGAGGCTGAGAAGACCCCTTAGGCGTGTGTTCTACTTGATAAGCACCAATGTGCTGTGTAATACCTCCCGCCTCTCCTGCCACTACTTCTGTCTCACGAATTACATCCAAGATAGAAGTTTTTCCGTGATCTACATGTCCCATTACCACAACAACTGGTGGACGAACCTCCATATTTTCTGGTTCATCACGCAATAGTTCCTGCAAATTACGGCTAAGCAAATCTTCTGCTGTAGCAATATCTTGAATCTTTTGAACTTCCACTCCCATTTCTGCTGCAACAATAGCAGCGGTATCAAAATCTATAGTCTGATTAATTGTGGCCATTATTCCATTTTTCATTAGCACTCCAATGACCTTAGGAACTTGAACTCCGGTTTTCTCTGCAAATTCTTTAACAGATACTGCAGCTGGAATCATTACTACTCCTTCCTTTTTTTTAATCTGTTCTTGATTTGAATCTGATGCCAAGTTGCGCTTACGTGGTACTGCTGAAACTTTCTCAGCAATCTTATTCTCTTCCTTTTCTTGTTTTATCAAAGTTGGATCTGTTTTTTGCTGCTTTTCTATTGCCGCTTCGGATACATCGTCTAGCGTTAACTTTCTAAGTACATGAAGAGACTCTCCTTCTGCCTGCTCTGATTTCTGCTTTACTGCACCTTTGTTCTCAACCTGTTGTTCATCCTGCTCTCCCGATTCTTCGGAGATATCTTCGGATGAGGCTTCCTTTACTACTTCTTCTCCATCTATAGAAAATCCGAGAGCAACCATATCAACTTCTATACCATGCTTGCTAGAAACAAAGCGCAGAATCCCCTGAGCTAGATTATCAGGAACCTCACGATCTGTCGGTTTTACGCCAAAATTAACCTCTTCCAGCTCGTGGCGTAGCTGTTGCCCAGTCATACCCAATGCTTTTGCCACCTTTACGAGGCGCATAATGTTCGAAGGAAAAAGCCAGAGAACAATACGAGTGTAGGCAAAATTGTGCTCGAAAGAAAGAAAATAGGAAGTAAATCCCAAAAATCAAAATCCAAATCCCAAATAAGCGCACTGGGTTTTTTGGTTTTGGGACTTGGAACTTGGTACTTGGAACTCTTGACGGCCGTAAGCCTTGGCGAAGTCTGTTGGTACTTATTTCATCCCTCCAATCTCTTCCACCACATCTGTTCCTCCTGTCTTGTTATCAGATGATTTTTCTATCTGCTCAACTACATCAATTGATTGCGCTGGAGCATGCTGATTAGCAGGAGTAATTTCTTTTTCCTTTATTATCTCTTTTTCAGAAGACTTATGCTGTATTTCTTCTACTGAAGCAGAAGCGGCTGGAGCAATTGGATGTCCCATTTTCTCGTCAAGCTGTTCATGCATCCCTTCTTTGATTTGCCTAACACACTCCAACACTTGTAATTGGAAATTATCAAATTTAGGAACTCTAAATCCTGCTGCGCGCGGATGCCCTCCGCCTCCAAATAATTTGCCCGCAAGAGAACTCGCATCAATCATAGTAGAAGAGCGCATACTTGCCTTAAGTCCCCCATCTTCCAATTCTGTAAATAACACATGCACATCAGAATCTGGAATAGTAGAAATAAGATCATCCAGAATGCCACTGGTCTCTTTGCTGGTTGCATCCATCTCGGCCAAATCTTCTTTGCTAATTGCAGACCAAACAATACGAGCCTGGCTATCCATCTGAATTCGATTTAGTGCCCTGCCCCAAATCTTGAGCGTACTTAGAGGCTTTGTCTTATACACATGTTGAATAATCTCTTGCTGACGTGCACCCTTCTCTAACAAAACTGCAGCAATCTCTAACGATCTTGGAGTTGTATTAGGATTTTGGAAACTACGCGTGTCTGTAATAAGACCTGTCATAAGAAGAGTTGCTATGTCTGCTGTAATCTTCTCGTTCCACTTGGGATCTTGTGTAAACCAGTGATACAAAACCTCTGTTGCACTGGCTGCAGTTGGATCTATCAATTTAATCTGACCGAATCCTGTATTGCTTATGTGATGATCAATATTGAGAATTGGAACCTGCGAGAATAGATCTAAGTGATCGGTGTATACAGATCCAAGCAAAGAAAGATCTGCAGTATCTACCACAACTATCAAATCGTATTGCTGCTCACCTTCGCTTAAAGATATTTGATTCGATCGAATGTGACCATTTTTAGGAACCACAATAATATTTACCTTATTATCTTCGACAGTATATCTAAGCTTATCCACCTCCATTCCATCTTCCAGATTAACCGTAACAATAAACTGCTGACTCTCTTCTAATCCTGCTTGAACCTTTTCTATATCTGGTAAAAAGCTTAGAGATTCCGGTGGCGACTCGGGGCAAATTACAGTTGCCTCCTTCCCTAATGTCTTAAAGAACTCAAAGCATGCCAATGCGCTACTCAAGCCATCTGGGTCTACATTAGCATGAGGAACGATTAGAATGCGCTGTGCGTCTTCTATCGCCTTGGTTGCTGCCGAATGCTCTTGGGGTGATACACTCATGTAATCATAGTATTATGACATATTTTCTTAGATTTATCAATACCTAGGATTGTCTTAAAAATAAGAGGGTATAGAAGCAAATTCCCCTACCCTTGGCAAGATATAAACCCACTTTAAGGCAACAAAATGAGATCAAAAAAGGGATGCTTTTGCATCCCCTCTCTCACAATTAACAAGCTATTCTTCTGCTAACGCTTAGCATCAGGACAGGTAACCCCCAAATCTGAACATGCCTCACGCAATTGATCTAATAGCACAGGTACAGATGAGCTCTTAGGCTTCTTTGGTGCATCAGACTTTTGTATTACCTCTGCGCCACTCGGAGTTTCGTGTTTAGCCATGATAACAAGAAGGGAAAGAAAACAAAGCATCTAAACTATTACATAGCATATAAATCCCTGGAATTAAGTAAGGAAATGAAAACCCCTTATCTTACGCTCTGCTTATATTCAAAACAAAAAAGTGGTCTTTCCAATGTGTGCAATAATGTCGAAGTTAAACTTGCTTAACACATAAACGTGGTAATATCTGCCTCCATGTTCAAACTAATTCTCTCCTCCACCATAACAATCTTCTGCATTGCTATAACAACACCTGCAGAAGCCGCATCTTTATTTGGAAACGTTCCACAGATAAACAGGAAGAATATTTTCGGGCGTGTGCCAAAGCTAGAGGATTATTGGCCACGTGGGAGTTCTTATGAACCTATAAAAACTACTCAGCCTGGAATATTTGGTCGTGTACCAAAGCTAGAAGAGTATTGGCCTAGAGCATCGGCTAGATAGTTGTCATGCAATGGGATTCCTCTAACATACCATTCATTCGGGGTGTAGTTCAGTTGGTAGAATGCACGGCTGGGGGCCGTGTGGTCGCTGGTTCGAGTCCAGTCGCCCCGACCAAAAACCAACTACGTTGGTAGAATGCAAGGCTGTGTAGACCGCAGAGTCGCTGGTTCGAGCCCAGTCACCCCGACCAGAGTTATAACTTCCATAATATTTAGAAGTAGCAGTATCTCTGAGCAACCATCCGTAGCCTTGGCGAAGGATGGTCACCCCGACCAGTTATCCTAAAAAGGAGAACTATATTCCGCCTTTCCACCTAGCTCCTCTTCTATCCTGAGTAACTGATTGTACTTACATACACGATCAGTTCTACTTAAAGATCCCGTTTTGATCTGACCTGTCTTAAGTCCAACTGCAAGATGCGCGATGAATGTATCTTCCGTCTCACCACTACGATGGCTTACAACTGCAGTCCAACCCTGATCTTGCGTCATCTTGATAGCATCTACAGTTTCGGATACGGAACCAATCTGATTTAGTTTGATTAGAACCGAATTCACTGCCTTCTTCTCGATAGCTTCTTTAATACGCTGCGTATTTGTAACAAGTAGATCATCACCAACAAACTGAACCTTATCCCCTAGTGCTGCTGTGAGAGATGCAAATCCATCCCAATCATCTTCGCTATGGCTATCCTCAATGCTCACAAGTGGGAATTTATCGCACATACCTTTGTAGTACTCGGTTAACTCTTCACTAGAAAGATTCTTACCATCAATCGCATAAGATCCCCCTTCATAGAATTCCGAAGCTGCTGCATCTATAGCCAATTGAATCTTTCCGTCGTAACCGGCTTTCTTAATCGCTTCCAGAAGTAGAGTGAATGCTTCATCTGTATCCTTTAGCCTTGGAGCAAAACCACCCTCATCCCCTACCGCAGTTACCTGACCTTGTTCTTTGAGAAGTTTTTTAAGAACTTGGAATGTTTCTGCGCCTGCGCGCAAAGCATTAGTGAACGAATCGAAACCTGTAGGAACAATCATGAACTCCTGAATGGCAAGACCGCTGTCTGCATGTGATCCGCCATTAAGAACATTCATCATTGGTACAGGAATTAGGTTTGTATCTTTGATACCAAACTGTTGTGCGAGCGAAAAACAAAGTGGCTGATGCTCACTACCTGCCCTTGCACGGCAAACTGCCATAGATACTCCTAAGATGGCATTCGCACCAAGTTTCGATTTGTTCTTGGTACCATCAAGTTCAATCAAAGCCTTATCGATTGACCTCTGATCACTCACATCTGACCCCTTGAGCGCTGAGGCAATAACCTTTTCGACGTTCTCTACTGCCTTAAGCACAGACTTTCCACCAAACATACTTTTATCTCCATCGCGCAGCTCCAGAGCCTCGTGCGTACCTGTAGAAGCACCGGAAGGCACTGCGGCACGACCAAATGAATCATCATCCAATAAACAATCCACTTCGACTGTTGGATTACCGCGGGAATCTAGAATTTGTCTGGCTTTGAGAGAAGTTATTGTAGACATAGCATTGGGAGAAGTTACTTCATAATCATAGCAGGTTGTAGCTGGTAGCTTGTAGGCTAAATTAACTACTTCATCCTACAACCTACCAGCTACAAGCTACAACTTTATAGCGCCCTCTTCTTCGCCCTCTGATGCAACACCCCACAATATCCCATCATCATTGTGAATCCTAGAGCTCCTGCTCCTGCTCCTGCAGATGGCAATGCTGTTGGCGAGGTAGATGCTTCTCTAAATTCACGACCGGTACCCGTTGCCGGATCTGGTGACTCCTGTGGACCAGGGGCCTCTACTTCTGCTTGAGCAGCCATTTCCATTGCAATCTCACGACGACGCTTTTCAAATGCACGCAAGCGCTCACGCCATGCCTCTTCTGCAGGATCCTCGGATTCTTCTAGATTTTTTGGTTCTGGATCATCTTTCATTGCAACCTCTGTGCCCGTTCCAGACATATCACCATTGAGCCCGTGCAAAATATCTCCATTCCACAAAACACCTGCAAGCAGTTGATCCCAATCATGACCTCGCTCACTAACAGTTGCCATAACTGCAAACGGAACAAACACTGCCAATAATAATGCAATACGAGGAACACGACGACGAATAACATTAAGACAAAATGCAATCACTCCAACAAAACCCAATGCTACTACTGGCAATGTCCATCCCCATGTATATAAATCAGATGCAACTTGAGCAGATGGAACAGCCAATGCAATTAATTGCAGAACAAGCCAAACAATTAATATGCCCACTGGAAACCAATGTAACCATCGGAAAGAATAGTCCGCTCTATTTTTTTTGAAGACACGTGAAAGAAACAATGGATATAGAGAAGCCAACACCATAAGTATTCCCCATGGCAATGCGCCATCAGGAAGATTTGGCAATGTTGCTGTCAAAACACCCGTTAGTACCAAGAATACTCCGAGTAGGAAAACCAGTAATGTTTCTGTTGCGTGCTTAAGGGGCATAGGACGGGTCATGTTCCTAGTCCTCGAGCACATTGTCAAGGTTCGATTCATCTAACACGTCTAACAAGCTACTCTTGGAGATGACAGATCAAAAGTAATATTGAATAATAACAAAAAAAATCTAGTCCATAGCCCCCAGTACCAGTACCTAGCCCCTTAGCTTAAAGCCACCCCTTCTTTGCAAAGTAAGCCATTAAGCCACCTAATATAGCTATCATCATAATTATCAATAGCATGTATGCACTTGGATGATCTTGAAGTGGCAAACCAACATTCATTCCAAAGAATCCAGTAATTACAGTTAGAGGAAGCATAGTTGCAGAAAAGACCGTAAGAATCCTCACTATGGAATTCGTCTTATGTGTTATCCACGATTCGTGTGTATCTTGTAGTGCGTCTACCATCTCTTTTGCTGTATCCAGCAAAGACCACTGTCGTTCAATGGCGTCTAAAATATCATCAAAATAAAGTGCTAACTCTTCCGATACAAACTTCCTGTTCTTATGTTCAAGCGTTCCAATGATTGTTCTTTGTGGAAGGAGAATAGATCGCATAGTAATTATGTTTCTCTTCAAGGTCATAATATCTTTAAGAATATCCACCTGCTCATCACTATCAAACAATTCATCCTCCATTCTGCGTATCTCTTTTGTAACGGTATCAACAAGTGGGAAGAGCCCTTCAAAGAGCTGATTCATAAGCTCATAAAGGAAGAACCCCGTACCGTGTTCCAAATACTCTTCGCGCTTTACTTTAGATTCCTGAAGCTCTTTCCAGAGTGAATCTAGCAAAGGAATTTTGCCTTCATGGAGAGTAACAAAGAAATCCTGCCCAACGAAAATATTTACTTCTTCCTTAACTACGCGTCCTGACTTCTTGTTTAAATATGGAATGTGGAATACGAGGAAAAGATATTCATCATATTCTTCAATCTTTGGACGTTCATGTTCACTCAAACAATCTTCGATATCAAGCTCATGAAATTTATACTTCTTCTGTAGATCGAAAAGGTCTTCCTCTGTTGGATGCGGATTATCAAGCCATGTAATACCCTTGTAAGTTATTGTACGCATAAAAGCGGGGTAAAGGTCTGAGACATTAAAGACGTGAAATGGATTAAGTGCAAGAATAATTCTCACATGCACATTATTTTCAAGCTTTCTCAGTTTAAGTGAAAAGTGAAGAGTGAAAAGTTAATAGTTAAGATGCTACACAGAATAAATAATCTTTCAGGCTTAATGGAAAATTTTGGGGGCTAAAATGATGTCTTTTCCGCTAATGTTAGCTGAGATATGCTTATATTTTCCCCGATGCATCATGAAAAATATGTTCTAATTGTAATTCTCACTCAATTAAAAAGGATGGAACA
>JAIPIN010000010.1 GCA_021734665.1 Kiritimatiellales bacterium
ATCACAGATGAAGCAATCATGGAATATATCAAGCATCAAGATGAAGACATGGAAAAACGAGGAGATAGTTTCACGATCGTTAATACATGACTTCAGTCATCAGCCAAACTACCAGTCTTCAGCTGGTAGTAGTTGATTAACTTTTCCTCTCGAATGACTCTCCACGGGCGAGACGCCCGTGGGACGTTTTCATTCTTAATTCTTAATTCTAAATTCTAAATTCTTAATTCCTAATTTCACCAACAAATGCGCTTGTTGATTCATTAAAGTCTTATCCGTCTTCCTTCATACCTTCTTAATTCCAGCAGACTTTGCTGCCCTAAGATTTCTTTAGAGAGGGGATCATCGTAATCTGAATCGTAAACTACTGTTGTAATTCCAGCATTTAAAATCATCTTCGTACAAATCACACAAGGGAAACAATTACAGTACAAAGTTGAACCTTCTATATTTATTCCAAATTTAGCAGCTTGAGTAATTGCATTTTGTTCTGCGTGAGTGCCTCTGCAAATTTCGTGGCGTTGTCCGGATGGAATATTTAGTTTTGCACGCAAACATCCTCCAAGCTGCGCGCAGTGGGGGACTCCGCGAGGTGCGCCGTTGTATCCTGCTGTTAGTTGTTGTTTATCTTTGGCTATTACTGCTCCAACTTGTCGTCTTAAACATGTTGCACGTTTAGCCCATGTATAAGCGATTTCCATGAATATTTCGTCAAATGTTGGGCGCTCTTCGCCTGCTTGCAGTCTTAAGAAGTGTTCAAACTTCTTTTCCAGATCTTCCAAAGTTCCCTCATTTAATATCATGTAATCACAACGATCTAAACACTTGCGGACTTGTTGCCCTTCGGGTGGTTCACCAACTCCTTTTTCTTTTTCTAGTCTTTCTAAAATATATTCTCTTTTAAGAACTTCTCCTCCACGTTGGCGTTCCATAATACGTTTTAAAATTGTTTCTGTATCGGAACTCACGCCAACCATTTTGTAGCCGTTTAGTTTTTCTAGTTCTTGTGATTCTCCGGGATTTCTAATTCCATCAATTACCCAATTATGCTCAGGTTCTTTTTCTATTTCTTCTCGTACCTTAGTGCCTAGAGCTCCTGCTCCACATTTGGTCCTAAGCTCATTTCCGATGTTTTGTAGATTCTCTCGTGAGTGCTCCAAACCTCTTAATGTTGCCTCTGCGCGTACCATATCGGAGAGCGAAATATACTTAAACCCGCGTTTCTCTAATAATTTCGCAATTTCTCCTTTCCCGCTTCCCATTGTTCCGGTTAGTCCGATGTATTGTGGCATAGGGGAGTATTGTATTGGTGGTTGCTGTTATTTCAAGGGGTAGTTTATTTCTTGTTCTGCTTTTCATACATAGCAGCTTCTACTCGCGCTCTTGTCATCCCCAGAATTGAAAACATTTCATCCAATCCATCATTCAGTTTTGTCGCAGTTGCTTCATCGATGACATCGTATTTACTCAAAGCAATGAGTTCTTGCTGTAAATTCCACACAGCCTTTCGATCTTCATTATCTAATGCAAAGAGTCTTGCGTGAAAATCATCCATAGCACGTGTTCCCATAACAATCTGTCTAACTCTTGCAGGTATGAGCATTGTATTATTTGGTTCTGGGGTCTGAACAAACAATGGGTCTGTATCTAATTCTTCTGATGATGTAAATGCTCCGATGGCCATGAATGAATTGGGGGGAAAAATTAATGAGTCATTTCTACGGTTCATTCCGATCGGGGTCAACAAATATTTCCGTAAAATGCCTATTCTGTTCAAAATTTCGACAATGGAGATTTGTCATAACACTGCAGAATTATGGTTGCTTTGTACTGTTAATATTTTGATCGTTCGGTACCAAAACAGGTTTGCATCATGCTATTTCAGTTTGTGATGTACTTCACAAAAGTGTGTGCAGTCTGTGGCTATCGTCTGTTATGTTCATTAAGATGGCCTGACTATGCGTATTCTTTTTACCATTCTCACATCGTCGGCTGTTTTCTTATCTGCCTGTTCTTCGTCTGTTATTACGCAAGAGCAACGTAAATTACCACCCGAATCTTCTGATAATAATATACAAGAGCGTGATGAATATACGGTGCCTAATGTGGATTACACACAGAGCTTTTTGGCGTTTACTGGAAGCAAGGGTGATTTGATAAGCCATGAATGTGCGTTTGAAGATTTCACACTGGACATTACGCCGGATTCGGAGGATCCACAGAATCCTGAAGGTGCACAGGCGATGGTTACGATCAATATCGCAAGCATGGTGACGGACAACGATGGGCTCACAAAGCATCTATTGTCTCCTGACTTTTTTGATGTAAAGACGTATCCGCAAGCAATGTTCAAGACGGTGTCCATCACACATGTATCGGATGATCTGTATCGTGTAGAGGCGGATATCACAATTAAAAATATCACCAAGCGATCTGCATTTGATATGCGTATGACGGATAAGTACCTTACATTTATCTATGATCTGGATCGTACACAGTTTGACGTTGGGCCGCCCGCAGGAGGGTTAAAGGGGATTGATGCAATTGTGCCGATTGAAGCCAAAATCATATTTATGTAGCAGATTTACTTCTGGTTCAATTTATTTAAGATTTTAGCTTAAATATAGCTTATTTGTGCCAAATATTGCTTCATTGTCAAATATATCAAAAGGTTGTATAATAATGGGGAATATTCACACCAATACCCCACTTATTACTATGGCTAGAGCCAAGGCCTACGCGCCAAAACTTATACTAAGTGCACTCGTATGCATTCCATTATTTGCGGCTAATGTAGCAATTGCTGCTTCGGATGGATATTGTGGAGACGATAATGTAGATGCGTCTCTAGGTGAGCAGTGTGATGACGGGAATCGTAAACCAGGTGATGGTTGTAATTCTGAATGTAAGAATGAATATTGTGGGGATGGAATTGTTACTTTTGCTTTGGAAGAAGAATGTGAAGATGGAAATAAGTCTAATGGTGATGGGTGTAACTCTAAGTGTGAATTTGAGTATTGCGGTGATAATGTTACGCAAAATTCAAGTGAACAGTGTGATGATGGAAATGTGATAAATGGAGATGGATGTGATTGGAATTGTCAGGATGAAGAAGTGGTAGATTGTAGTCCTATTGTTTGTGGAGATGATCGTGAATTTCCAAAATGTGACGCAGGTGATAATCCTATAAATTACACTGTTGATCCTTGTTTAATTTCAAATGAACCCGATTGTGGTAACCAGCAAATAGAATCAGGTGAACAGTGTGATGACGGCAATACATCAAATAATGATGGTTGTAATCTTAGTTGTGAAGTAGAAGAAGGATGGTTGTGCGAAAACATTTGTAATCCAACAATAGCTCAAAATTCAGATGATGGGATTGCGCAATTATTTAAAAATATTATTGCAAGCATATTCCCATTCTTTGCTGCAGAAGCTAATTCTGCAGGAGATAATTGTATAAGTGTTTGTGGGACTATTTGTTTGGATGGTTTAACTAGGGGCGATGAGCAGTGTGATGATGGTAACTTGATAGATGATGATGACTGTAATAATAATTGCGAGTCTAATCATTCATCTGCCCCTGAGTGTGGCAACGGCGTAATTGAATCTGATAATGATGAAGACTGTGACGACGGAGACGATAACTCAGATACAGTTGCAGATGCTTGTAGAACTAATTGTAAGAAGCCTGCCTGTGGAGATAGCGTAGTTGATAGTAATGAGCAGTGTGAAATTGGTGATGATGCAGATTGTGGAGCAGGCAAGATTTGTAATGATTCTTGCATGTGTGAAGCAGTACACAGTGCGGCACCTGGCGTTTGTGGTAATGGTACACAAGAAGATGGAGAGGAATGTGATGATGGTAATATTTATAATCAAGATGGATGTAATAATGATTGTGAAGAGGATGTAGCTTTGGTTTCTCTTACGGGCATTTGTGAACCATGTTCTAAATGTGACGAAGAATCGGCTGGTTGTTATGTGCATACAGATCCAAATATGACTCCAATTACATCAAGTCCTGTGTGCTTACAAGATCCTTCAAATTACTTCGCTACTACTTATCCTTGGCATGAATGCAGAAAGACACCGGTCCATGGTAATGGAAAATTAGAAGGAATGGAGGAGTGTGATGATGGAAATACTGAAGGTGGAGATGGCTGTTCTTCAGCTGGTAAAAGAGAAGCATCATATTATTGTCGTTATTGCGAAGGCGTATCATGTTCCGGAGATGAGGTTTGCTCTGTAAACAAGACGTCATTCACTAACGGAGGCAATCCAACCTGCAGGCGGGAAAGTAGTATGGGAAATACATATGTAGCTTGTAAAGCATGTGGTAATGGTGAAATAGATCCTGGTGAAGAATGTGATGATGGAAATAGAAATGATAGAGATGAATGTACGAACAGTTGTAAAGATGCCGTTTGTGGAGATGGTATAGTTTGGAACGGTGAAGAGTGGTGTGATGATGGAAATACTAATGATGGAGATAGTTGCGGATCTACGTGTCAGGATTGTCCTTGTGATCCTGTTTGTAGTGGAGACAATGTTTGTTATGTCAGCTTAACCGGTAAAGATCCGTATTGTGATGAATCTACACCTACAGGCAATGTTACTGGCGGGTATTGGGATATTTGCACGCCAGCACCTCCACAGAATTCTATCGAAGTAAAAGTAGAGAAAGTTAAAGTGTTAGCTTTAGATAGAGGTCGTTATAGTTTTAGTGTGAAAAATGTTGGCAGTAAGCCTGTATATGGTTTATCTCTATATATGCCTTGGCCAAGTGGACTAACTCATATGAGTAATTCGAGTGGTTGTAGAAGGACTGACGATAATAAAGGCGTAATTTGTCATGAAGCAGGAAAGATTTTGCAGCCAAATACAATGATTATAGGATGGGTTCTATTTTCACCTAGTGGAAACGTTTGTCCAAAAATTAATTATTCTATAACGGCAGAAGCGAGA
The DNA here is from genome assembly GCA_021734665.1 of Kiritimatiellales bacterium. Taxonomy (GTDB): domain Bacteria; phylum Patescibacteriota; class Gracilibacteria; order Peribacterales; family Peribacteraceae; genus UBA2144. Next base: position 4,972 of record JAIPIN010000010.1, read on the forward strand.
GTTGATAATGATGTTTATCAAAGTAATTCATTGAGTGATTGGATGTGGTGTACGCAATCTATGCCTGAATGTGGTAATAAGAAAGTAGAAGAGGGTGAGGAATGCGATGATGGAAACAAAAACAATGGTGATGGTTGTAGTTCTATCTGTAAGACAGAAAGTAGTGATGATAGTACCTGTGAGCGATGTACAACAATATCACCACAGTGCCCATCAAATAAGTCTTGTTATGTGCCAAGCGATTCTGATAAACCAATTTCTTGTGCGGTTCCAGGAATTGACCTTTCTGGATATACAAATCCTTCTTACATAGAATGTCCATATGATGGCAATGGTAATGATCCTGTATGTGGCAATGGAAAAACAGAATCTGGTGAACAGTGTGATGATAACAATGTAATTAATGGAGATGGATGTGATAGTAATTGTCAAACTGAACAACCAGTTGTTGGTAATTGTTCTGCGTGCGAGGATTATTCATGTCCAAGCGGTCAAGTTTGTTATCAGAACAAGTCGAATGATTCTCCAACTTGTGCTCCATCTGGCATAGTTCAATCAACTCATACAGAATGTGGCGCACGCCAATGCACTAGTGTTAATGATTGTCCTAGTGCAGGTTGTTCATCTAAGTGCAGTATCATATCCGGTAAGTGTCAGCGCTCTTGCCCAGTTAGCTCTTGCGATAATGGAGTATGTAAAATGGAGGATCAGCTTCAGCTATGTAATCCATCACAGTGTGGCAATGGAGGATCTTGTGATCCTGCAAAATGGACATGTGATGGGAATGTATCTATTCCTCCATGTAACAGTAGTTCTAAAGCAGTTAACTGTGCCGTTACTGGAAAGGTATGTAATCCGCCTACTGGTTTATGTGTGAATAATGATTACTATGTTCAAACTTGTATGTTGCAAGGGAACAACACTTATCCTTGTACTCAGTGTTTAGAAGATGCATGTTTTGATAAGACTGCACAAGCAGCAATAAATATGTGTGGTTCACAATGTGGAAGCAATTCGGTTGGTAGTTATGCTGCATGCGTTGCACAGGGCAATGGTAGATCTGCCTCATGTAAATCTTGTCTAAATAGTCTTTGTAATACTAATAATGCTTCTACTGCTTATAATTTATGTAAATCAAGTTGTGGTCAGCCTGTAGGTGGCGGTGATCCATTTGATGCGTGCGCGTTCTGTGCTCAGAAAAATGTTAGCTGTTTAGGCAACAATTCTTGCTATGCCAATCCAACTGACAACATTGCTACCTGTGCAAATTCAACTATCACTCCTCCTAGTGGCTGGAGTAAATGCGAAAAATAACAATTTTAAAAACTCCGTATTGGGCTATATAGGCTTGGTGCGGATTTTTTATTGCAAATTGTAAGAGAATGCACGGCGTGTTACCCATGTGAGGCCTGCTATGCTCAAGATAAATACAATCCAGCTACTTGCACCAGTCTGTGGTTGTTGGAGAGGCTTATGTACAGAGTTGATTGTAGGAGGTGCTCCATTGTGATTGGTAGTACCTGCAATATTTGTATCGGGCGTATTGTATTTTCCTACATTTGGATTTGTAGGGATATTTGTATTCTGAGGGTTAGGCGGAGAAGGTGGAGTAGTAGCTGTTTCAGGTATATCGCTTAATTGGTTAGATGGAATATTATTTTCCGGTGGTTCGTTTGAATCTGGTGGAGTGGGTGCTACTGGAGGTGGTGGAAGTATATCTGTGAGATCACCTGGTGATGGATCTTGAGCATCTTGAGGTTCAGGAGTTGATCTTGTTGCAGTTACGATTATTTCTCCGGTTACATCTTCTGAAGTTACTGAGGAATAAGAGTATGTTCCTGCAGCAATTTCTACAGAAATTTCAAAATCAACTTGTTCACCAGGGAAAACAGTTGGCGTATATAGGCAGGCCCCATCTGCATTACATAAGTCAGTTGATTCTATTATATGTGGAATCGCTTGTTCGTTTATCCATGTAACAGTTTGTCCTTGTTGTACGGTTATACTCTGTGGATCTATGCCATCTTCTTTAATATGAATTATAGGGGCAGAATCAGTGACTTGCCCCTTGATGCTGGAAGAACTGTGGTAGTAAGTGAATGCCAGAGAGCTAACTATCAGCATTCCCAGAATTGCCGCAGGCTTCCTTGATACAGGAATGCCTTCAGGAAGATTTCTATCATCTTTTGCCCCATGAACTGGAACCACTTGTTCTTCTTGATTTGTTTCGTGCCAGTCTGGATGTAGAGAGCTCATAATGTAGGTTGCGAGTCAGTCACTATTAATTGTCGTCTTGATGCAAAGATTGTCCCGATTACTGCAGATGTGAATAGCAGGATTACTAGGATAGAAGGAATACCAGTTTCGCCAGGAACTGTTCCTGTATTTTGAATCGGGTTTGCTGTGTTAGTACTTGGTACTTCTGTTGGATCATCAAATGAGACACCGGTTGACAGAGGAGCAGTTGAGCTTGCGGCATTGCCAACTTCTACAGAAATTTCGTTACTGAATGCACTCTCTTCATCTGTAATACTTACTGCGCGTATTGCAAAATAATATCTGGTTCCTTGTGGCAGAGATCTAAGAACTAGGCTTTGCATAGTGCCTTCTATTGTTTTTCGTTGAATATACTGTCCTGTTGTTGTGCCATAATAAATGTTGTAAGCCTTTAATCGAGATGTTTCTAATGGGTCCCATCCTAGAAATACGGAGTTGCCTTCGGTTGTTGCACGGAAGTTTTGTACTTGTAGAAGAGAAAATGCGGTGCTTACAGATTCGCTATTTTGATCATTGTTTGTATCAGTAGGAGGCTCTGCGAAGCGTCTTTGGCATAGTCTATTTATACAATATCCGCTTACACATTCAGTATCTGAATTACATGGTTCTCCATTCGGTAGCAGTTCTTCTTCATCATCTGATGTACAAATATTGCCAGTACATTGTTCGCTCTCGCATTCGTCATCATCGTTGCAGGCGCTTCCATCTGGCATTTGTGCAGGATCATTACTAGTACAAATTCCATTCTCACAGTTATTACTTGTACATTGGCTATCTATCTGACATGTCTCTCCATCTATTAACAGAGAATCGTCATCGTCATCTGTGTTATTTCCACTGTCATCTTCAAAGATAACATGAAGACTCCCTGGATCAGATTCTAGAGCCGAAGTTCCATCTGGTTCTGTATCACTCTTCTTAATAACATCTGTGTGTCCTCCAGATTGAACATCATAAAAGTTGATTATGCTTCCTGCAGATGGAGTATCGATAACTTTAAATTTAATACGAGCAATAGCTAGACGTTTGATAGATGGCTCATCGCCATCTTCTGCAGATGCATCCACCATCACAAATCCAGTTTCGTTGTCGAAGTCTTCTTCTCCTGGAGCAATAATTTTAAATACCTCATTTACTTCTATACTGATCCCTTCTAAAACTGTTGTGTCATAATTCAGCCATGATCGAACACGTTGAATATCGAGTTCGTCTTTGTTTTCTACAACAATATCAATATCTAGAGTATCTCCATTGCTTAGAGTATCTGTACGTAATGTTCGCGGATCTTCTACTGCAAAACTTTTACAGTGTCCTTCTCCAAGACTAATAAGCGGCTCAATATCTGGAATTGGTCCGAACATCCAATCATCATTCAATTCTCCAAATGCACAGTGAGGTTCAAGTGTAATTGTAATTTCATCGGATGACTGTGCATGTGCAGCAGTGACACCACTGATGATACACAATGCAATTATGCACATACGTGCGATTTTGATTTGCCAATCTTTTAAGACGCACATGTTCATGTGGTTGTGGGTTAGCGGAGAGAGAGTGTTTCTAGGATGCTCAATGCATCAGCGACTGTGAGCTGTCCGTCTGAATTTGGATCAGCTCTTAATTGTGCAGGGGTAGCTACTTCATATCCCTGAGCAATTTCCAGAATGTCTATGACATCCTGAATGTCTACACTCCCTGATCCATCCACGTCGCCTTGTTCTTGAATACTTCCTGCCTCAATCAAGGTGACAGGTTGTACTTCGCCAACAGACTGGATGCCGATCGCAAATGAACTCACAACACATGCTGTTCCGAGCGCTAGCACACGTGAGTTTCTTCGCGAGAAGATGGAAAAGAATTTGGTATACATTTCCTTATATTATAGGGCAAAAGTTAAATTCTGAGTAGTCGGACGCACTTGCATAAACATGCGGCTTATGGCTTATTAGCTTTTAGCAGTTAGCTAATTGCTAATGGCTAATGAGTCACTGGTTTTGCCTTAATAAGCATGTAAACTATGACCATGTCTCAAATATTCCTCTTTTCTGGAGATAACCAATTTGCTCTTTTAGAAGAGAAGAAGCGATGGGTAGGGAATTTTGTACACAAGCATGGCGAGGAGAATTTACTTACCATTGACTCTAAGGGGCTTACATTGCGCAATCTATTGGATGAGGTTTCGGTTGCTCCATTTATATCTGGGAATCGATTAGTAGTTATAGATGGTTCAATAAAGTGCAAAAAGGAAGAAGCTCAGAGTCTTTCTGATCAGATTCATCCTCAGGTGATTCTATTATTTGTAATACCTTTAGACCCGTCTCGCAAAGGAAAGTTGCCAGTTATTATGAAGGAGATTGAAAAGATTTCTGACCATCGTCAATTTCCAAAAATGAATCGTTCCAGACTTGTGAGTTGGATTAATGAGGAGTGTAAACGTTTGAATGGTTCTATGGCTAGTGATGCACTAGATCTTCTTATGGAAATCTCGGGTGAAGATCAAGGGATGCTATCACAGGAAATTCAAAAGTTGTGCTTGTATGCACAAGGCAAAGAAATAACTAAAGATCATGTTCTTGCATTGTCGGTGATAGCTGGCGAGAGAGAAGTTTGGCACTTAATGGATTTGTTGGGCTCTGGAAATGTGGAAGAAGCTCTAAAATATTCCAAAGGACTTTTAGAAAGAGGGGATAGTGGATATGGTCTTTGGACAAGGATGTTGTGGATGATATCGCAGCTCACACTTGTATGGGCTGCAGTGGATGGAGGAATAATACATCCGGCTGCTATAGCAAAAGAAGCCGGAGTTCCTTTTCCAACAGTACGTGCATTATTGCCATGCGCAAAAAGATTGGATCGCGAATCTCTTACATTTATTGTAGATCTTATTGCTACTATGGATAGGGATCTAAAAACAGGTGCTTACAGAGCAACAGCCGAAGCGCCAGAAGAACTCAATGCATTGATCGATAGGTGTATATTGGCTTTTGGATAAGCTAAGTCATCAGATCATTTATCTGATTTTTCTTGTGGATTATATGGTGCGTACCAAGGTCCAATGTCGCCTGTTGTCTTTTTTAGGATGACTTGCATATCTTTGTGCATAATTTCGAAACGATTTACATAGCAATTCATAAATGAATCGATTGCTAATTTAGGTCGTTCCCATTGGTTCATATCCTTTTTGTAAGTTGTGTCCCATATGTAATCGTCGATTATCATATAACCTTTATTTTTTAGGAGGCTCCAAGATATCACCATGTCTGATAAGCATCCCCAAGCGCTATGATCTCCATCTATAAAGATTACATCGTACTTTTCCCCATACAATTTCATGAGTTCCTCATTTGAGTATCCTTTAATTTTTCGAACCTTGTGTGAGCAATTAATGGCAGCAATATTTTTATCGAATAGTGACTCATTAAATGGCACGTTATGCCAATGGTCGATGCATGTTATTGTAGATCCTGTACCTGTGAGAATGTGTGTAAGAAACCAAATAGCACTTTTTCCTTCATATGATCCAATTTCCAATACAGAAATATTAGGTTTCCCAATTAATTCTGAAAGCACATGAATCCATGCTTTAGGCTTGCTTGATATCAAATCAGATGTAAATGTCAGTTCTTGCGTTGTTAAGTCCATAACAATAAAATCAAAAAATTATCCTTCGATATTCTTAAGCAGTTGTTCTGCTGTTTGCGTATCTTCTGACTGGGCAGCAGCTTCTTTTTCTTGTCTACCCATACGTCTTTTTCTGCGTTCTGATTCGGTTTTTTCTACTAGTTTTTTTGCTCCTATTGTTTCTATCTCTTTTGCATACTTTTTATCTATTGCAGCTAGCTGCTTTTTTTCTGTATCTAAAATATCTTTAAGCGAAGATAGTTGATCTGGCGTCATCACTGGCAGGATGTTTATCCAGTACTGACGCTCTTCGTCATTCATACTCTCTGACTGAAGTATAAGTTCTACTACCTCAGGAAATTTTTTCTTAGTTTCTTCTGGGATCACGAGGTTCGTTGAGGATGCTTTCTGGTCTGGCATATATCACAAGTGTACTTTCTTTTTTGTTGTACGTGAACGGTAAAAAAATTGATAATTGATAATGGACAATTGACAATTGTGATTTTAATCAGTGGTTTTACTACTTAATTATCAATTTTCAATTGTCAATTATCAATTTATCCTAGGCCACTTTAAGTACCTCATATCTAAGCATTCCAGCAGGAGTGTGGATTTCTAGATTATCTCCTTTCTGAGAGCCGAGAAGTGCTTTGCCAATTGGGGATTCGTTGCTTATTTTGTGCTCTATAGGATCAGCTTCTGTAGATCCAACAATAGTATATTGCTCTGGCTCATCGCGATCAGTCTTATTGCGTACGGTAACTGTAGAGCCGATATTTACCGCTTTTCCGGTTATTGAGCTGGCTTTCTGTTCGGAGATGATTTCGGCATTCTTGATTTTACCTTCTAGCTCTAAGATGCGTCCTTCTATAAAGGCTTGTTCGTTCTTTGCTTCTTCATATTCGGCATTTTCGGAGAGGTCACCATAAGAAATGGCTTCTTTAAGCCGCTGAGCGACTTCCTGACGACGTACTTTCTTAAGGTGATCAAGCTCGTCTACAAGCTTTTGCAGTCCTCCTTTTGTAACGAGGGTCTGATCGCCGATGTAAGAGTCATCATCTTGTTTTGTTGTAGACATAGTGAAAAACGGGAAGAAGTGGGAGAATTCTACTAGATTCTGGTTAGAACGCAATCGAGTTCTGAGGAATTTTATAATGACAATCAACAATCAACACGGCCCTTTGGGCCTTTCGACAATCGACAATCGACAGTCGACAGCGAAGCGTGTCGATTGTCAATCATCACGCAAGAGCGCCGGCCAGCTCATAAGTGGCAAATCTTCTGGCACTTTGATTGTAGAAAGCGCTTCTATTATTCGTTTGGCTAGCTGAACGTTTGTAATCAACGGGATGCCCTGATCTGTAGCAATTCTTCTAATATAGTAACCATCTGTTTGATCTGCTGAACTTGAGTGAGTTGGAATATTAATTACAAGATCTATACGTTTTTTCTCCAGATATTCACGGATATTCGGGCTTCTTGGTTCAGATACTTTGTGCAGTAATGCAGATGGGATTCCTCTGGATTCTAGGAACCCATGTGTGTTCTTGGTAGCAAAAAAAGTGAAGCCGTGTTCTCGGAGTTTTTCTATTGCTGGAAGCATGTCTATTTTGTCTTCTATTCTTCCGATAGTCACAAGAATATTTTTCTTTGGCAGCTTGAATCCTACAGAGATAAGAGCTTTGAGAAGTGCTTCTTCAGCGTTACGTCCAAAACATGCAACTTCACCTGTGCTTGCCATTTCTACGCCCAATCTAGGATCAGCACCCTTTAATCTGCTAAAGCTGAATTGGGCAGCCTTTACACCAACATGATCAAGATCAACAGTCTGATACTGCTTATCTAAAGGAGCTTTGTGTAACAGGGCCTGTGTTGCGAGTGTTATGAAGTTCACTCCAGTAACCTTACTTGCAAATGGGAAACTACGACTTGCGCGTAAATTACATTCTATAACTTTAAGATGATTACTTCGTGCAAGATATTGAATATTGAATGGACCGGAAATATTCAGTCCTTTCGCAATGCCTTTGGCAATTACTTTTACGCGTCGCAGTGTTTCTAGATTTACTCTTTGTGGAGGTAATACTATTGTTGCATCTCCGGAGTGAACTCCTGCATTTTCTACGTGTTCCGAAATTGCATAGAGTAATACTTTGCCATCCTGAGCAACGCCATCAAATTCAATTTCTTTGGCTCCTTGTTCAAATTTAGAAACTACTACTGGAGCCTCTTTGTTTATAAAAGCTGCCTGAGTTACATATGCATCCAGATCGTCATCAGAATGTACTACGGCCATAGATGCACCTGAAAGCACATAGCTTGGTCGTACGATTACGGGGTATCCAACTTCCTGAGAAAACTTACGTGCTGATGCAATATCCGAGAATTCTTTCCATTCTGGTTGATCTATTTCGAGTTCATCTAGAAGCGAACTGAATTTGTGCCTGTCTTCTGCTCGATCTATATCATCTGGATCAGTTCCAAGTATTGGCAGACCAGCTATATGAAGTTTTGGAGCTAGAGAGTTTGGAATCTGACCTCCCATAGATACCACTACTCCATCAGGATTAAGCAGGTCGGTTACATCGCGTACACGCTCTTCACTAAGTTCTTCAAAGAATAGAAGGTCACATTCATCGTAATCTGTACTTACAGTTTCTGGATTACTATTGATCATTGCCACCTCGAAGTTTTGCTTTTGAAGTTCGTGTACAGCCTGAACACAGCACCAGTCGAATTCCACAGAGGATCCGATGGAGTAAGGGCCTCCGCCGATGACAATGGCACGTTTTTGGGGGTGGGAAGTAGGGGGTTGGGTGTCTGGTTTTTGTAAGTCAATATCATGTTCTGTTCCATGATATGTCATATAGAGATAATTCGTTTGTGCGGGGAATTCTCCTGCAAGCGTATCTACTTGTTTAATTACGGGGACAATATTTTCTGCAATACGTTGAGTACGAATTTTTTCAGGATCGATTCTCATTAATATGCCTATTGCACGATCAGAGAAGCCAGCGCGTTTTGCTTTAAACAAAAGATCTGTTTCTAGTGTTTTGCTTTTTTCGAGTTGGTTAGCAATTTCTGCACATCCTTTTATGCGGTTCAAAAACCATAGATCTATTCCAGTTAAAGAATTTATCTCTTCGGGAGTCATCTTCCCCTTAAGTGCTTCTACAATTGCAAAAATTCTACGTGGTGTTGGTCGGGTTGATTCTTCTTTTAGATCTTTTACTTCAAATGGATTTGGATACAATCCCTCCGCGCCAATATTAAGCATGCGAACGGCTTTTTGTAGAGCTTCTTCGAATGTGCGTCCCAAAGCCATAACTTCTCCAACCGATTTCATTTCACTTGTCATTTGATCGGAAACTAGTCGGAACTTCTGCAAATCCCAACGGGGGATTTTTACTGCAACGTAGTCGAGCGAAGGTTCAAAGTCTGCACATGTTACTTGTGTAATTGCGTTCTTAAGTTCCGGCAATGTATAACCAAGTGCCAGTTTTGCGGCTATAAATGCAAGAGGATATCCAGTTGCTTTTGATGCAAGTGCAGAGCTTCTGCTCAAACGTGCGTTAACTTCTATTACTCTGTAATCACGCGATTTGGGATCAAGCGCAAACTGAATGTTGCATTCTCCAATAATTCCCAAGTGCCTTATCACTTTAAGAGAGATTGAACGCAGCATTTGATAATCAGTGTTATCTAGTGTTTGGCTTGGCGCAATTACGATTGATTCACCTGTGTGAATACCAAGAGGATCTACATTCTCCATGTTACAAACGGTGATGCAGTTATCTGCATTATCGCGTACTACTTCGTACTCAATTTCTTTCCATCCTGTTAAATCTTCTTCAACAAGAATTTGTGGAGATTCAACAAATGCAATTTTACAAATTTCTTCCAGTTCAGATTCTACTTGTGCCCTACCACTTCCTTTACCTCCAAGTGCAAATGCTCCACGAACAATAACTGGGAAACCAATATCCTTTGCAGCTTCCATAGCTGATTGCATATCTTCTACGGCATGCGATTTAGGAACAGATACATCTATACCCTTAAGTTGTTTATTAAAGAGGGCACGGTCTTCTGTGTTTTGAATACTTCTAACAGGAGTACCTAAAACTGCTATATTGTGCTTTTTTAGAATTCCGGATGTTTCTAATTCTACACCACAGTTCAGAGCAGTCTGTCCTCCAAAGCTAAGCGAAATAAATTCTGGTTTCTCCTTCTCTATTACTTTTTCTACAAAAGATGGATTAACCGGCAAAAAATACACGCAGTCTGCCAGTCCCCAGCTGGTTTGATTGGTTGCAATGTTTGGATTCACGAGTACAACTCGAGCGCCTTCTTCTTTAAATGCTTTAATTGCCTGACTTCCGGAATAATCAAATTCTCCGGCCTCTCCGATTTTTAATGCGCCCGATCCAAGAAGCAAAATTGTGCGCTTCTCAGCCCCGTTTTTAAAAAAAAGAGCCCCCTGCCCATCTTGGGGCCCAATGGAGCCAGAGCCTGTTTGTGTACTCATTTCCGAAAAAGCCTACTGGATTGAGAGAGTGGTTGCAAGGTTTTGATTTGTTCTTTTTTGTAACCAAAAAAGAACCAAAAAAGTTCGCGACTGTGATTGCTCGCGGATCAGCCTTAGCCAAATGCTCCGCTGCAAAAATGACCCCCGCCGCCTACCTCTCCGCATTTTTGCCACGCTACACATTTGGAGGCTGAAATCGCTCACAATCAATGCGCGATTCCCGCCCGCATAACCCAAGCAATGATTGTGAGTTATTCATCTCCTTGGTACTATATGTTCATGCAGCATTCTTACATCATTGTTGGAGTTCTCATTAGTATTTTATGTGGTGTGCAGTCAGTTTGTGCTGCCTTGCCACCATCACTAGAACTCTTTGACGAAGAATTGAATCAGATACAGTTGGAGCAAGAACAACAGCAATCGGATCAAGCAAATGAGTTTAATGCAGAGCTTTTCCCTGAACGTGAAGATGATTCTATCGTTGAGAAAATGCATCAATCTGCTGCAGAAACTTCTTCGCACGTTATGGTTAATGTGCGAGGTGAATCTGTAACATTAGAAGATGTACCAATTTATGCATGGTTTGCAGAGTTTGTAGAAGATATGGCGAGCAGAGGAATTATTTCTGGTTACCAAGACAGTGAAGGTAATCCACTTGGTCAATATGGTCCTGCAGATAATGTGACTATCGAACAGCTTTCCAAAATTGCCGTAGAAGCTTCGGGTATTAATTTGGAAACTTGTACAAATTCTATAAAAAACGAACTGGCACAGGGTAGTTGGTCTGAATCATATATTCGTTGTGCAGAGAGTAACGATTGGGCTATTTACTCTGATGGCACTGTAGACATTACTCGTTCGGCAACACGTACTGAGGTGGTAACTACTGTGTTGCAAGCATTTGGAGCATCATTTACATCGTTAGATGGAACTGTATTCAAAGATGTGAATGCAACTACAGAATTTGGAGTGGCAATAGAGACTGCGGCAGCAGATGGAATTGTTTCTGGTTTTACAGATGAAGAGGGGAATCTTACAGGCTATTTTGGGCCATCTGATCCGGTGAATCGTGCAGAGATAGCTAAGATTGTTTCGATGGCACTGCAGATTTATTAAATTTTTTAAACGTGGTAGTTATAAGTAATTCTTTTCACTGGAGAAGTGAAAAGTGAATAGTGAAAAGTGAATAGTTGTAAGTTTTTGAGATCATAAAAACTTGCATCCATTTTTAACTATTAACTATTAACTTTTAACTAAAAAATTGATTGTATAACAAACAACATACACCGCTTTTCTTTCATCAAACGTAGCCACCATACAATTTTGTATTTGCACAATTTACCAATGGTATATAAATGACTATCTTTCCCCTTAAGCTTCCCCACTTTTCCTATGCGTATTCGAATTTTTGCAACTTCAGTAGCCCTTGTTTCTGCTGGAGTAATTCTTGGTGTTGGCGGTACAGGTTTTGCAGCTGTCTTGCTTGGATCTAATGTTTTCTCTGATGTGAGTAGTGGAATGTATTACGATGAAGCAATTGGAGAGTTGAATGGAGCAGGAATTATAAACGGATATGACAACGGAAAATTTGGTCCAAATGATTTTGTTACTCGCGGACAAGTTGCTGTATTGATGAAACGTCTACGTGATGATCTGCTTGGACTGGGAGTTGTAACTGGAGAAGAAGAGGAAGAAGAGGAGGAGCAAGAAGAAGAGGAGGAGGAAGAAGAAGAGGAAGAAGAGGAGACTAATCAGCCAGAGCCTAATGCTGCTGGTGCAATGCGATTTACCATTAATAAATATAGTGTGAACGAAGATGGAGATGTAGCTCATATAAGCGTTGTTAGAACAGGAGGACGATCTGGTGCAGTTTCAGTTGAGTACACTCTTACAGCAGGTACTGCTACTGCAGGAGATGATTACGAAGTAGTTTCGGGTACTTTGAATTTTGCAAATAACGAGACAAGTGCAATGTTTAATATAAATATTAATGATGATACAGAAGATGAAGGTGATGAAACTATCACTCTTACTTTAAGTGCTCCAACAGGTGGAGCTACAGTAACTACACCAAGTACTGCAGTGCTAACAATCAAAGATGATGATGGCACAGCTTCTACTACAGACGGGTCTGTAATCTCCTTTGCAGCTTTGGGTTACGATGTAGCCGAAAATGGAGATTCTATAGATATAACGGTTGAACGTACGGATGATGCCGGTGCAGCTTCAGTTCAATATGAAACTAGCAATGGAACTGCATCCAGTTCAAATTATGATCCGGCAAGTGGAACGATTTCTTTTTCCGCAGGGGAGTCTGCTCAAACTTTTACTGTTTTAGTGGATGATAATGATAGTCCAGATGGGAATAAGACAGTTAACTTAATACTTAAGACGCCAACAAATGCATCGCTAGGCACCAGTGCAGCTCTTCTTACAATTGTAGACGATGAGATTGGAACATTTGGTACAGGTTCTATAAAGTTCTTGCGATCTTCTTTTACTGCAAAAGAATCTGATGAAGAAGCTATAATTGAAGTTGTGCGTTCTAAAGGTACAGTTGGTACTGTGGAAGTAGAATATTCTACTAATGGTGGAACGGCTGTGGCTGGATACGATTATAAGGTAACTAGCGGTACGCTTACATTCCAAGCTGGTGAATCTAAGAAGTCATTCGTTATTCCTATAATAAAGGATGACATAAATGATTCAGGTGAAAAGATTAATCTTAAGCTGGAGAATCCTACAAATGGCGCTGTTCTTATGTCACCGACTACAGCATCGTTGGAGATTCAGTAGCGCCCTGAATGTGAGAAGGGATTTGTTTTGGTCAATTTCGCAAACTCTCGCCAGGCTGCCAGTGAGACTGTGCCTACAGTGTCATGATCTCTGCGTTGACGCACTTGTGCCGTCGGAGTGGGATACGGAGTTTCTGAAGTAGCAGGTTCATCCGTTGTAAGTTTTGTATCTGTTGTAAGTTCTTCAGTGGGGCCCATGGAGTGAGTAGGGGAATAAAATAATGCGCCTAGTATCTTCAGATTTTTTGCATCGTCAAACGCAAATTAGTCGGTCACATTCTGTTGTTCAAAATAATTACAGGTGTGATAGGGGAGTATGTAGCATGTTTTGTATTTGTTTAGTGGTAGCCAAAAAAGTACGATATATTTTTAACAGATTGAATCTCCTCTAGAAATGTTTAAGAGTTGCAGGTTGTTAATGGGGGTTGGCAGGAAGTAAAAACGTTATAGTTCTATTTTTGTTCTATCCTACGTGCAATGATTGCATCTAGATTCGTATCACTCTTCATCACTAATTCTAGTGCATCATCATGGCTCATGCCTTCGTCTACTAGTACTTCAAACGCATCATCTTGCCTGTCTGCGATTACTTGTGCCTCACGTGCTGCTTTTGCATCTACAAATTCATCAAAACTCAAGATATTGTCTTGGCGAAATGTACGAAGAGTATCTAATTCATTTATAGATATATGTCTCCTATGCCAGGCTGCATCTCCCAATTCTTCTCTTAAAGTTCGACAGTAGTCTGGAAACTTTACGTTGAAGAACATGGATGCCATGCTGTGACCGCTCATTTTTCTGTATGCACCATCTGGAGATGTATCTCTGTACTCTAAATAGAGTTCGCCTATTGTAAATTCTTTAAAGAGTGCGTGTGCTTTATCGTATTCTTCTTGTGAGATTGCTTCTTCCATTGCTCGTATACAACCATTCACCAAAGCTACGAATTCATATGCAGCAGTAAAATGTTCTTGATCATAAATATGATATTCATCTGCAATTTCCCATGTTCCTAATTCATATTCTAGCATGGAATCCGGTTTCACATGTGCCCTATAAAAACGAAGTTGTTCATTATCTGTTTCCGGCAAAAGTGCAATGCGTCTTTGGTTTACGATATGTTCTACCTCATGATACAATACATATTCATAGTACAATTCGCCACCTAGATACATTGATCGTATCTTTGGATTTGCTTCCAGAAATGCTACAAAATCTGCTGAATCAGAAATATCGAATATTTTCATGGAATCAAGTTCTTCTTCGCTTTTAGCAGTTCGCATAGCTTCCGGTTTTACAAATGCATATCCATAACTTGCAACACCATTTATCTGAGCCCGCTCCACATAATCAGGGTACGAAAAAGAAGACTCTTCAATATCAGCTGCCCAGACGGGGTCCGGATGTTCATGTGAAACATCGATTTCTTTCCAGCTACCTGGAATAATATTATAGCTATAAGCAGTAATAGTTTGTTGTGGTGTTAGTTCTATGCATATATGTCTCCCTAGAGGTAAGAGAACTTCTTGATTAACTTGCGTCATCAATTCTTCGAAACTGCTGACTGTTTTGAGCGTAAATGTTGGCTTCAGAAGACGTGCAGCGGGTAAAACTGATACCAAAACATTGCTGAGTGGATTTGTTTTGTGTGTTGCAATATCAAGTAATACGTTAAAAAGAGCGGATTCGATTGCATCAAGGCGTTCAATTATTTTTTCTTCTGGTAATACTTTTAAGTCCTTTCTTGCAGCTTGCAATTCAGGAGGTTGGCTTTGATCTGTCAAAACATTTTCCAATTGATCAGTATTATTGAGTACGCTGGCAATTGCAGCTGCTCGACCACCATTTAGTGTGATTGGATGCAAAATAGCAGTCACGCGCTGATGGCTAATGGCTCTATTTGTCTGCAAGGTTGCAGCTATCAACGTATCTATTTCATGTAATGTCAATTCAGTATCTGCTGCTATAGACAAGGCAGTGGCTAATTTTGTAGCAATAAGTTTTTGAGTTGTGGGAGCAGATTGGACGGTATTTGCCCGAGATTCTAGGCTCATTATTGGTTGTAGATGTGGAATAGTTGCACTCAAGATATGTAAATAATATATTATTTTTATATAATGTCAAATATATCTGAAGAGTTCCCTGTGCTTCATTTACGCAATAAACGGTTTCAAATGGTGTGGTGCCGCTGACTGGACTCGAACCAGTACGCCCGGGTATGGGCAGGGGATTTTAAGTCCCCCGTGTCTACCATTCCACCACAGCGGCAAATGTACTAAACGTCAGATAAATGATCAGAAGCTGAGGTATTCACCCGTCCGTAGCCCCAAGGGCGAAGGCGGGCCACCACAGCGGTAATGTTCTTCAAAGATCAACAATTCTTAGTATATGCTATTTGTAGCACAGAATGAATTTAGAATTAAAAATTAAGAATTAAGAATTCTGATTGAAAATACACCTTAATTCTACATTCTCAATTCTAAATTCTACATTCTAAATTGGCAACGCCTGCGGTTTTGCCTTTGGCAATTGATCATGCCCACGTTCGCCAATTTGAAGTGCAATACCTGTTTGAGGGTCTACTTCCTCGGATGTGATGATAAGTCTGCGTAGAGTTGTTCCAATTGGTGTACATGTCATCAGTGTAGAAACACGTCTGTCTACTGGTTGATCCAGAACTGTTACATCAGAAGGTTTAACCTCTTTTTTTCCACGAACGATATAGCGATGCTTGTCTCCTCCGTAGTAAACCCAATATTCATCTCCGGGTTCTAGTTCATGCAGTCTTGCAAAAACGTTTTTATACTTTCCGGGTGCCCATGGGTAATACGAGCTGTGTCCTGTAACAAAGAAGTTTCCGGCCTGTCCGGGTTTTGCAGTCCCTGGATAATGCACTACTCCCATTTGCAGAGCATCTTGAATATCTGATTCTACTTGTCCCCAATCTTCCCGTAGCAAAGCTTCGTAAGATGGAGTTACAAGAGGAATGTTCATTCCCATCTTTGGGATGATAATTCGGTTTTCTGGTGGGCCAACATTAGGCAGGAATGCTAGAAGATTTCCTGCATCTCCTCCTGCAACTGCAAGAGATGGGCTCCTAAGTAGTTTATCCTTAAGCGCAGAATCTACAGATGCTGTAAGTGCTTGTACTGAGCGTATGTGATCTATTGGATTTAATCTTGTAGTTACAATACTCCAAAAGCTTTGGTAGTTAAGCGATACAAAAAGCGCCATGAAGATCGCAGCAAATGTTCCTCCAAAGCGTACGGTATCCAGTGCAAAGAGTGTCATGCGAGAGTATTCCTTTGGTGCTTTGCCTCTGCGTGGAACCCAAACTGGTTGTGTAAGGAATGCCCATGTAACCTTTCCGCCTTTGCGCAAATGTTTGCCAGTAGATTTGAGTGAGCTGCCTGCGGAGAGATAACTAAAGCTATATTGATTTGCACCCTCGCGAATTATTCCACTTGTTGTACTTACTAGCTGACCATGCACTGCCTTGCGATAGTTTTTTACTGCATCCGATACATTCGGGACTTTTATGTTTTTTAGTGGGTTTTTGAATGGGTCTTTTTGTGTATTCCATTCGGGTTCCTTTTTGATCCACGAGAGAGAAATATCTTCATCACTATTTTTGCTTTCAGAAATGTGAGAGTTGTTAGAAGGAAGAATGATGTTTCCATCTTCATCGTATTCGGCGCGGTGAGAGTGAGGGTCTAGTGGAATCAAGATATTATAGCAGAAAATGGACTAGAGAGCACGTTTAAAAAGGAAGTCAATATAGCACAAGAAAGATTCTTAATCACATCTATTGCAGTAGATATAGTTGATATGAGATCTATGTTACATATTTAATCAACATGTTATTTGGATATAAAATTATTATTGTTTAGCTATTTCTTTAGATGTGCAATTTTTGTTGGCATCTTCAAAAGAGCCACGAAGCATTTCGCGTATTGCTAATTGTTGTCGTTCATTATAGCAAAGTAGATAGCATACTGGTATTTGGTAATCTTCTATCTCAGTTGGCATTCTGCTGAAGTAAGTAGTTAAAAAGTCTGTACGACTAAGTCCGTCGAATAAAAACAATGTATCCCAATCAGCTACAGATTTTGGACCAGGTTTTACAAGAGGACTTGAACTGTTTGCAGAAGTAGAAAATGATTGCAATTGATCATTTGCATATTTGAATTCATCTCTTGACTTGTTGTCCATGATGCTCCCTTGGATCAGAAGTCCGTTCGTGCCAGATAATACTTCCTGTATTGCAGATCTTACATTGCTACAGCATATTGAAATAAATTGTTTTTCTTTCTCATCAACTACACAATCGCCAATGTAATCTACGAATCGGTATCCATTTTGTTGTGCAAATGAACGGACTTCTTCTTGTAATTTAATATCCATACATGGACGAATTGAGCATATCACTTCATACTCGCTATCATGCCAAGCATTTTTAACGTAATCCAAGCATAATTTATCTTCAGCTGTGCCTTCATATGTAATTAGATTGTGCCCTTTTTTATATCGTTTTAAACGTCCAAATATTATTTCTTCTATTTCGAATTGTCTATCAATAGTTGTGTGGTTGTTTCTCATATGAGAATATTACATATTGATATACAAGTTGACAATTATAATTACTAGTAATATAGTACTATTTGTCGTTCTTTGTGCCACAGTATTCACTTTAGGAGGGTTTAGATATGGGAGGCAGCAATGATCGTGCTCCTTCAAGTCGCCCACCAGCCGAAAAATTGCCATCTTCTAGCTTGCAGAGGAGCGAATTGAATGATGGAACTTTTCTTGTTTGGTGGTCTGGTGACAACAAGCATACTGATCATTGGCATGTAGCGCCCGACGGAACGGTGTTATCTGTCAAAGTGTGCAACAGCCATCGGTACAAGCGATCTGATGTGCGCCGAGATATCTCGGCAGTTACGGGGATATCTTGGTCTCATGGGTGGAGTTAGGTCGAAAATATTGTGGTGTTTTTTGCCCGCTGCCAACATGGATGTAGTAGCGGGCTTTTAAAAAATTGTGTTAGTATTCCATCAGTATGAAATCTGATGTAATAAATGTGGGGCACAAGGCATTTGAAGAAGCGCTAACAGAATCTATTGTAAGTGGTATATATGTTTTGCCAAAATGGGAAGATTATGTTGCCGATTTTAATGTACAAGACAAAGTATTTAGGAATTGTTACATCATAAACGGTAGCCTTTCTTGTAGTGTATTTTTAAGATGTGAATTCCAATCAGTGACATTTCTGAGTATGTGTCTTGATGAGGTAAGTTTTAATCAGTGTGACTGCAATGGTCTAACATTTTGGCATTGTGCTACTGATAGCTGCCAATACATTGATTGTGTCGGGACTCCGAAAATAGATAATGATATATGCAAGCTTCCATTTTTTAAGTAGTGTCATAATTCTTTGATTGAAGAATGATGTTATAGCATTAATTCATGCCATTATCCCTCCTCCAATTACTTCTTCTCCTTTATATAAAACAAGCGATTGGCCGGGCGAAAGGGGATCTCTGGGCTCTTTGAACACGAATGTGCCGGTATTTCCTTTGTATTTGAATTTGCCCCCTTCTTTTTTAGATAATGATCTGGTGCGAGCATCGAATGGAATCTCTTCATTTTCTGGCGGAGCCTGAGATATCCAATGCAAATCTTGTACAACTATTTTGTTCAACTTTTCTCCTTCTGCTTGGGCAACTATTAGTTCATTGCTTTCAGGATTCTTATCCACAACTTCCAGTGTCTCAGATAATCCGCCCACTCCAATTCGTCTCTGGCCAATTGTATAGAGTGGTAGTCCTTTATGTTCTCCAATTACAGTGCCATCGCGCTTTACAATCTTTCCGGTTTTCATGGTTTTGCTCAGATATCTTTTAAGAAATTCTTTTGGTGTTTTTTCGGGGAAGAAACAAAGGTTCTGACTCTCACGATAAGTTTTTTCATCGAGTGGAATATTATATTTTTTTGCTAGTTCATATACATCTTCCTTGAGCATTGATCCCAGTGGGAAAATTGTGCGTGCCAATTCATCTTGCGCGAGTCCATAAAGAAAATAGCTCTGCTCTTTTGTTTGGTCTATTCCTTCCAATAGTTTGTATCGGTCAGTTTTACTTTCTTTTTCTATTCGTGCGTAATGACCAGTTGCAAGTTTTTCACATTCAAAATCATCCATCAAATCTAGCAAAGCTTTGAATCTAATATGCTTGTTGCATTGAATGCATGGGTTGGGTGTTACGCCCTGTTTACATCCATCCAAATAATAATCCACAACCTCGCGTTTAAATGTTTCGCTTAGATCTATGTTATGAAGTGGAAAATCTAGATCATCAGCAATGTATTTAGCTCGTGCACCAGTTTGTGCATCACAACATTTGTTGGAAAGTAGCTGCGCCTCTGCGGGTGCAAGTGGATCGCTCCACAATGCAAATCGTACGCCCACCAAATCGTGTCCTTGCTCTTTTAGCAGGTAAGCAATCACGCTCGAATCTATTCCGCCAGACATAGCGAGTAAAACTTTCATATGTGCGTTACATACTAGCTTTCATTTGCATATATCTGCTAGAATTCTCTCCATGAAAGGTATCAGTGCACAGGAGGCTCTAGAGGTATGGCAGAAAGATGGTGTTATTACCGCCGAGCAAGCGAAGACACTTAAAAACTCATTGCATAAAAACAGTGATGATATTGGTATGGGTAAGGGGATTGTTATTTTTTCTACTATCGGAGTGATATTAGTTGCTTTGGGCGTACTACTCTTTATTGGTAGCAACTGGCAGAACATGGGTCCTGCACTGAGGATGCTTGTGATTTTTGCGGGATATATTGTTGTTGCATTGGCTGCCTATGCTGCGCAAGAGCGTGGCTACCATAAAGTCTCTGAGTCATTATGGCTTTTGCTTTCGCTTATATTGGGAGCGGCAATATTCTTGCTTGGTCAGATCTTCCATTTCTCTCTGACATTTTGGCAGGGGCCATTCTTGTGGATGATTGGAGTTTTAGCTATGGGATTTGCACGCAAACTAGAGGCATATGCATTTTTGGCAATTCCTTTGGGGTTACTTGCACTTGGTTGGCTTGGTGGAGGCGAAGGATGGTTTACAGATGATCAATTACAGTTTTTGTGGAGTGATAGAGGATTGCGCCCGTTGCTTCCTTTGATGGGTATTGGTTTTATTGCACTTGGATCACTTGCTCGCCGAAGTGTTCTTTGGGCTGAGGGCGGTCTATTCAAGTGGGGGACAATACTTATTGCTATTCCACTTATTGCTACAACGGCTGATGCAAGTGTTGCGAAAGAATTTTTTGATGCAGTATTTTCGTTAAAGCAATTGCTGATACTCGCTGGAGTTATTTTGATATTGGCTTTTGCTTTGATTAAAGGAAAGCTACACAGTGATCTTTCTAGGTATGCATTATTGGTTGTAACTGGAATTTTGATTTTGCCTTTAATTCATATTGATGGTGTTCCGTTGATTGGTAATGCTATAGACAATAGTCTTGTGGTGTTTATGTTCAACGTTCTTGTAGTGTTCTGTATATCATTATCTGCTATATGGTTTGGTATTCAGACTGCCAATAGAGAATTAATAAATATTGGAATTCTAAGTTCATCCATAATCATATTGATTCAATATTTCTCATGGTCTTTCGAGATGCTCCATAGTTCTATTGCATTTATTTTAGGTGGAATCGTTCTGATTCTTCTATCAATCTTTATGGAAAGAACTCGTCGTAAATTATTAGCTTCCATTCATGCATCATGAAGCGCACATTTATAGCAATCGGCGTTCAGATAGCAATAATGGTATTGGTGCTTGTTCCGCCTGTAATTACGATGCTTACAGGAACAACTGTATATTTAGAGACAGATAAAATGGATCCACGCGCTATCTTCCGTGGACACTTTGCGATTCTTGGTTATATAGAAGCGCAGGATATAATTACACAAGAAATGGCACGAGAATCACGCAACACAGGCAAGCCTGTGTATGTTACTTTCACAACAGATCGTCCTGCCAAATTTGTTGATGTTGGTTTAGAGAAACCAGATCTTGCCCCAGGTCAGGTATGTATTATTGGTCGTGCAAGAGGCGATAGTGGATGGACTAGAACTCCAAATGGAGAGAGTATGGACTCTGTAGATTTTCCACAAATTGCTCAGTACTTTGCTCCTAAAAAGGAGGCAAAAGATATTGAAGGTATGATTGGAGAAGATTTGCTTGCAGTAGTGAAGGTTACAAATGGGTGTAAGGCAGTTCTAAAAGGGCTTGAATCAAGGTAGTGCATTATTGCGGTGTGAAGATTCTTTTTTCATGCTTTAATGTCTTCTGTATATGATCGATAAATTACGTGCATTGGCAGAGGATCACAAAGCACTTCAGCAGCAGATGCAGGATCCTGAAGTTTTAGCAGATCCAAAGAAGATTGCAAAGATAGGCAAAAAACTATCAGATCTGGAACCCTTGATCGGGATGCTTAAAGAATATGACGAGTGCCAAGCAGCTATTAAATCTGTAGAAGATGTAAAAGATGATCCAGAACTAAAAGGGCTTGCTGAAGATGAAGCTGAAGTAGCCAGTAAGAGGCTCATAGAATTGGAGGCTGACATGAAAGCATTCTTAGTTCCTAAAGATCCAGATGACGAAAAGAACGTTATTCTGGAGGTAAGAGCAGGTACAGGAGGAGAGGAGGCAGCCTTGTTTGGAGCTGAGCTACTCAGGATGTATTTGCGTTTTGCAGAGGAACAAGGATGGAAAATGAATATACTTACTAAAGCAGATGCAGATGGTGGTGGAATCAAGGAAGCGATTTGTGAGATTGAAGGGCATGGTGCTTACGGGAAACTCAAATTTGAATCAGGAGTGCATAGGGTACAGCGTGTTCCTGCAACCGAAAGTAAGGGTCGTTTGCATACTTCGGCAGCAACTGTTGCAATTTTGCCCGAGGTAGAAGAAGTTGATTTGAAATTGAATCCCGAAGATTTGCGAGTAGATGTTTTTCGTGCGAGTGGGCCTGGAGGTCAATCTGTTAATACAACTGATTCGGCAGTGCGAATTACACACGAACCGACTGGTATAAAAGTTATCTGTCAGGATGAGAAGAGTCAGCTAAAGAACAAAACAAAGGCTATGGGTATCTTGCGTAGTCGTTTGTATGCATTGGAGCAGGAGCGTCTGGCAAAGGAGCGGGGAGATATGCGTTCAGGTCAGGTTGGATCAGGGGATAGGAGCGAAAAGATTAGAACTTATAACTACCCGCAGGACAGAGTGACCGATCACAGGCTTGGTCAGAACTTTCCCAATTTACCGAGGATAATGGAGGGTGATATTGATCCTATTGTAGAGGCCCTAGTTCAGAAGAGCCAAGCAGAGAAATTGGCTGCATGAAGGGTTAAAACATGAACAAAAAATAAGCGCAAAATATTATGATAACTTTCGTTTTGTTATATCATTTTACTAATGACTGATACTAAAAGACCCTCAGATGATGATGTGCTTCAAAATGAGTTGGAAACTAATCACGGTTGGCGTGTTGTAGAAGGCAAAGAATATCCTGTGGTTGAACCAAAGCAAGAATATGCAGATTTATATTCAGATAGAATTGAACGATTAAAAACACATCTTTACGAGAGATTAATTATGCTTGATCCTTTCGGAAATGATCATGGTAAAAGGAGAGCTTTTCTAGGTGGGAATGCATATGGCTCCTTTCAGAAAAGAAGGAATAAGCTTAAGGGTAACAACTTAATGGGCGTAATCATTGATATGGATGAAATAATTATAGATCTAAAGAAGCACTCACATGCCGTTGTGGCTAAGTTAGAAGCGGTATTCGACAGAAATGAGGCTGCTAAAATTAATTCATATAATTATATGCCAGTTGAAGATAAAGTTGAATTTGTAAAACTTATTGATGAGATGATATTTAAGTTTTTACAAATATTGTCTTAACAATCCGTGACTTACTTGTTAAGTATAGTTATCATATAACAACTTAATTATGGTTAATGATTCTCCTGATTCCAGCGAAGGCACAAACGAAAGAAAGCCCCATGGGATTTTGAGAAGAGTATTGGAATATCCTTACATCGTTGTTCAGAGAAGAGTAGTTGAAAATGAATTAAGAGAAGCATTAAGAAATAATTCATCCGAACTCCCGAACATATTAGCTCGAGCTTCTTTGGTTAGATATTTAATAAAAGACAAATTACTTGTAAGAGCTTTAGACGACCCATCTTCGATTTCAAATGTTATGAGTGCGCTTCATAATGAGGACATGCAAATGGAATTGAAAAAACGGGCAGAGCGCGAGGAGAGGAAGCTAAAAAAAGAAAAATAGGCTTAATGGAAAATTTTGGGGGCTAGAAACCACCTAAAAGCTCTGAAATCAGCTTTTGTTTTCGTTCGATTTTCAATCCAGGATGTACATTGATTTTACACTTAATATTTGTAAATGAGCCTTCTAAAGAA